>NC_020126.1:9862500-10185000 GCF_000331735.1 Myxococcus stipitatus DSM 14675 | reverse complement strand
AGGCGATGAAGGACGCGGGTGGCTGCGAAAAGCTTCGGGGAGCTGTCAACCAAGCGTTGATCCGGAGATGTCCGAATGGGGAAACCCAGCACTGCGAATAGCGGTGTTACCTCTCACTGAATACATAGGTGAGATGGAGCTAACCAGGGGAAGTGAAACATCTCAGTACCCTGAGGAAGAGAAAACAACGAGTGATTCCCAAAGTAGCGGCGAGCGAAATGGGAGAAGCCCAAACCGAAGTCACGCAAGTGGCTTCGGGGTAGTGGGTCCACGGTAGGACTTTGACTGGCTAGCGGAAGCCTCTGGAAAGAGGCGCCAAAGAGCGTGATAGCCGCGTACGCGAAAGCTGGTTGGAGCTGAGTGGGTTACCCAAGTAAGACGGGACACGTGCAATCCTGTCTGAATCAGCCGGGACCATCCGGTAAGGCTAAATACTCCTTGGCGACCGATAGTGAACTAGTACCGCGAGGGAAAGGTGAAAAGAACCCCGGCAAGGGGAGTCCAAAGAACCTGAAACCGCATGTCTACAAGCAGTTCGAGCTCTACGGCGCAAGCCAGAGCGAGAGCGTACCTTTTGCATCATGATTCGGCGACTTAATATACGTAGCGAGGCTAAGCCGATAGGTGGAGCCGGAGCGAAAGCGAGTCCTAAAAGGGCGAATAGTTGCGTGTATTATAACCCGAAGCGGGGTGATCTACACATGGCCAGGTTGAAGTGCGGGTAACACCGCATGGAGGACCGAACTCATGAAAGTTGAAAATTTCTGAGATGAGCTGTGTGTAGGGGTGAAAGGCCAATCAAACTCCGTGATAGCTGGTTCTCCCCGAAAGATATTTAGGTATCGGCTCGGACAATTCAATACTGGAGGTAGAGCACTGGAACGGCTAGGGGTCTCACCAGATTACCAAACCGTACCAAACTCCGAATGCCAGTAATTGTTAATCCGGGACGCAGTCAGTGGGTGATAACGTCCATTGGCAAGAGGGGAATAACCCAGACCGACAGCTAAGGCCCCCAAATCTAGTCTAAGTGAACACTAGAAAGGATGTGGCAGGTCATTGACAACCAGGAGGTTGGCTTAGAAGCAGCCATCCTTTAAAGAAAGCGTAATAGCTCACTGGTCAAGACAGGCCGCGCCGAAAATGTAACGGGGCTCAAGACTAGTGCCGAAGCTTCGGGTCACACGTAAAGCGTGTGGCGGTAGGGGAGCGTCCCAGTTGCAGCGAAGGTCGACCGGAAGGGCGGCTGGAGCGACTGGGAGTGCTGATGCCGAAATGAGTAGCGATAAAGGGGGTGAGAAACCCCCTCGCCGTAAACCCAAGGTTTCCTGGGTCAAGTTAATCTTCCCAGGGTTAGCCGGAACCTAAGTCGAGGCCGAAAGGCGTAGATGATGGAAAGCGGGTTAATATTCCCGCGCCATCTTGCAAGCGTTGAACTAAGGGAGGACGGAGAAAGCTAGACGAGCTGACCGGCGGTTGTGTCAGTCTAAAGGCGTAGGGGTGTCGCGTACGAATAAAGGCGCGGCAGTCATCCTCGAGACCTTATGGCGCCCCGTAAGGGGTAAGTCGTTGATGCTCTGCTTCCAAGAAAAGTCCCGTAGGGAGCTTGCAGGGTGTCCGTACCGTAAACCGACACAGGTGGGTGAGGAGAAAATCCTAAGGCGCTTGAGAGAACTCTCCTCCAAGGAACTAGGCAAATTTCCACCGTAACTTCGGAAGAAGGTGGGCCTCTGGTAGGTGAAGGCGTACAGCCGGAGCTGATAGAGGTTGCAGAGAAATGGCGGTAGCGACTGTTTACCAAAAACACAGGACTCTGCGAAGGCGACAAGCCGACGTATAGGGTCTGACTCCTGCCCGGTGCTGGAAGGTTAAGGGGATTCGTCAGCCGCAAGGCGAAGCGATGATCCGAAGCCCCAGTAAACGGCGGCCGTAACTATAACGGTCCTAAGGTAGCGAAATTCCTTGTCGGGTAAGTTCCGACCTGCACGAATGGAGTAACGACTTCCGCGCTGTCTCGGAGAGGGACTCAGCGAAATTGAAATAGCTGTGCCGATGCAGTTTACCCGCAGCAAGACGGAAAGACCCCGTGAACCTTTACTATAACTTGACAGTGACACTAGGGATTGACTGTGTAGGATAGGTGGGAGCCTTTGAAGCCGGGCCGCTAGGTTCGGTGGAGGCAACGGTGAAATACCACCCTGTTGATTTCTGGTGTCTAACCATGTCCCGTTAGCCGGGATTGGGACACTGTCTGGTGGGTAGTTTGACTGGGGCGGTCGCCTCCCAAAGAGTAACGGAGGCGCGCGATGGTTCCCTCAGCCCGATTGGAAACCGGGCGGCGAGTGCAATGGCATAAGGGAGCTTGACTGCGAGACGGACACGTCGAGCAGGTGCGAAAGCAGGTCATAGTGATCCGGTGGTCCTGAATGGAAGGGCCATCGCTCAACGGATAAAAGGTACTCCGGGGATAACAGGCTTATCTCCCCCAAGAGTTCACATCGACGGGGAGGTTTGGCACCTCGATGTCGGCTCATCGCATCCTGGGGCTGGAGCAGGTCCCAAGGGTTTGGCTGTTCGCCAATTAAAGCGGTACGCGAGCTGGGTTCAAAACGTCGTGAGACAGTTTGGTCCCTATCTGCTGTGGGCGTAGGATACTTGAGAGGCTCTGACCTTAGTACGAGAGGACCGGGTTGGAGGCACCGCTGGTGTACCAGTTGTCTCGCCAGAGGCATCGCTGGGTAGCCATGTGCCGATTGGATAACCGCTGAAAGCATCTAAGCGGGAAACCGACCTCAAGACCAGGTATCCCGGGCGCAAGCCCCTGAAGACCCGTCGAAGACTACGACGTTGATAGGCTGGGTGTGTAAGCGCGGTAACGCGTTGAGCTAACCAGTACTAATTGGTCGAGAGGCTTACTTCCCCCTATCTCTTGCGCGCCCCCTACAGGGGAGTAAGGGACTCGGGGCCAAGGCCGAGGCTGGAATGCCATTTGTGCATTCCCCCGGAAGAAACACTTAGCGCACAGCGAGGCTTGTACTCGCAGAATGCTGCAACTTACCCTTCGTATGCACTGTCTTCTAGTTTTCCGGTGGCAATGTCGGAGGGGTCACACCCGTTCCCATCCCGAACACGGAAGTTAAGCCCTCCAGAGCCGATGGTACTCCGCGGGAAACCGCGTGGGAGAGTAGGTCGCTGCCGGATTCTTTTTGAGAAGCCCTCGTCGCCTCGTGCGACGGGGGCTTTTCTTTTTTGGGCGTGTGGCCTCCCTCCCGGGAGTCGGCGCCCCCCGTGCGCTCCTCCCCCGCTCCTCACGGCACCCGCAACACCACCTTCCCCACTGTCTCTCTCGTCTCGAGATCCCGGTGAGCCTTCGCGGCTTCCGAGAGGTCCACGACGAGCCCCAGCTTCACCTTCAACGAGCCTGAGCTGAGCAGCTCACCCAATGCCTGACGTGCCCGCCGCTGAAGGGCTTCCGGGTGTTGGGTTCGCAGCCAATACGCACTCACCTTGATAGACTTTGCGTAGAGTGATTCGACTGAGACGGGTGGTGGCTCACCGCTCGCGCTGCCGAATGAAATGAGATGTCCGAAGGGGGCCAGGGACTCCAAGCTGCTGGCCCAGGTACTGGCTCCTACGGAGTCCATCACCACTTCGACTCCGGCTCCTCCGGTGATGTCGCGCACCCAGTCCGCGACCGAGCGCGCTCCTCCGTAGAGGAAAACCTCGTCCGCTCCCGCCTCTTTCGCGAGCTGGGCCTTGGCTTCATTGGACACTGTCCCGAGAACCGTGGCCCCGAGCTGCTTCGCGAGCTGGATGGTGAGCAACCCCACTCCTCCCGCGGCTGCGTGAATCAGGACCTTCTGTCCTCGCTCGAGCCGAGCTGAAGTGTGAATCAGGTGCCAGGCTGTCAGCCCCTGCACCAGGAGTCCCGCTCCTTCCTCGAAGCTGACGTGGTCCGGTAGCTCCAACAGTTCGTCGGCCGGCGCCGTCATGAGCTCCGCGTAGCTGCGAGGGGCCATCGCCACCACCCTGCGCCCCACCCACCGGGAGTCGACCCCGGGGCCGACCTGGTCCACGATGCCCGCTGCCTCGCTCCCGAGGATTCTCGGCAGGGGTACGGCCGCGTCGTAGTGGCCTCTTCGTCGCTCCGTGTCGGCGAAGTTCACTCCGGCCGCCTTCACTCGGATGCGGACCTCGCCCGGTCCTGGCGTCGGGTCTTCCACGTCCTCGAGTCGCAACACTTCCGGTCCACCTACCGCGTGGTAGCGAATGGCTTTCATGGGTCCCTGGTAACAACGGCCCATGTTTCATGCCGCCTTTCCCCGGACCTGGTGGTTGCCTCGGCGAGAGGGTGACGGGTCCGCTGAGGGTCTCTCTGTTCCGCTGACATTGAGCCCTGGTTGCGGAAAAGCGACGGAACCGCGCACCGCGAGCAGGCTGTGACTGGCCTCGCTCGGCTCGGCTTGCTTGAGTGGAGTCCCCTTCACGGAAGAGGAGCCCCCGCATGAAGCTGCTTGGTCCGTCGCTCGGTGTCCTTTTCGCGACTGCATTCCTCGTCGCGCCCATGCGCTCCGAAGCCGCCGCTGTTCGCCTGGGACTCGGGGCTGACTACTGGATTGATGAGAGCCCTGCCTTCAGCTTCCTGCTGAGTGTCGAAGGCCGGCTCGCGAAACCCATCTCGGTGGGGGCTCGCTTTGGCGCGTCCCTCCTCACCGATGGCAATGACGTGGCCATTCCCCTGGACCTGGTCATCCGGGCCAACATCGCCAGCGCCAAGGTGTATGTGGAAGGCCTTGTCGGTCCCTGGATTGTGATTGACCGGAACGACACCCTTCGCGCCCATGCCGCCTTTGGCTTTGGCCTTCAGGGGAACGCGGCCAGCATTGGTATCGAGGTGGGCTACCTCGAGCCTCGGGCCATCATCGGCCTGCGC
Organism: Myxococcus stipitatus DSM 14675; assembly: GCF_000331735.1. Taxonomy (GTDB): domain Bacteria; phylum Myxococcota; class Myxococcia; order Myxococcales; family Myxococcaceae; genus Myxococcus; species Myxococcus stipitatus. The sequence continues at coordinate 10,180,067 of NC_020126.1, read as the reverse complement.
CTGGCGTACAAGTTCTGACGCTTCAGTAGTGGGGTGGGCGCTCTTGCTGGCGGGCGTCCACCAGCCCAGGCTCCGCCTCCAGCCGCTTCTTGAGCAGCTCCAGCTCGACGCGCAGCGCCTCGATGACCCGCTGCTGCTCATAGAGCACGTCGCTCAGCTCCTGCAGCGTCTCCTGCTGCTGCATGTAGCGAATCTCCAGCTCCGCGATGCGCGACTCGTCCATGGGACCTACCCTTACCCTGGAGACACCCTTGCCGTCCTCCCTCGCACACGTCCTCGTCACGCCATGAACGTCCGGCAACACCTCCTGCGGGCTCGCGACCTCCTCGCCCGCGGCCAGCCCGAGATGGCCGAGTCCGCCCTCAGCGACGCCATTGACGCCTCCCTCGCCGCGGAGGACATCGTCCTGCTCACCCAGGCCCGGTTCGCCCTGGGAGAGTTCCTCTTCCAGCAAGAGCGCGACGAAGAGGCCCTCCCATACCTCCAGGCCGTGGTCCGCACGGAGCGCGTCGACGGCTCCGTGGACGCCGAGGTCAAGGCGTCCGCCCGGATGCTCCGTCAGATTCGAGGCATCGAGCCTCGGTGACACCTCAGGGCAGGCTGCAGGACTGCCGAATCAGCTCCATCCGGTCGGAGAAGCGCCGCTCGAGGTCCATTCGCGTCAGCCTCGCATCGTCGAAGCGCTTGGACTGAAGCTGCATCGCACAGAGCGCGGCCAGGGACTTGGGACTCCCCAGGTCCAGCCGGTCCGCCTGCCGCAGGGCCTCCTGCGCGGCGTCCAGCTCGCCCACTCGATACAACGCCTTCCCGAGCTCGAAGTACGCGAGCGAGAGCCTGGGGTCCTCCTCCGTGGCCCGCTTCAGGAGCGCCACCGCCTCCGTGTCCCTCCCGTTCGCGCCCTTCACCAATCCCTCTTCCACCAGCAGTCGGGCGCGTGGGACCCTGCCTTGGAGCGCGGTGAGTACGGACTGGGCCTCCTCGGGGCGCCGGGCCAAGCTCAACAGCCGCGCATACCGCAGTCCCGTGAGCGGGTCCGCCGGAGCCTTCTCGTAGGCATGGGACATGGCCAGGGCCGCACCCGCCGCGTCGCCCACCTTCTCCTGGAGCTCCGCGCGAAGGACATCCGGCCTGGGGTCCCCCGGCGCCACCTGGTTGGCCTTCTCCAGCGCGCCGCGCACACAGCGCTCCATCCGCTGCTGCTCGCAGAGACGCGCGAGCAGGAGCTGCGTCTCCACGGACGAGGGCTCCCGGCGCTCCGCTTCCAGCGCCAGCTCCCGGGCTTCGACGGGGGCTCCGTCGAACAGCAGCTCCGCGGCCTCCCTCAGCTGCGCGGCCGTGGCCTTCGAGTGTTCCTTCAGGGGGAGGAGCACCTCCACCCGGAACTCCACGACCCTGGTCGCGCGGGCCATGGCCAGCTCCTGCTCCGGCATGTTCCGGGGCAACGCGAGCGGGATGAGGTGAATCAAGAACGCCGCGCCACACACGCCCACCATCTGCCTGAGCCGCGAGTCCGTCCGCAGGCGTTCGAGGAAGGGCTTCTCCTTGGGGTGTGGGTGCTCCACCGATTCCGTCCTCGCCACGATCCTTCTCCTCGAGCCGTCGCAGGCTGCCTACACCGCTCGAAGGCGCGTCCGAAGGCCTCGGGGAAGCTCTACCCCGCAGCTCCAACACAGCTCGAAGTTGCCAGGGTTCTCCTCGCGACAGCCCGGACACTCCACTGAACGGGCGGCCTCCTCCTGGTTCGCCTCCAGCTCGGCCAGCACACCTCGTGCCTGCTCGACGTCTTCCGGCAGGAGCCAGAGCTCCACCCAGGTCTCGCTGCTCGGAATCTCCCCGCTCAGTGGCGCGAGCGACTCGCCGCGCACCTCCACGGACATTCCCTCGGCCTCCAGCGTCCCCGCGAGGAGCCGCGCTTCTCCCACCGTGCGGTGCACGGAGAACTGCACACGCTTCATGTCTCTCTCTTCACAGAACCGGGGGCACTCGGCAACCACACCCACCGCTTCACTCGTGCCTTCTCTCACCGCTGCCCGCTCGTCTGCTTATTGTTCATGCTTTGTCACAAGTCGAGTGGAAGCTGACAAACGAGACTTCAGGGTGTTTGCCTTTCACTCCATGTCCAGGCGACAATCCGCAGTGACAGGTTGTCGGCTCAAGAGCTTCCCAGCGCACCTGTCATCCAGTGTGTGAAGGCTTTGTTCAGGAAGCGAGACGCCGTCCCATGCGTGCGCACGCTCTCCATCTCAGCGTATTTCTCGTGGCTCGCCCCGCGTGGGCACGACATGTCCTGGCCGCTGTCTGCGCGGGACTCGCCTGGGGCCTCTCATGGCTGCTGCCCCTTCCAGGTGCACTGCCCATTCTCCTGTCACTCGCCGCGGTCCTGGTCGCCGCCCTCCTGGGTGGAGCAGGGCCCGCCTGGCTGGCGACATTCATGGGGGCACTGTCCATTGCTTCACGGACCGCGACCCAACCCGCGGCCACCACCCTCCTGGAACTCTCCTCGTTCCTCGCGGTGGGGGGGCTCGTGGCGGTCCTCGCGGGGCGGCGCGGCGTGGTGGCCGTCCCCCGTGAGCCACCTTCATCCCGGCCTGCGTCCTCACACGAGGGACTGGAGGCCCACCTGTTGCGCAGTCTGGGCGACGCGGTGCTCGCCACGGATGCCCACGGCGTCGTGCGCTACCTCAATCCCGCCGCGGCGACCCTGCTCCAATGTCCGGAGCAGGAGGTCATCGGTGCTCCGTTGGCGCAGGTGCTGCGCTCCCGGCCTGAGTCGGGCTCCTTCCCCATCCGACACGCGTCGAAGCCCTCCGCGTGGTCTCCCTGGCCGCGCGCGCTGCGCCGCCGCGATGGGGGGGAGCTCCCCATCGAGGAGTGCACCACGCCGCTCCGGGGCCTCGGGGGCGAGGAGCTGGGGGCGGTCTGGGTGTTCCGCGACGCCACGTCCCGCCGGCAGTTCGAGCTGGAGCGCTCACAGTTGCTCGCACGCGAGCGCGCGGCTCTCGCGGAGGCCCAGGCCCACCGTGAGCTCATGGAGTCGCTCTTCTTCCAGGCGCCCGTCGCCATCGCGGTCTTCCGAGGGCAGGACCATGTCTGTGAGCTGTTGAATCCCCAGGCCCGGGTGCTCCTGGAGGTCGACGGCGCCGCCCTGGGCAAGCCGCTGCGCGATGTCCAGCCGGAGATGGACCCGGGCCTGCTCCGACTGCTCGATGAGGTCTACCGCGAAGGCATGCCGTTCTCCGCGCGCGAGGTGCCGCTGCCCACGCTGCCGCTCACCAGCACTGCCCTGCACTCGAAGCCGCAGCGCTACCACGACGTGTCCTGGCAGCCCTGGCGTGATGCTCGGGGCGCCATTCAAGGGGTCATGGCCGTGGCCGTGGATGTCACCGGGCTGGTCGTGTCCCGGCGCGCCGCGGAGGACCTGGCCGGTGAGCTGCGCGAGGTCGTCCAGGCGCGCGACGAGTTCCTCTCCATCGCCAGCCACGAGCTGCGCACCCCCATCACCTCGCTCCAGCTCCAGCTCCAGTTCCTCCTCCGCATGGCGCCCGCCGCCGGCACCGAGGGCACCACGTCGCTGGTGCACCGGCGCGTCGAGGCCACGCTGCGCTCCGTGGCCCAGCTCCACCAGCTCGTCGCCACGCTGCTGGACGTGTCTCGCATCCGCGCGGGACGGCTCGACCTGCATCGCGAGCGGATGGACCTGTCCTCGCTGACACAGGAGCTGGTGTCTCGGGCCCAGGAGGATGCGGCGGGGGCTCGGTGTCCGGTGCGGCTCGTCGTGTCCGAGCCCCTGTATGGGAACTGGGACCGCGTCCGGTTGGAGCAGGTCCTCACCAACCTGCTCTCCAATGCCTTCAAGTATGGCGCTCAGCGCCCCGTCGAAATCCACGTCGCTCGCGAGGGGGGCTTTGCCTGCTTGAGCGTGAAGGACCAGGGCATCGGCATCGCGCCCGAGGACCAGGCGCGCATCTTCCACCGCTTCGAGCGCGCCGTGTCCCAGCGTCACTACAGCGGCTTCGGCCTGGGCCTGTGGATTGTCCGGCAGATTGTCGAGGCGCTCGACGGCGACATCCGCGTGGAGAGCGCGCCCAACGCGGGCTCCACGTTCATCGTCCGGCTTCCCCTCGAGAGCGCCTCCACCATCGACGCCACCGGGTGAGCTACTCCTCCTGCCGCAACTCGTGCGGCAGCACCACGTGCGCATGTCGGGGCGCGCGCACGTGCAGCTCCCGCGTCAGCAGCGCGTCCAGCACCGCGAGCAGCGCGTCGTAGTGAGGCCCAGCCCCTCTCGCGGGGAGGTGCTTCGCGGCGAGGCGGACCCGAGGTGACTCCTCGTCCTCGAAGGCGAGCGTCACCGCGAGCCCCTCCGGGTCGCCTGCTTGTGGCACCAGCACCACGGGCGCCGGTTGCTGGCTTGCTTCCTCCACGAGTGGCGCGAGCTCGTCCGCCTCGGTGGGCGTCAGGTCGCGCTCCAGCACCACCTCTCCCTGCTCCAGGACCCACAGGTGCTTCAGTCCCTCCACCCTCAAGGCCTGCGCCGCCGTGTTCGTCCGGCCACTGCGCTCGTAGGTCATCGTCCTCACGCCACCTCCTCCGTGGAAAGACGTAGGCATCCCGAGGCGTTTCGCCATCCCCGCATAGGTGCGGGACGGCCCGCAGCAGGGGCACGCCGGGAGTCCACCCCTCGGACGTGTGCTTCAGGACAGCGGAGCGAGCCCCCCGTTCGAGTGTCCCCCCGCGAGCCCCTCTCTACGGTGCGGCCCGTCTCGGGCACTCCGGCTCGGGACTTCGGAGGTTCTCACATGGGCAACAAGGGAAGTGGCAAGACGCCGAGCGGCAATGACTCGCGCTCCGACACCAAGAATCCCAACAACCCGGCGCACAAGTCCGCGCACGACAACCGCTCCAACCAGATGAACCCGAACCACTCGCCCAGCAAGGGCCCCGGCGGAGGCACATCGCCTGGGAACAATCCCCCGGGCGGTGGTGGGCGTCCCGGCTCGGACTCGTCGAAGCACTGAGTCTCGAGCTGTCGTGTGCAACACCTGTCTCCGGGCGGACCAGCGCGGCGGAGAGGGGGCTGGATGACTGACTCCACGGCGGCGCGGTGGGTCGCACCACGTGAACTTCTTGCGACCCTGCTCACCGCGCCACCGTGTGGGGGCTCCTGCTTCAGCGCACCTTGGGCGAGCACTCCCCTTCGCCGCGGAAGTGGCCGGCGGTGCGCACCAACGACGTGACGAAGTCCCGCAGCGAGTGGACGTTGCCGGCCCCGCCCGTGCCGTACTGGCCGGAGGGGAGCTCGGTGAGGTCCACCGCGGCCAGCTCGTCCAGTGTCACCTCACCGTCCGGTCCCGCGATGCCCAGCTTGTCCGCCGCCGCGATGGCGCTGAAGCGCATCTTCGCGTCGGGCGACTGGAGGTCGTCGAAGAACAGGTGGTCGCCGTGGATGGTCAACTGCACCGTCTCCTCGCCGTCCTTGGGTACCGTCACGCCCGCGCCCAGCTCCGGGCTCTCGCAGTGCTCGTAGAGCGTGTTCGTCTTGAAGCCCCAGGCGATGCGCTTCGTGTCGCGGCCCTTCGTCGCGACGCCCTCGATGTAGACGCTGAAGCCCTCCGTCTTCATCCGCTCCACGTCCGCGGCGTCCGCGTTGCCCGCCACCGCGGTGGCCGACGGCGCAATCGCATAGCTGACGTGGTCCCACTCCTGCGCGGGCAGGTCCTTGAAGGTCTCCACCAGCACCGGCCCCGGCTTGTGCATGTCGAACACGCGGGCCTGCGTCGACTGCGCGGCGACCTCGTCGTGGTTCTCCACCTTCGCCTCGCCAATCACCACGAGGAACTTGGAGAAGCTCACGGACCAGCCGTCGGCGAAGCCCGCCTTGTCGCCCTCGGCCGCGGGGATGCCCTTCTCGATGAACTCCTCTCCGTACGTGGTGAACGTCACGGCGCCCGTCCCATCACTGCAGGCGACGAGTCCCAGGCACGACAAACCCAACATCCAGTTCTTCATTGCGCGGCTCCTTCTTCCCACGTCACGACGTAGGCGGTTGTGTCTTCCACGCCGCGCAGCAGGGCGTTCTGTGCCTGGCTGTCAGCGGGGAAGGTGTAGGTGCCATCCGCGTCCGGGTCGGTCGCGGTGGCGAAGTCGATGCGGTCCATCCACTTCCTCAGGTCCACGGAGATGCGCACCCGGCCCGCTTCCTTCCCCAGGGACTTCTCGAAGCGAACCCCGGCCACGGGCTTGGGCAGGTCCGCCGCCACGTCGAAGCGCACCTGCCCCCTCTCCGCGTGGGTCGCCGTGCCCGACAGGCGCACCGCGTGGCCCTTCAGCACCCCTTGCGCGTCCGTCGTCGCCGTGGGCGCCGGCAAGGTCAGCTCGAGCGAGCCGTACTCGCCCGTCACCGCGCTCGCGGTGCCCATCGGCGTGACGCCGCCGAGGAGGTTCACCGTCTGCGTCACGAGCAGCTCGCCCAGCGCGTCGCCTGGGATGTAGTGGCCCGGGTGCGCGTGTGCCGTTCCGCCGATGAGCGAGAACAGGTCGAAGCGCGGCGAGCGGCTGGACAGCAACACGCGGCCCTCGAAGAAGCGCACCGGGCCGAGGGAGACCTGCGCGGTGTCGAGGGTGATTCTCCAGCCCCGTTCATTGGGTTGCTGTGACAGCGCGATGGCTGTTGTCTCCACGGTGAAGGCGCGGCGCTCCGCTTCGCTGCCACAGCCCAGTGAGAGCGCGGACACGGTGGCCAGCGCCAGCGCTCCTCTCAGCATGCCTCTGCGATTCATAGATGGACCTCCAGGGTGAGCGAGGCCGTCCTGGGCGACCCCGCGGTGAAATGTCTGGCCGGCACGAGGCTGGCCGGGGCGTTCGGGTCGAAGCGCGAGCTGTAGACGAACTCGCCGTCCCTCCAGCGCGAGTCCAGGAGGTTCATCACCTCCAGGCGCAGGCCCAGCTCGCCTCGGCGCAGGGCCACGTCCACGTCGGTGAGGAACACCGTGCGGCTTCGTTCGTCGAAGGGCAGGGGGCGCGGGCCGATGAACGTCAGCCCGGTACCCAGGGAGAGGGTGGTCTTCTCTCCGCCCAGCCAGGACCACTCGAGGGGACGTTCCCAGCCGACTTCGGCGCGGCCGACGAACGGAGCGAAGTAGGGGAGCATCGTGTCCGTGGCCTTCACGTAGGCGTGTGCCACGGTGCCACTGAGCGCGGCGACCAGGCCGGGCACGGGGCGCGCTTGCAGCGAGGCCGTGAGCCCGGTGCGCAGCGTCTCTCCCGTGTACACGGTGGTGCCCACGGTGTGGTCGAAGAAGAAGTCGTTCTCGACTTGCGAGCCGAAGAGGCTGAGCTGGAGCGCCCAGCGCTCTCCGTCCTTTCGCGCGCCCAGCTCCGCGCCGTGGACGGAGACGAAGGGGGCGCGTTCTCCCTCGGAGAGGCTGCGGGCCTGTGGAGAGCGGAAGCCGTCGCCGTAGCTGGCGAAGAAGCGCCAGGTGTCGGACTCGTCCGACAGGGCGTACTCGAGGCCCGCCTTCGCGCCGAGGTGCACTCCGAAGGCGCTGCGCGAGTAGCCTTGTCCGTCGTAGAAGCGCGGGTCTCGGAAGGCGAGTGCGTCGAAGACCTCGACACCCAGGCCGTCCGCGCGTCCGCCCACTCGGAGGGACCAGCGGCCGAGGGACATCTGGCCTTCGGCCCAACCCCAGACATCGGTCTGGGTGAAGCGTGCGTCGACTTCGTCCGAGAAGAAGGTCCCGTCGGATTCGCGGTAGCGGCGCTGGGTCTGCTCGACGCCGTCGCGTCTTGCTCCGAGGCCGAGCTCCAGCGTCACGGGGCGGCCGAACGCCGTCACGTTGCGGCGATGCTCCGCGCGCGCTCCCAGCACCGTGGCGTCATTGGTCTGCTCGAGGCCGTCGCCTCTCGGGTCGACTCGAAAGCCCGTGAAGTTGTTGCGCAGTCGGAGGTCCGAGAGGACGCCGAAGAGTTCGAGTCTGGTGCGGCCCTTGCCTGCTCGGGGCAGCTCGACTCCGAGCAGGAGTTGATGGCGCGAGACGGTGCCTCCCTGGCGTGGCGCGGAGGCGGAGAAGAAGTCGCTGGCGCCCGTGAGCAGGTGGTCCTCTCGCACCACTCCGGGGGAGTCGAAGCGGGTGACGTAGCTGCCTCCGAGGGCTCGGACGGTGAAGCCGTCTCCGAGCTTCGCCGTGGCCTGGGCGAGCAGGGCGGCTCGGCCGTAGCCTCGCTGGGCGCCGAAGCCCTTACCTTCGCCCAGCTCCACGGCGGCGAAGGTTCCCGGGTCCTCTCCCGGGCGCACTGTCGCCACGAGGCGACGCTGACGGTACTGGCCCAGGGTTCCCGCGATGTGGACACCTTGCTCGCGGACTCCGAGGTCCAGGCGCATCGTTCCCGCGACGGCGAAGTCTCCTTGCGAGGCGCGGTAGGAGCCCTCGGTGACTTCGATGGATTGGACGACTTCGGGGATGACGAAGTTGAGGTCCGCGTAGCCCAGCGCGTGGATGTGGCTCACTTCGTTCACGGGCAGGCCCGCGACGTCGATCTCCACGTCCTGACCGTGGAGGGCGTCGAAGCCTCGGAGGAAGAGCTGGTGGGCCTTGCCTTCACCGCTGTGCTGCGAGGCGACGAGTCCTGGCACGGCTCGCAACAGGTCCACCGCTCCGCTGCGCGGCGCGGCGTCCAGGATGTCTCGGCCGAGTGTGACCTCGGAGGCGCTTCTCGCGGTCCTCGTTCCTCGGACGACGGTGCTGGTGGCTGGTTGCGGCGCGGACTCCGTTGGCTCTGTCGCGGTCGTGGTCTGCGAGGGCGGTGGGGAATCCGTGTGCTGCTGTGCGGTGCTTGGGGCTTCGGACTGCGAGAGGGCTGATTCCTCTTCAGCTCGCTGAGCGGTGCTTGGGGCTTCGGACTGCGCGAGGGGGGATGTCTCCGTGTTTCGCGCCGCGGTGCTTGGGGGGTCGGAGATTGTGGCGACTGCCGAAGCCCGCTCCGCTTGTGGAGAAGTTGGGGCTTCGATGCGCTCGGTCGGGTTCGCGGGGCTGGCCGCCAGCGCTTCTGGACGCACGGCGGCGTCTTGCGCCATCGCGAGGCAGGGCAGGCTCGAGGCCAGGAAGCATGTCGACACCACTGCGAGGACACGCACGCGCATGGAGGCACCTACGGCAAGGTCCACTTCGGGCCTCCGGGCCCTCGTGCACGCGCTCCTCGCGTGACACCTCGGGCTCGAGGTCGTGAAGTGCCCGCCGTCACGGATGAAAAGCGACGACGTGCAAGCCATCAGCGGCCCACGATGCCCAGCCGGCACGCGGACTCGCTGCGCTCACGTTGAATGGATTCGAGAGGCTGTTCGCAGTGCCTGGACTACGGGCCTTGCGGCATCGCCGTGCGTCGTGGCGCCGTTCCTGGCGCTCGCGTCGGACCTCGCGCGGCCTCGGTGACCCACGACACCCACGACACGTCGACCCCGTGGACCATCACCCACGTCGTCGCCAACGCACTCAGGTGCTCCACGGAGCCCGTCAGGTGCTTGTGGCCATCCGGACCGTGCCCCTCGGAGCCCTTCCCGCTGCGCTCCGGCGTCAGTCCATCCGCGACGGCCTCGCGCGTCCCGTGGCTGTGCGTCTTGCCCCCGTGACGGTGCACATGCCCCGCGCTCCCCGCGTGCCCGACCACCGCATGCAACACCGGCGCGACCGTGAGCCCGTACACCAGGACCATCAGTCCCAGGCTCGCGAGGTCTCGTCGGTCGTGCGGATTCAGCAAGGTCGAGTCAGAGGGGAGGGGAGTCGCCGCCTCCTACCCGGCTTCCCCCAGCCACGCAAGACAGCCTCCATGCCGCACTCGCGACATCACGCCCGTCCCACCAGCCCCCCCATCCTGTGCCCTCCATGACGGACCCACCCCAGCCCTCTGGTCACTCCCCCACACCGTCTTCCTCCAACTCCCCCTCCAGGGCGTGGGGCCTGTAGTCCGTTTGACGCGGCGCATTGATTCCCGTGTCACACGGGACAAACCGTCATTACAATCCGCGTGTGCGTTCTGAATCCGCAGCGCTCCGCCAGTTACCCGCAGAAGGGCATGCTCCACCGACGAAGCCTCGCTCCGAGCGGCTCGCGGCCCTGGCCTCCGAGGAGTTCGATGTCCTCATCATCGGCGGCGGTGTCACGGGTGCCGGCTCCGCGCGAGACGCCACCCTGCGCGGCCTCAAGGTCGCGCTCGTCGAACGCGAGGACTTCGCCAGCGGCACCTCCAGCCGCTCCTCCCGCCTCATCCACGGAGGGCTGCGCTACCTCGAGCACGGCCACCTCGGCCTCGTCTTCGAGTCCAGCATCGAGCGCCGCCGCCTGCTGAAGCTCGCCCCGCACCTGGTGCGTCCGCTCGCCTTCGTCTGGCCCGTCTACGCCGGCGCCCGCGTGCCCCGCTGGAAGCTCAACGCGGGCCTCATGCTCTACGACGCCCTCTCCCTCTTCCGGAACGTGAGGGGCTACAAGCGCCTCAACCGCCAGCAGCTCCACGAGGCCGAGCCCCACCTGCGCACCGAGGCCCTCAAGGGCGGCGCCCGCTACTACGACGCGGCCACCGACGACGCACGCCTCACCCTGGCCAACGCCATCGGCGCCTCCGAGTCCGGCGCCATCGTCCTCAACCACGCCTCCGTGAGACAGCTCACCGTCGTCGACGGACACGCCCGCGGCGCCACCGTGGTGGACCACCTCACCGGCCAGCACCTCCAGGTGCGGGCCCGCGTCATCGTCAACGCCACCGGCCCGTGGAGCGATGAGATTCGCAAGCTCGACTCGCCCGATGGCACCGCCCACGCCGTGCGCGGCAGCAAGGGCGTCCACATCGCCGTGCCTCGCGAGCGCCTGGGCAACCGCGACGCCCTCACGCTGCTGTCCCCCAAGGACGGCCGCGTCATGTTCGTCCTCCCCGCCGACCACTTCACCATCATCGGCACCACGGAGACGTCCACCCGCGCGCACCCCGCCGAGGTCCGCGCCAGCGAGTCCGACGTCGCCTATCTCCTCGAATCCGCGAACGCCTTCTTCCCCGAGGCCCACCTCACCCGCGACGACGTGGTGAGCGCCTGGGCCGGCATCCGTCCCCTCTCCGCCAGCGGGTATCACGGCAACACCGATGCGGGCAGCGCCAGCCGCGAGCACCACATCGACATCAGCCCCACGGGCGTGCTCGCCATCAGCGGGGGAAAGCTCACCACCTACCGCGTCATGGCCCGCGACGTGGTGAACGCCGTGGAGCGGCAGCTCAACCAGCCCCGTCACAAGTCCGCCACCGAGTCGCTCGCGCTCCCCGGCGGAGACATCCCGAACCTGGACGCGGAGCTCGCCGCCGCGCGCGAGGTCGTCGGAGACGCGGATACCGCCACGCACCTCGTGCGGGCCTATGGCAGCCGCTGGCGTCAGGTCTGGGCCCTCACGCGCGAGGAGCCGTCACTCGCGCAGCCGCTCGCGGGGGGGCTCCCCTACCGCGCCGCCGAGGCCGTGTGGGGCGTCACCCACGAGTTCGTCCACTCGCTCTCGGACCTGCTCATCCGCCGGCTCAAGGTGGCCTTCGAGACACGAGACCTGGGACGTGGAGCCGCGCGGGTGGCGGCCAGCGTCATGGCGCCTCGGCTGGGGTGGGACGAGGCGGAGACACAGCGGCAGCTGGAGCTGTATGCCGCCGACGCGCTGCGCATCTTCGGCGTCGACTCCGCCGAGGCGTGAGGGGCTCGTCCGCCCTCCCGCCCCCTCCGTCGGCCGGTGTACGCCCGGGAGTCTCAGTCCCCGAGACGGTCGTTTGCCGCCTGACAGGCTCGCGAGCGGCCGTCCTACCAGCGTGATTAACTTCGAGGTGGGGAACGGGAATCGCTGTCCTCCCGTTCACACCGGCCGTTGAAGCCGCGCCGGAGCACGCGACGTACCAACCCGTTGGCCGGGGCGTTCAAGGAGAGTCACGATGAAGCGTTGGGTCTGGCTGGGGGTGCTCGGAGGGGTGATGGCATGTACCAAGGTGCCAGGCAACAAGCCCGTCGAGCCCGAGAACGTCTGTCCTGGGACCGAGGAATACTCGCTCTCGAGTCCTCTTCAGTCCCAGAAGGCGCAGCCGCAGGAGGAGGAGGGCACAGAGGCGGTGCTCATCACCTACCGGCCCCGCGCCGCCGTCAGCGCCAAGGCCCGCGCGGAGGCCTTCGCCGACGAAGCCACCCGCCTGGGCGCCGAGGTGAAGCATCGCTTCGCCAGCATCAACACCGTGGCCGCTCGGGTGACGCCCGAGACGCGCGCGGCGCTGGCTCGGAACCCCGACGTGCTGCGCGTGGAGCCGGACCGTCCGGTGCACGCGTTCTCCCTGCCCTCGAGCGTGCTGCCCTCGCTGGTGTCCGGCGTGGCGCCCAACACGAGCGGCTCCACGGGGGAGTACACCCAGGGCTTGAGGCAGGTGCAGGCCCCCCTCGTCTGGGACAGCAACAACGACGGCGTGCTGGACACGAACGCGCCCTCCGGCTCGAACGTCACCGTCTGCCTCATCGACAGCGGTTGGGACAACCGTCACCCGGAGCTCGCCGCGGCGTACGCGGGGGGCAAGGACTTCATCGACAACGACGAGGAGCCCCTGGACCAGGGCAAGGTGGACGGCGTCCTCGTCTGGGGCGGCGGCCACGGCACCCACACGGCCGCCACCATCGCGGCGCAGCTGGGCGCGGGCGCGCACGTGCGCCCCGGCGAAGAGCCCAACGGCGTCGTGGGCGTGGCGCCCACCGTGAAGCTGCTGATTGCCCGCGTGCTCAACGCCAACGGCGACGGCAGCACGTCCGCGGTCATCGCGGCCATGGATTGGTGCATCTCTCAGGGCGCGAACATCGCCTCGCTGTCGCTGGGTTCGTCGGAGCGCTCGGACGCGGAGGAGCTGGTCTTCAACCGGGCGCATGCCGCGGGCATGGTCTCCATCGCCGCCACGGGCAACCGAGGCACCCCGAATCCCTCCTATCCCGCCGCCTACTCCACGGTGATTGGCGTGGGCGCGGTGGACTTCAACGGCGCGCGGGCGTCCTTCTCGCAGTACGGCCCGTTCGTGAAGCTGGTGGGCCCGGGCGTGGGCGTGCTGAGCGCGACCATCATGGGCGGCGCCCCTTACGCGGACATCCAGTCCGCGGGCAACCGCTACCCCTCCGAGCCGCTGGAGTACACCGCCGTCGGCGCGTACACGGGGAAGCTGGTGCACTGCGGCCAGGGCGAGCGCGTCGCCTCGTGTGGCGAGGGCGCGACGTGTGAGGGCTTCGTGGCGCTGGTGGACCGGGGCGGCGGCATCCTGTTCCAGGAGAAGGCGCTCAACGCCATTCGCGCGGGGGCCAAGGCCATCATCATCGGCAACAACATCACCGAGGACGGGACGGGCAACTTCACGCTCACCGACCCGGCGGACTACTGGGTGCCGACGACGTCCGTCACGCTCTCCTCCGCCAACACCTTCCGGGGCATGGTGGGCCAGCAGGTGACGGTGGACGTCACGGGCCTGGACTACATGCGCCAGTCCGGCACGTCCATGGCCACGCCCCACGTCGCGGGTGTCGCCGCGCTGGTGTGGAGCGCGTGCCGCGCGCTCACCCATGAGCAGGTCACCGCCGTGCTGCTCGACAGCGCGCAAGACCTGGGCGACAGGGGGCGCGACGACCTGTACGGCCACGGCCTGGTGCAGGCCAAGCGGGCCGTGGACCTGGCGCTCCAGCGCTGCCCGCCCCCGGCGCCGGCTCCCTGACGTCCTTCACCGGGTAGGGCGCGAGCGTCTTCGCGCCCACCCTCGCCCTCTTGTGGGCGACAGGTGGTGGCCCCGGGTGAGGTGAGACTCCCTCTCAACAGGTCGAGTCCCCCGGGTTTCCGCCAGGTCACACCCCGACCGTTTGAACCCCCCAGGTTACACTCCGGCCATCCAGGTTCTGTCGGACCCCGTCACATGGGCGGGGGGCAACCTTGTTGGCGAACTCTCGGTATTGGTATGAGCAGAGGCCATGTCTGCCCATTCCGCTCGGCCGGGTGCCGCGCCGGTGCACGCTCCCCGTCTGCATGGGCATCTCCCCGTGCTCGACGGAGTCAGAGGACTCGCCGTCCTCCTGGTTGTCTTCTTCCACACCACGCACTTGAGCGACCAGAGCGCGCTGGGACGCGCGACGTGGTGGCTGGCGGGGGCGGGGTGGACGGGCGTGGACCTGTTCTTCGTCCTCTCCGGCTTCCTCATCACCGGCATCCTGTGGGAGGCGAAGGGGCAAACATATTACTTCCGTCACTTCTATGCGCGACGCCTCCTGCGCATCTTCCCGCTGTACTACGCGACGCTGGCCGTCTCGTTCCTGGTGCTGCCCCACCTGGCGGGGCGGCTGGGGCTGGACGAGCGCATCACCACCGACGGCGCGGTCTGGTACCTGCTGTACCTCTCCAACTTCTACCAGCTCTGGGTGGACACGACGCACCCCATCCTGGGCGTGGTGTGGTCGCTGGCCATCGAGGAGCAGTTCTACATCGTCTGGCCGTTCCTCATCGCCGCCGTCTCCTACAAGGGGGCCATCCGCCTGTGCCTGGGCACCATCGCCCTGGCGGTGCTGGTGCGCGTGGGCCTCACGCTCGCCGGCGCGAGCGAGGAGAGCACGTATGTGGTGACGCTCTGCCGCGTGGACTCGCTCGCGCTGGGCGCGCTGCTGTCGCTGGTGATGCGTCACCCGGAGGGCCTGGGGCTCTCCGCCTTCCCGTGGATGCGCTGGGCGCCGCTGTTGGCGCTGCCCATCGTCGCGGCGGCCATCGCGCTGCCGGTGGGGCCGGCCTTCAAGACGGTGGTGCGCACGGGCGGCTACACCGCGGTGGGCATCCTCTACACGGTGCTCGTCTATCGGGTGGTGACGGCGAGGCCGGGCAGCCTGCTGAACCGTCTCTTCTCGAATCGCATGCTGCTGCTGTACGGCAAGTACAGCTACGCGATTTATCTGGTGCACTCGCCGCTGGACGCCATCCTCCGGCGCACCGTGCTGAAGACGCCTTTCCCGCACGTTGCGGGCTCGGACTTCCCCGTGCAGCTCTTGTTCTACGCGGTGTCCCTGTCGCTCTCGCTGGGGCTGGCGCTGGTGAGCTGGAACCTCTTCGAGAAGCACTTCCTGAAGCTCAAGGACCTCTTCCCGTACAGTCCGCCGGCGGTGGCCTCCGCTTCGGCGGCCGGGGGGGCTGGCGGGGCTGACGGAAGCGCCAGTCCCGCCGAGGCTCCGCCCATCAGCCGCGCTGGATGAGCGCCTTCGCCACGCGCAGCGCCCAGGCCTCGGCGGAGTCCAGCTCCGCGCGGGCGCTCGCGTAGCGGTCCAGGTTGTCCTCGGTGCCGTCGCGCATGAGGATGGCGTCGTGCAGCTCGCGCTGGGCCCGGCTGAGCCACAGGCTCGCCTGGAGCCGCAGTTTGGCCGCGTCGTGTGGGTTCTTCAGGGATTGCCCAGGCGACAGGAGCTCGTGCTCCTCCGGATACAGCACCGTCAACTTGTTGTAACCGGTATGCTCAAGTGTCGTAGTCATGGTTTGAGAATGTGAACCATCCACCGAGCAGGCACCTGTCCGAACGGGCAATCGTCTGTCGTGTTCCAGGCAGGAGGCGTGCCCGCAGCGCGCACTGGTGGACTGCGGGCTGCCTCCGGGCTGTCTCCGGCTTTACTTCAAGCTCTTCATGTCGATGACGAAGCGGTACTTCACGTCGCCGTTGAGGAGGCGGGTGTAGGCCTCGTTCACCTGCTGGATGGGAATCACCTCCACGTCGGACGTCACCTCGTGCTTGCCGCAGAAGTCGAGCATCTCCTGCGTCTCGCGGATGCCGCCGATGTTGGAGCCGGAGAAGCTGCGGCGCTTGGGGATGAGGGAGAAGGCGGCGACGTCGAGCGGCTTCTCCGGCGCGCCCACGAGGACCAGGTGGCCGTCGCGGCGCAGGAGTCGCAGGTACGCGTTGAGGTCGTGCTTCGCGGACACGGTGTCGATGATGAAGTCGAGCGTGTTCTCGTGGGCCTTCATCGCCGCCTCGTTGGAGGAGACGACGACTTCGTGGGCGCCCAGGCGCAGCGCGTCCTGTGTCTTCTTGTCCGTGCTGCTGAAGACGGTGACGTGGGTATCCAGGGCCCGCGCGAACTTGACGGCCATGTGGCCCAGGCCGCCCAGGCCGACGACGCCCACGCGCTGGCCGGCGCGCACGTTCCAGTGCTTCAGCGGGGAGAAGGTGGTGACACCCGCGCACAGGAGCGGCGCGGCCTTCGCCGGGTCCAGGTTGTCCGGCACGCGCAGGACGAAGTCCTGGTCCACCACGAGCACGCTGGAGTAGCCGCCGTAGGTGGGCTGCCGGGTGTCCTTCTCGCGGGCGTTGTACGTGTAGACGGCGGTCTGGTCGCAGTACTGCTCCAGGCCGTCCTGGCAGGAGGGGCAGGTGCGGCACGAGTCGACCATGCAGCCGACGCCCACCGTGTCGCCCGCCTTGAAGCGGCTCACCTTGGCGCCCACGCGCGTCACGCGGCCGACGATTTCGTGGCCGGGGACCATGGGGAAGATGGAGCCGCCCCACTCGTCGCGGGCCTGGTGGAGGTCGGAGTGGCAGATGCCGCAGAAGAGGACGTCGAGCTGGACGTCGTTGGGGCCGGGCTCGCGGCGCTCGAACTGGAAGGGGGCGAGCGGGGAGCGTGCGTCAGGGGCGGCGTAGCCACGGGCGGGAATCATGAGAGGCAACTCCTTCGATGATGATGTGTCGATGACGGCACCGAATATGGCGGGCGCGCGTCGTGAGCGGAACGAATGGAATTTGCACGCGCTCTGTAGGAAAACTTCACAATGGCCTTCACGCCCCTCAATGCCCTGAATGCGTTCCTCGTGGTGGCGCGCCGGCGGAGCTTCGCGGCGGCGGCCAAGGAGCTGGGCGTCTCCACGTCCGCGCTGAGTCAGTCCGTCCGCCAGCTGGAGGCGCGCCTGGGGGTGACGCTGCTGACGCGCACGACGCGCAGCGTCGCGCTCACCGACCCGGGACGTCGGCTGGTGGAGGGCGCGGGCCCGGCGGTCGACCAGGCGCTCGCGGCGCTGAAGGTCGCGGCGGTCGAGCCCGGTGAGGTGACGGGCCAGGTGAAGCTCACCGTGCCGTTCATCTCGCTGTCGCACGTCGTCACGCCGGTGCTCGCGCGCTACCTGGCCCGCTACCCCCGCGTGGAGGTGGAGCTGCGCGTGGAGGACCACATGGTGGACATCGTCGCGGAGGGGCTGGACGCGGGCATCCGCCTCTCCGAGTCGCTGGAGCGCGACATGGTGCAGGTGCGCCTGTCGGAGGGCTTCCGCTTCGTGGTGGTGGGCTCGCCCGACTACCTCAAGCGCCGGGGCGTGCCCCAGACGCCCAGGGACTTGCTGAACCACGACTGTCTTTGCATCCGCTCCGGCACCACCGGCGCGCTCTACCAGTGGGAGCTGGAGCGCGGCTCGAAGAGCTGGCGGGTCCCGGTGAGAGGGCCGCTCGTCACCAGCAGCCAGACGGCCATGGTGGAGCTGGCGGAGGCGGGCGCCGGGCTGATGTATTCCTTCGAGCCGGATGTGGCCGCGCGCGTGAAGCAGGGCTCGCTGCGCGTGGTGCTGGAGCCCTATGCCGCGCTCGGCGATGGGCTCTTCCTCTACTTCCCCAGTCGCTCGCGCGTGTCGCCCGCGTTCCGCGCCTTCGTGGACGTGGCCCGGGAGATGGCGGCGGAGCGCAAGGCGTCTGGTGCGACGCCGCGGCCTGGGAGTGGTGGACCTCCGAGCCGGGGCGCGCGCGGCCGATAGCGGGACGGCGGGCTCACGCGCTGGGGATGTGTCGGGCGCGGGCCCTGACGCGCGCGGCCTCCTCGAAGGAGCCCGCCTCCTCCAGGGCGCTGGCCGCGCGGAAGTAGAGCAGGGCGGCCTCCATGTGGCGGAAGGCGGAGGCCTCCGCGTTGGCCGCGGCGACGAAGAAGGGCGCGGCGCGCTCCGGCTCCTTGCCCTCCATCCAGTGCTGCGCGACGACGACGGGCGCGGCCTTGCGCTGCTCCAGCGCGCTGGCCAGCCGGCGGTGCAGCAGCGGGACGAGCGAGGGCGGAATCGTCTCGCGCACCACCTCGAAGAGCAGCTCGTGCGTGAAGTGCTCGCCGCGCAGCACATGCGCGGCCTCCAGCTCCGCCATGTGCGTGGCGAGCGCCATGGGAGACAGCTCCAGCACCTCGCCGGCCAGCTCCTGCGCGAAGGCCGTGCGCGCGAGCGCCACCAGCCGGGCGACCTGCAGCGCGTGGGGTGACAGCCGCTCCAGCCGCTGCTGAATCAGGTCGCGTCCGCGGCCCGAGGGGTGGACGTGCTCGGGCCAGCCTCGCTCCAGTCCGCCGTTCTCCAGCAGGTGCCGCAGCGCCTCCATGATGAACAGCGGATTGCCGCCGGTGTAGCGCACCACGTGCGGCGTCAGCTCCTCCGCGCCCGCGAGCTCCAGGCTCCCCAGCAGCGAGCCCACCGCGGTGCTCTCCAGCGGCTCGACTTCGATGACGACGGCGAGCCCCGCGTCCACGAGCCGCTGCACGCACGACGCGGCGAAGGCCGACAGGTCTCCGGTGCGATACGTGTCGATGAAGCGCGGGAAGACGCCCTCCATCGGCGCGTCGTGCCGGCGCGACAGCATCAGCAGGGCGAACTCCGCGGTGGCCGCGTCCATGTTCTGCAGGTCGTCCGCGACGATGGCGTCCAGGCCCGAGCAGAGCTGGTAGACGAGCTGGCAGTGCGCCTCGAGGAAGCGGCTGCGGTCATGCTCGTCCACCATGGGCGGAGGCAGTCCCTCCGGGCCCGCCATGTCCGGCATCAGCCGCGCCATCTCCTTGCGCACCCAGGGCTCCACCTTGGGGTCCGGGCGCCGCGCCAGGATTTGCCGCAGCAGGCGCACGTGCGTGGCGTAGGCGACGTGGGCCTCGCCGGGCCGTGACTCCAGGATGAGGTACTGGCCTCGCGACGCGGCGAAGTCATGCGCCAGCCGCGTCTTGCCCACGCCGGGCTCCCCGCTGAGGAAGATGGTCATCCCGGAGGCCCACGCCTCCTCCATCTTCGCCCACTCGCGCTCGCGGCCCACCAGCACCGGAGGCCGCAGCACGGACAAGGGCAGCTTCGCCGCGGGCACGCGCGGGACGGCGGGCGTGGGCGGACCGCGCTCGATTTCGCGCGCCAGCGCCACCGTCTGGGGCAGGGGCTGCGTGGCCAGCTCCTCGCGCAGCAGGCGGCGACAGCGCTCGAAGGCGTTGAGCGCCGCCATGCGGTCTCCCGCCACGTAGTGCAACCGCATCAGCCGACGCCACGCGTCTTCTGAGTACGGGTCCAGCTCCAGCAGCTTCTCGGCGAGCACCAGCGCGCCCGACAGGTCTCCCGCACGCTCCCTCGACTCCGACTCCGCGGACGCGGCGCGGCGACGCAGCTTGTCCAGTCGCTCCCTCGCGTTTTCCAGCCACGCTTGAAACTCTGGGCAATCATCAAATTCCAAGGCGGCGAGCAAGACGCCATCCAGCTCCAGGGCGCGTGCGTGCCGGCCCGCCAGGACGTGGGCCTGGAGCTCGGCGGCGTCAATGGAGACACCTTCCGCCAGGGAGAGGACATCTCCGCCCTGCACCAGCTCCGCGCCCGTGGCCAGGCGCAGCCGGCGCAAGAGCTGGCGCATGTTGTTGCGCGCGGTGACCTCGCTGGACTCGGCCCATAACAAGCCGGCCAGGCGGTACTTGGGATGGGGGCCTTCCAATGCCAGCCATGTGAGCACCGCCGCGGTGCGACGTTCCAATGGCAGGGCCACCCCGTCATGCCGCAGGCGTGCTTCGCCGAGCAGCTCGAGATGAAATACTTGCGACCCTTCCGCGAGCGCCTCTGCCATGGCCTCCTGGGCTCCAGGAATATGGGAGCGTGTCTTGCGTAACGTAACACGGAGCACCCGCGCACCCTCGCGGGTAGGGATGACCCCAGGCGGGGCCTCGGGTACCGCTTTGTCGTCTTGAATTCCCGGCGCACGGCAGCTCGCCGTCACGAGCGGACGATGTTGCGAATCTTCTGGAGTGGTCACACCCTGGTCACACCTCGCGCGTTATTGATTGAGCCAGATAAGCTGAACCTCGGGGGCACTCATGGTTTGTGACAAGCTGCAGGCCGACATGGAGGTCGATGTCATCATCAGCGGCTGCGGTCCCGTGGGCGCTCTGACAAGCAATCTGTTGGGCGGCATGGGAATGCGGACGCTGGTGCTGGAGCAGGACATGGCGCCGCATGGCCAGCCGCGGGCCTTCTCGTGTGATGACGAGGGGCTGCGCATCTACCAGTCGACGGGGCTGGTGGAGCAGATTCAGAAGGACATGCGGCAGACGCACTTCGCCGAGTATGTGGGTGAGACGGGCCGCCGCTTCGCCGAGGTGCACACCAGCGCGACGGACTTCGGCTTCGGGTACACGCCCCTGTGGTTCTTCCACCAGCCGCTGGTGGAGGGGGTGCTGCGCGACGGCCTGAATCGCTTCCCGCACGTGAAGCTCCAGCTGGGAGCGTGCGTGGAGGGGGTGATGCAGGACGCCACCGGGGTGATGGTGCGCTACCGGCTGAAGGAGACGGGGGCCACCGTCACGGTGCGCGGCCGCTACCTGCTGGCGTGTGATGGCGCGCGCAGCTCGGTGCGCAAGGTGATGGGCATCAAGATGTCGGGCCGGGCCTACGGGGAGCCGTGGCTGGCGGTGTCGGGCATTGTGGAGGGAGGGGCGCCGGAGCTGTGCCGCTTCGTGTGCGACCCGAACCGCCCCGCCTTCGTGGCGACGGGCGCGGCGGGGCAGTTCCGCTGGGAGTTCATGCTGATGCCCGGCGAGACGCGCGAGGAGATGGAGCAGCCGGAGACCATCAAGCGGCTCCTGGCGCCCTACATCGACCCCGAGCGTGTGAATGTCCAGCGCGCGCAGGTCTACACGTTCCACTGCCTCAACGCGGCGAAGTGGCGGGACGGCAATGTCTTCCTCCTGGGGGACGCGGCACACACCATGCCTCCCTTCATGGGACAGGGGCTGGTGTCGGGCATGCGCGATGCCTCCAACCTGGCGTGGAAGATTCAGCGGGTGGTGAAGGGGCTGGCGCACGACTCGCTGCTGGACACCTACGAGCAGGAGCGGCGTCCCCACGTGGAGGCGGTGCAGAAGTTGTGCGTCAACTTCGGCCACCTCTTCCTCGCGCGCAACCGCTACGTGGCCATGGCGCGGGACTGGATGATGCGCACGGTGCAGAAGATTCCGCGGGTGCGCCGCTTCATCCAGGGCTTCGAGTTCAAGCAGCCCCCCGCGCACGCGAGCGGCTATTACCTGGGAGGTGGGCCCAAGGACTCCAAGTCGGCGCAGGGCTCCTACTTCATCCAGCCCAAGGTGCGGCTGGCGTCCGGGGAAGAGGTGCTGCTGGACGAGGCCATGGGCAACGAGTTCGCGGTGTTGTGCCGGGCGGATGCTCCGG
This sequence comes from Myxococcus stipitatus DSM 14675, assembly GCF_000331735.1. Lineage (GTDB taxonomy): Bacteria > Myxococcota > Myxococcia > Myxococcales > Myxococcaceae > Myxococcus > Myxococcus stipitatus. Next base: position 10,158,591 of record NC_020126.1, on the reverse strand, counting down.
CGGCGCAGGTGGCCGCGGCGCAGGGGCTGGCGGAGTCGCTGGGTGGCCGGCTGCTCGCGGTGCGCGCGGCGGGCGAGGATGCGGGCCAGGTCCCCACGGTGGAGGACATCACCGGGAAGCTGGGTGCGTGGTTGTCGCGGCATGACTCCGATGTGGTGGTGCTGCGGCCGGACCGCTTCGTGTTCGGCGCGGTGAAGGCGGAGCGGCTGCCGGAGCTGCGCGACGCGCTGGGGGTGTGATTCAAGGCGCGTGGGGCCCGCACCCGGCGGGCTCGTGGAATCCCGAGGGGTGTGATGGCCCCTGGGTGTCCCACGAACTAAAGGTTTAGTTGACGAGCAACTAAGGTCTTAGTAGTTTGCTGGCCACTGAGGACACTCATGGCCAGACAACCCGAGCTCGAGGCTCCCCGGCCGCTCACGCCGGTGGAGCTCGAGTTGATGCACATCGTGTGGAAGCAAGGCGAAGTGAGCGTGGCGGATGTCCTGGCCGCGCTGCCGCCGGAGCGTGAGCTGGCCTACACGTCTGTCTCCACGGTGCTGCGCATCCTGGAGCAGAAGGGCGTGCTGGTGAGCCGCAAGCAGGGGCGCGGACACCTGTACTCGGCCACGCTGCCGCGCGAGACGTATGAGGCGCAGAGCCTGCGCCACTTGATGGACACCGTGTTCGACGGGACGCCCTCCGCGCTGGTGGCGCGGCTGGTGGAGGCGGTGCCGCTGGCTCCGGATGAGGTGGAGCAGATTCGCAAGCTGCTCAAGGGCAAGGCGGGCAAGCCATGAGCGGGCTCGGGTCGCTGTACCTGGGCGTGGCGTTGGTGTTGCCGGTGGCGCTGGGCCTCGCGTGGGGCGCGGTGGTGCTGCTGTCGCGGGTGGGCCTTCCGCTCGCGGCGAGGCAGTCCTTGCGCGTGGGGCGCGGGGTGTTGGTGCTGGTGCTCGCGCTGCCGCTCCTGGTGATGGGCGCGCGGGCGCTCTCTCCCGCGGGGCCGCTCTTCACCTTCGAGCGCTCGGTGGCGCGCCGCGCGGAGCAATTCCCCGCCGCGGTGTGGACGGCGAGTGGAGGTGTTCCGGCGCCCGCGCCTCGGGGGGACGCGCCGGTGTCCTCGCGGGTGTGGACGGTGCTGGGGCTGGGCTGGCTCGTGGGCGCGGGGCTCTTCATCGGGCGGGCGCTGGTGGGGCATGCACGGCTGCTGCGTCGGCTGGAGGCCCTGCCTCGCGTGCGCGGCGTGGGGCGTGTCGCGGTGGTGCTGGGAGAAGAGGGCACTCCCGCGTTCTCCGCGTGGTTTCCGCGCGGGGGCGCGCGTCCCTCCGCGTGGGTGGTGATTCCTCCCGCGTTGCTCGAGGACGCGGAGGCGCTTCGGCTCACCGTGTTGCATGAGCTCCAGCATCACCGTCAGCGAGACACGCACCTGGCGCTGGCGCGGCTCGTCTTCACGGGCGCCTTCTTCTGGCATCCGGCGGCGCATGGGTTGTCGCGGTGGCTGTCCTCGTTGCAGGAGCTCGCCTGTGACGAGGTGCTGGTGTCGAGCGGCCGGGTGCAAGCCCAGGCCTACGCGCGCTGTCTGCTCCAGGCGGCGCTCCGAGTTCCGGGCGCTCCGCCCGTGCCCGCCGGGGCGACCGGCATGTCCCATCCCACGCAGAGGAGAATCCACATGTTGTTTCAGCCGTGCCCCCGTCGTGTGCATGCCGTCCCCGCCCTCCTGGGCGCGCTGGCCTTGTTCCTCCTCCCCGTGGCCGTGCTCGCGCAGGGCGTGACGAAGGGCCGCGCGATGACGCAGGCCGAGGCCCAGGCGCTCGCGCAGAAGAGCCAGCCGCCAGGTGACCTCCCCGTCGTGGTGGACGCGAAGGTGGTGGAGCACCTCAACCGCTTGGTGGGCACCGACAAGGGGCGCACCTTCATGAAGCGGGCGCTGGCGAACCTGGGCGCCCACCGCGCCGCGCTGCTGGCGGGGCTGCGCGCGAAGGGGCTGCCGGAGGGCCTGCTGGCGGTGGCGGTGGTGGAGTCCGCGGTGACGAACATGCCGGAGACGGATGGCCGTCCGTCGCTGGCGCCGGGCATGCGCGGCGCGGGCGTGTGGATGTTCATCCCGGAGACGGCGCGCCGCTTCGGGCTGGAGGTGAGCGCGGCGAAGGACGACCGGCTGGACGTGGAGCTCGAGACGCGGGCCGCGGCGAGCCTGCTGTCGGAGCTGCACGGACGCTATGACGACTGGCGCCTGGCGCTCGCGGCCTACAACCAGGGCGAGAAGAAGGTGGACCTGGCCCTGGTCGAGGGCGGCAGCCGCGATGTGTCGGCGCTCATCGCCGGTGGCCACCTCAACGACTACGTGGCCACGGTGCAGGCGGGGCTGCTCATCGTCCGCAATCCGCACCTGTTGGACTGAAGTCCCCGCGCTCGACGCGCCCTCCGGGGCCTCGTGTGTCGAGCCCGCCCTGCGACAAGTCTCGCGTGGCTTCGTATGACAGGGACATGAGTCATTCCCGGGGTCTTCGCGTCGCGAGTCTCGCCGTCTGGGGCTTCCTCCTGCTGTGGGGTGTGCCTTCCGTGTCGGCCGGGGCTCCTGCTCCGGGCGCGGCGAAGAAGGGGGCCTGTGGCGCGATGGCTCCGGGCGTCGAGGCCCTGCTCAAGCCTGACTCCCTGGTGGTGTTCGCGGAGCTGTCCGGCACCGCGCAGTCGCCCCGCTTCCTGGGCGAGGTCGTCTGTCAAGCCCTCGCCCAGGGGGTGCCGGTTCGCGTGGGGCTCCTCCTCCCGATGGAGGACCAGCGCGACCTGGAGGACTTCCTGGCCGCGGGGGACGTCCCGGATGGCCCCGCGGCCATGCCCCGTGGATGGTTCTGGGGGAGCACGACTCGCTACTGGAAGGGCGCGGCCAGCGAGGCGATGTATCAGCTGCTGCGTCGCCTGCGCGAGCTGCGCCGCTCGAAGGCGCCGCTCGAGGTCTTCGCCTACAACACGCTCGACACGCCCTCCGCGGAGCGGATGTCCACGCAGGCCCGGAAGGTCCAGGCCGTCGTGGATGCGAGCCCTGGCGCGCTGACGTTGCTGCTCTCCAACCGCGTCTTCGCCCGGACGGCGAAGGGCCTGCCCACGGACGCGGAGTTCCGCTCCATGGGCTGGCACCTCGCCCAGGCGAAGCGGCCCATGACGGCGCTGCGCCTCAGCCATACGGGAGGGTCCTTCTGGGGGTGCCTCGAGGCGGACGTCTGCGAGGTGCACTTGATTCCGGGAACAGGTCGGGGGGCGAGTCCCTTTGTGCGGCTCGAGGCCTCACCCGACGCGGAGGGCTTTCACGGCGTCTTCCATGTCGGGGCCCTCACCGCGTCACGGCCCGCGGTGGAGGAGATGTACCGGCGCAAGAAGGTCGCCACCGAGGCGAGCGCGGCGGAGCTTCGTGCGCGGGCGGAAGCGGCCTACAAGGCCCGGCGGTACGCGGACTGCGGGCGCCTCTACGAAGAAGCCTCCCGAGTGGAGTCTCCGGAGCAAGGACAGGACGCGTACAACGCCGCCTGCTGTCATGCCTTGGGGAAGGACACGGACGCGGCCTTCTCCATGCTCCGCTGGGCGGGCGACCTCAAGCACGATGACTGGTTCCACATGCAGCGGGACCCGGACCTCGCCATCCTGCGGCCGTCCCCCTCGTGGCGGGCGAAGCTCGAGCAGGTGCGCTTCAACTTGAAGCACCCGTGGGTCCTCACGGGCGGAAATCCCAAGCTCGTGGACCTCATGCTGGAGGAGCAGAACGACTGGTATGGCGCGGAGGAGGGACTGCCCATCGACGAGGCCCAGGTCGTCCCCCGCTCCGAGAAGCGCCGCGCGGAGGTGCTCCGGATGCTGGAGCCCGGGAAGGGGAAATCCCCCAGCGCCACGGACTACCTCCTGGCCACCCATGTCTTCTTGCTGGGCAACAGCGTCGAGGACGCGAGGAAGGCGCGCGAGCTGGCGGCCCGGGCGATGGCGATGGATGACGAGGACCTGGATGCCCCCATGCTCGCCGCCACGGCCGAGGACCGCGAGCTGAAGGCGCGAGGAAAGCCCCAGCGCTTCGGCACCCAGCGCCACCAGGTGGAGGGGCAGTGGCGGCTCTACCCGGTGGACCCGAAGACGACGGACGCGGAGCGCGAGAAGTGGCGGCTCCCCTCGCTGGAGGAGCTGAAGCGGGAGGCGGAGGACCCGAGTCCCCCCGCCTCCAGCCCATGAGCCCTCAGCGCGCCAGGTCCCCGCACAACATCCGCAGCGCCAGCTCCGCGTGGGCCTCCGCGAGGGTGTCCACGTCGAGCGTGCTGCCCTGGTCGTACCAGTAGGGCAGCCTCACCCCCATCGCGGAGATGGCGGCGGCGGTGACGCGCGGGTGCGGGGGGGCGAAGCACTTCTGGGCCATGCCCCGCTCGATGACCTCCGCCAGCAGCTCGGTGGACTTGTCCCGCAGGGCGATGGCCGGCGCGGCCAGCTCCGGCGTCAGGGCGTACAGCTCCTCGTTCACCACCACCGCGAGCTGCGGGTGGGTGGCGTGGGTGCGGGTGTGGGCGCGCACCAGCGCCCGGACCTGCTGCCGAGGCTCCGGCTCCGCGTCCTTCAGCGCCGCCTGGAGCGCTTCGTGGTGGGCCTCATGGCCGATGCGCACCAGCTCCGCGAGCACGTGCTCCTTGGAGGCGAAGTGCGCGTAGAGGGCGCTGGGCTGCAATTCCAGCACCTTGGCCAGGTCCCGGATGGAGGTGTCGTGGTAGCCGCGGCTCGCGAACAGCTGGAGGGCGGTCTCCAGGATTCGGCGCCGGGTACCGTCCGAGGAAGTAGAGGGCGGGAGGCTCGCTGGGTGGGCGCGGAGCCGGGATCGGTTGGATGGGCTCATGTGGGTTCTTGCTGAACGAGCGTTCGTTCTACTAGGTTGCTGACATCCACTTCCGTACCGGGAGTCCGAGAATGTCCACACTTCAGCTCGACGGGGTCTCCCTTCACTACGAAGAGGCGGGTCAGGGCATTCCGGTGTTGCTGCTTCACGGGCTTGGTTCCTCCGGGGGCGACTGGGAGTGGGTAATCCCGAGGCTGGCAAACGGTTACCGACTGATTGTTCCGGACGCGCGGGGACACGGCCGGAGCAGCAAGCCGCCAGGCGCTTACGGGGTTCCCCTCTTTGCCCGGGACATCGCGGGCCTGTGTGACGCCCTGGGGCTGACACGGGTGCACGTCGTCGGGCTGTCGATGGGTGGGATGATGGGGTTCCAGCTCGCCCTGGACCGGCCGGACCTGGTGCGCAGCCTGGTCATCGTCAACAGCGGCCCGGAAGTGGTCGCGAGGACGCTGAAGCGGAAGTTCGAGTTCACCGTTCGCCGGGTGCTGCTGCGCCTGCTGGGGCCGAAGGGGCTGGCGAAGATGCTGGCGCCCAGGCTGTTCCCCAAGCCGGAGCAGGCCGCGCTGCGCGAGCGGGTCCTCACGGGCATCTCCGCCAATGACCCGGATGCGTACCGGCGCGCGACGCTGGGGCTGCTGGGGTGGAGCGTCATGGCGCGGCTGCCCGACATCCGCTGCCCGGTGCTGGCGGTCCATTCCGAGCGCGACTACACGCCGCTCTCCGCGAAGCAGGCCTATGTCGACCTGCTCCCCCACGCGCGCCTCCATGTCCTGACGGACTCCGGCCATGCCGCGCCGCTGGACCAGCCAGGGCCGCTCACCGACGCCGTGGAGGACTTCCTCCGCACGGTCGACGCGGGGTCGGCCCAGGACAGCGCGCTGGGCGCCTGAGCGGCCGCGCGGACCCGAGCTCCAAAACCGAGGAGGCTGAACGATGTCGATGAAGCGACGAGGTGTCGTGCTCTCGAGGGCGTTGTGTCTTCTGGCGGGGCTGCTGGCGCTCTCCACGGGGACTCCCGCCTATGCCGGCGAATGGGTCCATGGCAACCATGTGGGTGCATGGGGGGTGCGCGGGTTCCAGGTCTGGGTGCCCACGGGCTACGACTCCATGACACCGCGACCCCTGCTGGTGGCGCTTCACGGCTGCCTCCAGAACCCGGACCAGTTCGCGGGGCTGACTCGCCTCAACGAGAAGGCGGACGCGGAGGGCTTCCTGGTCCTCTATCCGAACCAGGCCACCTTCGCGAACGCGACGCAGTGCTGGAACTTCATGCTGGGCATGAACCAGGAGCGGGGCACGGGGGAGCCATCGCTCATCGTGGGCATGGTGGACCTGGTGAAGCAGCGCTACGCGGTGGACTCGCGGCGCGTGTACGTGGGGGGCGTGTCCGCGGGCGGGGTGCTCACCGGCACGCTGATGGCGTGCTACTCGGACGTGTTCGCCGCCGGCATGGTGGGCGCGGGGGCCATGTACAAGGCCGCGACCACGGTGTCCGGCACGGCGTTCTCCATGCTCTTCGGCAGCATCTACTCGCCCGATGACCGGGGCAAGGACGCGTGGGTGTGCTCGGGGCGTCCGCGCCGCACGGTGCCAGTGCTCGTCATGCACGGCACCGAGGACAGCGTGGTGAATCCGCTCAACGGGGAGCAGGCGGTGAAGCAGTTCCTCCAGACGAGCGACTACGGCGACGACGGGGTGGCCAACGACAGCATCCCCGGGACGCCCACGAGCACCCGCTCCTTCACGGTGCCGGGTGGACGCAGCTACACCGTGAAGGACTACGTCCGCGGGGGCGAGCTGGTGGCGCGCAAGTACGAGATTCACGGGATGGACCACGCGTGGCCCGGCGGTGACTCGCGCTATCCCTTCGCGGACCCCTCCGGCCCGGATGCCACCACGCTCATGTGGGACTTCTTCAAGCAGCACGCGCTGGACGTGCCGTAGGCATTCAGTGCTGGTGGCCCATGCGCACCTCGACTTCGGGGTGCGCCTGGGCGAAGGCGCGCAGCTTCTTGAAGCTCTCGATGCCTCGGGGGGCGTCCGCGGTGAAGGTGCCGGGCTCCACGTCGTGCTCCCAGCCCCAGCGCGTGTGGCTCGCATCTCCCATCAGCAGCACGGGGCCCTTCGTGGAGCGCACCAGGTACGCGGTGCTGCCCGGCGTGTGCCCCGGCACCGAGAGGGCCCACACGGTGCCGTCGCCGAAGATGTCCACCGCGGCCTCGAAGGGGCCGCTCGTCTCCGGGCGGTAGGGCCACTCGGAGAGGGGGGCCTTGCCCTCGAGGGAGCGGTCCGTGACGGGCTTGACGAGCACGTTGAGGAACGCGCGGGGCGACGTCTCCCCAGGGCCTGAGTAGACAGGGGTCCCGGCCGGCACATCGCGCATGCCGAGGATGTGGTCCATGTGCAGGTGCGTGAGGAACACGCCGGCCAGGGGCTGGGACTGCTTCGCGAGCCACTCGCCCAAGGGCTCACGCACCTTCAGGGTCTCCTCCAGCTTCAAGGCGCTGGAGACGATGCCGTGCACGGCCGCCTTCTCCGGGGCGGTGCGCAGCGCGGACTCGACGCCGGTGTCGACGATGAAGAGCCCCTTCGTCGGGTGGCGCAGGGCGTGGAAGAAGACCTGGATGGGCTCGTCCTCCGCTGTCAGGCCCGCGGCCTTCGCGGTGGGGTGGTCCAGGTTGATGAGGCCGCCGCGCTCCACGGCCCAGTCCGCGGAGTTGATGGTCTCCAGCTCCACGGGGCCGGGCTCGCCCAGCGTGGCGAGCAGGTCGTTCGTCAGGGGCTTGGGGGCGCCGAGCGCGGACGGCTGGTGGGGGTGCGAGGAGAGCTCGACCCCGACGACACCGAGGACGGCGGCGGGGAGGGCGACGAGGGCGAGGACCGCGAGAAAGAGGCGCTTGGCGTTCTTCATGGGTGCCAAGGTAGCGATGCCCAGGTGCATGGGAAATGGCCATTTTGGTATGGAGCCATGCATCCATGAATATCTCTTGGGATGACGCGCGGCTGTTCCTGGCCATCGCGGAGACGGGCAGCTTCAGCGCGGCGGCGACGCGGCTGCGCATCGGCCAGCCCACGGTGAGCCGGAAGCTGGCGGCGCTGGAGTACCAGGTGGGGGCGAAGCTGTTCCGCCGGAGCGTGGAGGGCGCGGCGCTGACGGCGGCGGGAGAGCGGCTGCTCCAGCCCGCGCGGAAGATGGCGGAGTGGGCCGGCGAGTTCCAGCGCGCGGCCGAGTCGCGCGACTCCACCCCCAAGGGCCTGGTACGCGTGACGGCGAGCCCCTTCTTCAGCTTCGACTTCCTGGCGCCCTTCGCGGGACACGTGTCGGGCAAGTACCCGGGACTGCGGCTGGAGGTGCAGTCCACCATCCAGTACGCGGACCTGGGGCGGGGCGAGGCGGACCTGGCGCTGCGGAGCGTCGCGACGAAGAACGCGGACCTCACGTGTGTCCACACGCTGGAGCTGGAGAACGCGGTGTTCGTCTCGAAGGCGCTCAAGGCGAAGCTGCCGAAGAGGCCCACGCTCCAGCAGCTTCCCTGGGTGGCGTGGGCCCCTCCCTATGAGTCGGTGCCGCCCAACCCCCAGCTCGCGGCCCTCATCCCGGGCTTCACGCCGGTCTTCACCACGGACAACTTCCTGGTGATGGTGGCGGCGGTGGAGGCGGGCGTGGGGGCGATGGTGCTGGGGAACTTCCCCCACCGCTTCAGCACGCAGCGAGAGCGGGGCCTGGTACCGCTGGACGTGGACCTGGGGGCGCATGGGAAGCAGACGCTCCACCTCATGTGCGCGAAGTCGGCGCTGGACATCCCCCGCGTGCGGAAGGTGTCGGAGCTGCTGGTGGAGGAGCTGGAGCGGGTCCGGCGCCGCTGACCCGAGGGCCAAGACTCGCTATACCCGGGGCATCTGGAGCAGACGGATGTGGCACCACCCACGGAGACGCGCGGCATGACGACACTCAAGGGGAAGACGCTTTTCATCACCGGGGCCAGCCGAGGAATCGGTCTGGCGATTGCCCTCCGCGCGGCGCGCGACGGCGCGAACATCGTCATCGCGGCGAAGACGACGGAGCCGCACCCCAAGCTGCCGGGCACCATCTACACGGCCGCGGAGGACATCGAGAAGGCGGGGGGCAAGGCGCTCCCCGTCATGGTGGACATCCGGTACGAGGACCAGATTGCCGCCGCGGTGGCGCAGGCGGTGGCGAAGTTTGGCGGCATCGACATCCTGGTGAACAACGCGAGCGCCATCAGCCTCACCGGCACCGAAGACACGCCGATGAAGCGCTATGACTTGATGCATGGCATCAACACGCGCGGCACCTTCGCCTGTTCGCAGGCGTGTCTGCCGTACCTCAAGAAGTCGAGCAACCCGCACATCCTCAACAACTCGCCGCCGCTGAACATGGAGGCGCGCTGGTTCGGTCCGCACGTGGCCTACACCATGGCGAAGTACGGCATGAGCATGTGCGTGCTGGGCATGGCGGAGGAGTTCCGCTCGGAGGGCATCGCGGTCAACGCGCTGTGGCCGCGCACCGTCATCGCGACGGCGGCCGTGCAGAACCTGCTGGGCGGCGACGAGACGATTCGCGGCAGCCGGCAGCCTGAAATCATGGCGGACGCCGCGCACGCCATCCTCACCAAGCCCAGCAGGAGCTTCACGGGCCACTTCTGCATCGACGAGGACGTGCTGCGCGCCGACGGCGTCACGGACTTCGACAAGTATCAGTCCGTGCCCGGCGCGGAGCTGTTCCCCGACTACTTCATCTAGGCGGGGTGAGGGTTTTCGCGCGGGCTCGAGGCGTTCTAAGAGAGGTGCTCACGATGATGAACACCTCTCCCGAGCCTCCCCTCGCGAACAGAGCCCCCTGGCCGTTGTTCATCGGCCTGGGCATGGCGCTGGTGGTTCCCGCGGCGGTCATCGGGTACAGCCAGCTCCGAGGGGATTCTTCGGGGAGCACGGACGTGGGCGCTCTCCAGGACCTCGCGGAGCTTCAGGCTCGGCTGCGCCCCATTCCGGCCTGCCGGGTGGAGTATGGAGTGCGAGGCGGGCGTCACGGCTCCTCGTCGTCGGTGCGTGTCTGGCCGTGTGGCGCGGAGCGGCTCGACTTCGTCAGCGTGAAGGTGCCCGAGGAGCGGCGCACGCAGGACGTCGTCTTCGACCTGGTGCGGGAGTCCCCGTCGGAGCCCTGGCAGGTCCTCGTCGACAAGGACCGGGTCGCGTTTCCCTCGCTGAAGCGCACCCTCGAGCAGCTCGCGCCCGTGCTCGTGGAGGACGCTCCGAAAGAGACGGAGCGGGTCCGCCTCGAGCGGGATGCGTTGAGCCGCGCGGAGGCGGCCCGGGAAGACGCGGAGCGGGCACGTCGAGAGGAGACGAAGGGCTCGTACCCGTCCCAGTGAGCCCGAGGCTCACCCGACCGAGCGCAGGGACTGGCTCGGGGGCGGCGCCCAGGACTTGTTGAGCAACTGGATGGTCGTGAGCGGGATGCCCAGCAGGGACATGTAGTAGAGCGCGCGGTGCTGGTCGTTGACCTCGTCCTCGAAGGCGAGGAGCCCCTTCTCGGGGTAGAGCGCTCCGGTCAGCTCCGTCGCGGCGGCGGGCTGCTGGTAGACGAGCTGGTTCTTCTCGAGCGTCTTCAGCGCGCCATCGACGGCCGCCTTGCACAAGGGGCCGCACTGCGGGCCGCCGGGGTAGAGGGACAGGATGGAGGTCAGCCCGTCCTGCGTCCACGCGCGAGGCACCACGTCGAGGGAGTTGTAGTAGCGCTCCGCCGTGGTGAAGGTGGAGTCGTAGGCCGTGGCGAACGCGGGGTTGCCCGCGGTGGGCGCGGCGAAGGTGACGGGCTGCACGGACACGTTCGTCAGCGCGGCCTGGAACCACACCGCGAGCACGGTGGCCACCTGTCCGCCGAGGCTGTGCCCGGTGACGAGCAGCGACGTCCCGGACGGGAGCGCCTGGAGGAAGGGCAGGAGCGCTCCGCTGCCGGGCCCCACGGACGAGGACATGTTGGAGACGTTCGTCCAGACCTCCACGTCACCCTTGGAGATGGCCGCGTCGGAGGGGAACGAGGGGGCGCTGAAAGGCAGGGCCTCCTGGGGGTTGATGTTCTTGTCCTGGAGGAGGTCCTCGATGCGGTCGAACAGCGTGCCGCGCACGACGACGGCGTATTGGCCCTGGGTGTTGGCGGCGACGTAGACCAGGTCCTCGCCCTGCGTCGCCGGGCCCCAGGCGATTTGCCAGCCGCCCGTGGTGGTGGCGGCCAGGGCGTTGTTCATCAAGGTGTAGCGGCCGGAGTTCGTGTCGAACTGCCCCAGATAGGAGATGGCCGAGAGGGTGATGCCCAGCTGCGCGGTGGTGAGCGCCATGGTGCTTCCTTTCTTGCGTGAGAGGGATGGGATGCACCACCCGGTTGCATCGGTCATGCCTGGGGATGCTTGCTTGGGTGTCTCGGGGGACGCCCTGTGGGCGGTGGGGACCCGGCCCTCGTGCGACGTGTCGCCCGACGTGTCGACGGCGTCATGGTGTGTCGGGAGTCGGCTATGCTGGGGGCCTCCGCGATGGCCCTGGAGTGGGAAGGCGCGGGGCAGAGACGAGGCGTTCGGGATGAGCAGCGACGTGGCTGGAGCGAAGGACGGAGTGGTGGTTCTCGATTACGCGAAGCTGGTGGATGGAGCGGACCTGTCCGCGGACATCGAGCGCGCGTATGGCTATGACGGCATCGGCCTGCTGGTGGTGCGGGGCATCCCGGGGCTCGTGGAGCTGCGGCAGGGGCTGTTGCCGCTGGGCTTCCGGTTCGCCGCGCTGCCCAACGAGGTGAAGGACCGCTACGTCCACGCTCGCAGCAGCTATTCGTTTGGCTGGAGCCACGGCAAGGAAGTGCTGAAGCCGGGCCAGTTCGACGAGTTCAAGGGCTCCTACTACAACAATCCCCAGTACGACGCGCCCCAGGTGGACGCGGCGCTGGTGGAGAAGTACCCGGAGAACTACCTCCCCAACGTGTGGCCGGACGCGGACTTCCCGGCGCTGCGCCCGGCCTTCCAGGCCCTGGGGCGGAAGATGGTGGAGGTGGGGTTGCTGGTGGCGTCGCAGTGCGACCGGTACGTGAAGGCTCGGATGGGAGACAGGCTGTCGCCGGATGCGCAGCTGGAGCGGACCATCCGCGAGTCGCGTGCGTGCAAGGCGCGGCTGCTCTACTACTTCGCCATCAACGAGGACGCGACGCCGCGCACCCGGGATTCGTGGTGTGGCTGGCACAGTGACCACGGCTCGCTGACGGCGCTGTGCCCGGCGATGTACTTCGACGCGGAGCTGGGGGCGGCGGAGCCGGCTCGGCAGGACATCCCGGTGCCGGACCCGGAGGCGGGGCTGTACGTGCGCACGCGCGGCGGCGAGGAGCGCAAGGTCGTCATCCCGAAGGACTGTCTGGCGTTCCAGATTGGCGAGAGCGCGCAGATTGTCACGGGCGGCCTGCTGCGCTCGACGCCGCACGCGGTGCAGGCGCTGGCGCACCCGGCGAGCCGCAACATCTCCCGCTCCACGTTCGCCGTCTTCATGCAGCCGGACAACGAGGAGCACCTGCGTCCCCCCGAGGGCACGAACGCGGAGGAGCTGCGCGTGGGTGCGTTCAAGCCGGGGATGACGTTCGGGGACTTCGCTCGCGCGACGTTCGCGAAGTTCTACAACCCCTACGGGTGATGCGGGGCTTGTGCGAGGTGCCTGTCGAAAGACAAGCATCTCGTGCACCGGCGGCGGTGGGTGGTTCCCAGGCTTGCCTTCGCGGAGTGGTGCGGTGAAGCGTTCGGGCTCCTCGTGGTTCGGGAGTGCGCGAATGGCCCTGGGGTCCTGGTGTTCATGGCGGAGGTGCTCGGCGGTCCTGTGGCTCTGGGGCCTGCTGCTTCCTCTCGGGAGTCACGCCGCGGAGCCCGTGTTGTTGGCGGTGCGCGCGGCGCGGCTGTTCGATGGCCGGAGCGCGAAGCCCCTGACGGATGCGGTGGTGCTGGTTCAAGGGCAACGCATCCAGGCGGTGGGCCCGAGTCTGTCCATTCCGAAGGGCACGCGTGTGCTCGACCTGGGGGATGTCACGTTGTTGCCGGGGCTCATCGACGCCCATTCGCACCTGCTGACGAACCTCGCGACGGGGCAGGGGGGCGAGTCGTTGAGCTTGGAGCTCTACGTCGCGCGCAGGAGCACGGCGGAGCGGGCGCTGTTGGGGGCGAAGCTGGGGCGTGAGGTGTTGGAGTCCGGTGTCACCACGGTGCGGGACCTGGGCAACTCCGGGGTGAATGGGGATGTGGCGTTGCGCGATGCCATCCAGCGGGGCTGGGTGGTGGGGCCTCGCATCTCCGCGAGTACCCGGGCGCTCGCGCCCGTGGGAGGCCAGTTCCAGAGGCTCCAGGGGGCGGCGGTGCAGGGGCTCATCGAGCAGGAGTACGTCACGGTGACGGGCGCGGAGGAGGCTCGGCGCGCCGTCCGGCAGGCGGTGTACGACGGGGCGGACTGCATCAAGGTCATCGTCGACAACGGGCACAATGTCCTCTCCACGGAGGAGCTGAAGGCCATCGTCGAGGAGGCCCACCGAGGGAATCGCGCGGTCGCGGCGCACACGACCCGGGATGAGAGCATTCGTTCGGCGGTGGAGGCGGGGGTGGACTCCATCGAGCATGCGTATTCGCTGCCCGACGATGTGCTGGCGCCGATGGCGCGCAAGCGCATCTTCCTGGTGCCGACCGATGGCCCGTTGAGCGAGTGCGACACCTTCGGCTCGGATGCGCGCGACGAGGAGACCCGGGTCGCGATGAAGGCGCGGTGTCAGAAGTTCGTGACGAAGGGACACGAGCGCCTGCGGAAGGCGGTGGCCGCGGGGGTGAGGGTGGCGGCGGGCTCGGATGTCTATGTCGAAGTGGCTGGCCGGACGCGTGGCGAGGCCACGGTGCGCTATCTCAGCGCGTATGCCGAGGCGGGGCTGCCTCCGGTGGAGGTCCTTCGCGCGGCCACGGCGAACGCGGCGGAGTTGCTTCGCATGCAGGACAGGGTGGGCACGTTGGAGGTGGGGAAGTTCGCGGACCTGGTGGCGGTGGGTGGGAATCCGCTGAAGGACGTCGCGGCGCTGCGACAGGTGCGCTTCGTGATGAAGGGAGGACAGGTGGTGGTGGATGCGCGGGACGCGGAAGGCCGGGCGGGGGCACCAACGCCCTGAGCTTGCGGTGCGTGGCTGAGAGCATTTGAGGGCCGTGTCGAGCGTGGACGTTTCGCGGGTGCTCCTCCAGCGGATTGCAGCTCGAGGCGGAACGCCCTGGCACTTCGGTGCGTGGCTGAGAGCATCTGGGGGCCGTGGTGCCGTCGGGCGCGGAAGTGTCGCGGGGACTCCGCCTGGAGTAGTTAGGACGTCATGCGCTCCTGGTCCGCTCGACGCCTCTGGCTGGTGTGTCTGCTCCTTGTCGGTGCGTCCTGCGCGCGGGTTCCTCGGCCCGCGGTGACACGGCCCCAGGACGCACTGGTCGCGCTCCAGGACACCGCGAAGCTGGTGGATGATGGAGGCGTGGCGTCGCTGCGGGTGGCGCTCGGGGAGAGCCTCATCTGGCTGAGGACCCGCCCGGTGGACCACCGGTTCGTCTACGGGCCTCGCGAGGTGACGGCGGGCGAGCTGGTGGCCGCGCTCGAGCGACTGCGGGACCGACTCACCGATGGCCTGTCCTCTCAAGACGTGTCGACGGCGGTGCTCGCGGAGTTCGACTTGCTCGAGTCCGCCGGAGGTGAGGATGGCACCGTGCTCTTCACGGGCTACTACGAGCCCGTGCTCGATGGGAGCATGACGCGGAGCGAGGAGTACTCCATCCCCGTGCTCTCCGCGCCGGATGACCTCATCGAGGTTCCGCTGGAGCCCTTCGCGGAGCGCTTCGCCTCGGAGAAGGTCTTCGGGCGGCTCGAGGGCAAGAGGCTGGTGCCGTACTGGAACCGGTCGGCGATTCGCGGCGGCAAGCTGGGCCAGCGCAAGCTGGAGCTCGCGTGGGTGAGAGACCCGGTGGCGCTGTTCTTCATGGAGGTGCAGGGCAGCGGCACGCTTCGGCTGGTGGACGGCACGGAGCGGCGCGTGGGGTATGCCGCGTCGAACGGGCGGCCGTATCGCAGCATCGGCTCGTTGCTCATCCAGGAAGGCGCCATCCCGAAGGAGCAGATGTCCATGCAGGCGCTGCGAGCGTGGCTGGCGGCGAACCCGACGCAGCGGGACCGAGTGCTCGACCACAACGAGTCCTATGTCTTCTTCCGCTTCCTGCCGGGCGCGGCCGTGGGCTCCCTGGGTCGCGAGGTGACACCGGGGCGCTCCATCGCCACGGACGCGCGGCTGTTCCCCAAGGGGGGACTGGCCTTCATCCAGACGGACCACCCCGTGAAGATGGCGGACGGCTCCGTGCAGTGGAAGCCGCTGGCCCGGTTCATGTTCAACCAGGACACCGGAGGCGCCATCCGGGGCGCGGGGCGCGTGGATGTCTTCTGGGGCCGAGGCCCCGAGGCCGAGCTCGCCGCCGGCATGATGAAGCAGAAGGGGCGGCTGTTCTTCCTCGTGCCCAAGCCTCGCGCCGTCGTCGCGGTGCCGTGACGCGCGACGGTCTCAGCTCGGCGTCTGCGACAGACGGATGAGCGGCGGAGGCAGCTTCCAGAGGGCGTCGGGGTTCTGGTAGCCCAGCTCGAAGGCGGTGAGGAGCGCGGGCCACCGGTCGGGGAACAGGGCCCAGTTGTATTCGGTGGGCTTCGACGTGAGCGGGTTGTAGTCCCTGTCCTGCTGCGTGGCCGCGTAGTCAGAGAACTTCCACAGCACCGAGCCCAATCCCAGACGCATCAACGGTGTCATCACCAGGGCGAGGTCGGGACGAGAGACTTCCCCTGGCAGCAGCGAAGGGGGCGTGAAGGCGGGCTGCACCGCGTCCACCTGCTCGCGCCAGGCGAAGCAGTTGTTGGCCACGGTGATGAGGGTGTCTCGCGCGTCGGGGCCTGGGCACTGGCGGGCGCGCTCCAGGAGCGCGAAGGCTGTCACGACCAGGCTCATGCTGGACATGCCCGGGAAGATGCGACCGAAGTCGGACGGCGCGGGGTTCTGGTGTGCGCGGTCGAGGAGCGCACTGAAGGCCTGCCGGGACTCCGCGGGGCTGGCCCCGGGCAACGTGAACTCTTGGAGCACGCGCTCCGGAGTGACGGCGCTCGTGGTGGGGCGCCAGGCGAGGTACTGCTCCGCCGCGTTGCCGATGTCCGTGAAGATGGCGATGTTGCCCGCGTTGAGCATCCGCTCCAGGGTGAGCGTGAGCGCCTCCGCCTTGTCGAGGGGGAGGATTCCCGGTGCCTGGAAGAAGAGTCGCGCGAAGCGATGCGCGGTGGACACGAGCGTGCGCGGGTCTCCGAGCGGCTCCAGGTTCAACGCGCCCAAGAGCACCCCGAGCGCGGCGGACGCCTCACGTGGCAGCCCTTGCACGTCCAGCGCGCCGGAGAGTGTCTCCGCGTCCTGTCTCATGCTGCCGTGCAGCCCCACGCGGTCGTACACCTGCGCTGAGCTGGACAGCAGCTCGCCCTGCGCCATGTCGATGATGCGCCGGGCGATGGACGCGCCGAGCATGCCCTTGCCCGCCTCGTGTGAGGCGTGGATGGCGAACGTGAACCAGCCCGGGCGTGCCCGGCTGCCGTGCTCCGGATGGAAGTCTGGGTCCACCAGGGCTTGCAGCGTCCGCGCGAAGCGGGTGTAGCCCTGGGTGATGAAGTGGTTCTGCTCGAGCGGCGTTCCGCGAGGCACGAGGCGCGGCACCGAGGCCCGGACGGTGTTCTTCTCGGCGGGAGCGCGCGAGACGACTGCCGCCGGGGGCTGAGTCGAAGAGGCCGAGTCCTGGTGAGACTTCTCCGAGGACACATTCCGTGGCGGTTTCGTGGCGATGGGCGAACTCCCGAAGCTGACGATACACGGCCTATCACTGGATTCCCCGCAACGGAATGAGCGGTGTGGGTGGCTGACCCCAGAGGCGCTTGCTCGCTGCTTCGCCGGTTGTCCATGAGGGGGCAGGCCCCACCTTTGTGGAGGAAAGGGGCCGTGACTCACATGGTTGGGAAGCTTGCCTGGATGGCGCTCGTGGTCGCGAGTCTCTCGGTGATGCTGTGCGCGGGAGGGTGCTCGGCGAAGGCGCAGTCGAACGACGCGGAGGTCGCGCCGAAGTCCAACAGCACACCGGCGGCACAGACGACTCCCGCGGAGATGTCCGAGCTCTGGAACAGCGTGTCGGGTCTGCGCGCGGAGGTCCGCCAGCTCCGCAAGGAAGTCGCGAGCCTGCGCGCGCAGGTGAAGGACTCCGAGCGCGCGGAGCCATCGGCTCAAGGTACTTCGTCACAGGGGGAAGGCGATGCGAGTGCGCAAGGCGTGATGTCGCAGGATCTCGCGCGAGGCACTTCGTCACAAGGGACAGGTGGCGCGGGTGCTCAAGGCACTTCGCCGAAGGCGGGTGGGGCGGGTGCGCAAGGCACCGCGGCACAGCGGGATGAAGCGGGCGCTCGAGGCACCGCGTCGCGGACAAGCGATGCGAGTGAGCAAGGAACCTCGTCGCAGACAAGCGGCGCGAGTGCTCGAGGCGTCTCCTCGCAGACGGGGGGAGCGCGTGCACAAGACGCTTCGTCGCGGACAGGCAGCGCCAGTGAACAAGACACCGCAGCACAAGCCGCGAGCGGTGCGGACACCGGAACAGGCGGCGCGGGCGCCCAAGCCCCCGCCGCGGAGGCGCCACAGCCCGCGAGTCCCTCGGGGCGCGCGAGAGTCACGGCCACCTATCGCGGCACGGTGCGCTCGGTGATTCCTCCGGAGCTCGTCATCGCGCAATCGGACGGCTCGGCCCTGACGCTCGACGTGAGCTCACGGACGCTCGTGCTGGGCACCACGGGCAAGCGCATCGACCTCAGTGACCTGGGGCCGGGAGACCGGGTGCGTGCGGTGGTGGACATGGTGGGGCAACACGAGACGGTGGAGATCGCGGTGCTCCGCAAGGAGGACGCCGGGGAGTGAGCCCCGGGGGGCCCGTCAGCCCCCCGCGTTCAGGTGCGTCGTCGCTCGCCGAAGGAGGTTCCCGTCATGACGGCCTTTGACCGATACCGCGCATTGCTGCGCAAGCTGTCGAATGTTCGCGCGCGAGACTCCCAGGGCGGTTCGCCCGAGGAAGACGCCGTGTTGGATGACCTGGATGAGGTCTGGTCGGAGATGAGCGAAGGCGAGCGTGCCGCCGTGTCCTCCGAGCGGGCCCGCGCCCTGGGGCTCGCCGAGCCCCAGGACTCCGCGTCCCCGCCCCCAGGTTGAAACACTCCACTCACTTCCGGGCCGAGGGCATGGGCGTCCCCCGTGCCCCGGCGGTCTCCGAGGGCCGAGACCGCTCCCGTCCCCTCGGCCGAGCCCGGAGCACCGCGCGCGAGTAGTCGACCACCGACGCGAGCGACAGCACGGCGATGAGCGCGACGAGCGGCCTCACCGCGGGGGGGAACAAGAGCACGCACAGCAGCGTCACCAACTGCAGCGAGGTGACGACCTTGCCGAGCATCCGCGCCTTGAGCTCCACCCGCCGCAGCCCCGGCACCAGCCGCGTGACGATGAAGCCCACCGCGGTGCCGATATCCCTCACCAGCAACAGCACGAGCTCCGGCAGGGAGATGAGTCCGTCGAGGTAGCAGACGAGGACGGCCGTCACCATGAAGGCGCGGTCGGCCACCGGGTCGATGAGGGCACCCAGCCGTGTGGCCAGGCCCTTGTGCCGAGCAAGCCACCCGTCGAGGAAATCGGAGAGCGCCGCCAGGATGACGAGCCCCGCGCGCACCTTCGCATCCGGGATGACGATGAACGCCACCGCCATGGGCAGGCGGGATAGGGACAAGGTGTTGAGCAGCACGAGGCTCGCCTGGCGGCGCATCTTGCCCCAAAGGTAGTGCTCGGCCGTGCTCACGCATCTGCCGCGAGGGATGAGCCCACCCGCCGCGAGCCACCCCCAGGGCGAGCAGGCTTCCTCGGGAGGAGGGCGGCCCAGGAAACGAAGCTGCGCGGGAACTTCCGGCGGGCGAGAATCCTCCCACTCATCGCACCGCCTCCCGACTCGAGCCCCTCCATGACGACGCCCGAACGCCCGCCCCTCCCGCCCTCCCGCCCTGGCGCGAAGTGGCTCCCCCGCGCCGCGCTGGTGGCCCTGCTGTGTCCGGGGCTCGCGAGCGCGGGCCCGGCGAGCACGCGTGTTCCTCGCGTGATGCACGCGGCGGTGGAGTCCGCGGCTCCCGCGACGACGGACGCCGTGTCCCTCCGAGCCCCCTCGCGCGACGAGCTGGCCCGCTACGCCTGGCTGGCGAAGGACGCGAAGGTCCGTCCCCTGGACCTCTCCATCCCCGCGCCGGAGGGCTACACGCGCGTGGCGGTGGAGTCAGGCTCGTTCGCCGAGTGGCTGCGCGGCCTGCCCCTGCGCGCCGAAGGCACCCCCGTGCTGCACTTCCGGGGCGGAGAGGTGCTGCCCGGCGACGACGCGCGGCTGGCGGCGGTGGCGGAGCTGGACATCGGCACGGCCAACCTCCAGCAGTGCGCGGACTCCGTCATCCGCCTGCATGCGGAGTGGCTGTGGTCGCGCCAGCAGCGGGAGCAGATTGCCTATCGCTTCACGAGTGGCCACCTGGCCTCCTGGCCGAACTACGCGGCGGGAGACCGGGCGCGCATCTCCGGCGCGAAGGTGACGTGGGTGCGGAGCGCCGCGGCGGACAGCTCGAGGGCCGCGTTCCGCTCCTACCTGGACCTGGTGTTCACCTACGCGGGCACCTTGTCGCTGGCGACCGCCAAGGGCCGCCCCACGCGCGAGGACCTGCGTGCGGGGGACTTCTTCGTGCTGGGCGGGAGCCCGGGGCACGCGGTGCTGGTGCTGGACGTGGCGGCCGACGCGGGGGGCCGCCGCGTGGCGCTCCTGGGACAGGGCTTCATGCCCGCCCAGGACTTCCATGTCCTGTCTCCGGGAGGAGCGCTGGGGCCGTGGTTCCCGCTCGAGGGAGAAGCGGTGGCCACGCCGTTCTGGAAGCCCTTTCCGTGGACGTCCGCCCGGCGCTTCCCGTGACCTACGAGTGCAGGGGCAGTTGCACGCGCTGGGGCTGGGGGGCCTCGGCGGGCATCGTCTCCGCGGACTCCGGCTTGCGCGTGAGGTAGCCCATCAGGCTGTTGCGCTTGCCCAGGTACGTGTCGAAGCGATTCACGCCGTCCTCGAGCAGGCCCGCCTGGTCGAGCTGCTCGTGCATGACGGGCAGGTTGTAGAAGGGCACGGACGGGAACGCGTGGTGCGTGAGGTGGTAGTTGCAGTTGAGGGGCGCCACGAAGAAGTTCTCGAGGAAGGTCCCCTTCACGTCGCGCGTCTCGCGCGTCTCGTCGCCCTTCGGCTCGATGTCGATGGGGTGCTCGCCCAGCGCGCGCATCCGGAAGAAGGCCATCATCACCGTCGTCGTGGGCAGCACCCACAACAAGAGCCAGTGCAGCCACGCGCCCGTCGTCACCAGCACGGTGACCAGCGCGGCGACATAGAGCGCGTAGCGCAGGTGCTCGCCGACGGAGATCTTCGGCTGCGCGCCACCCAGGAGCCGGCCCCAGTACGTCCAGGGCAGCACGACCTTCAGGTGGTTGGGGGTGTAGATGCCCAGCGCGTCGCCCAGGAACACCGCCGCGGCCCGCACCGGCGTGCGCGGAAAGTGCCAGGACGTGTCCACCTGCTGGTTGGCCCAGTACGGGTCCTTGTCCGTGTTGACGTAGCGGTGGTGCTCCATGTGCTGGTGCCGGTAGCCCGCCGTCGTCATGTTCAGCGGGAAGGCACACAGCAGGTCGGCGACGACGTCGCCCACCTTGCGGTTCGACAGGAAGTGGAAGTGCGCGGCCTCGTGCATCAGCGCCAGCATCGCGTGCTGACGGGTGGCGATGAGCACCGCGGCGATGGGCCACATCCACCAACGGTCGACCACGATGACCGCGGCGAACGCCGCCCCGATGACCAGCCATTGAGTGGCAAGGGCACACAGGGCCTTGAGGTTGCTGACCCGGGACATTTCACGGGTGAGGACGGCGAGCGCTTGTCGGTCGACGCGTCGCGCTGTCTGCACATCCGCCTCGTCAACGACTTCGGCGTACATGAGGGGACTCCTTGGCTTTGCGAGCGAGCGGGGTATTCAGAGACTCTTTCGCGCAGAAGCGGCCAGTATGGGAAGAAAATTCTCTCGGTATCGTACGCACCCCTTACCCAAACAGCCAGCGGAAGTCCGAAGAAAACCGACAAGGGTCGACAGAGGCGGTCGTGCTGTTAAACGAGTTTTCATAGAAAAACGAGTGTAAATGGAGGGTCCGTTCGAACCTGGGCTCGCCGGAAGTCCTCGGAATGACAAGCAAAAGGCTCCGGAGGCGCTCCCGCGGCGCCAGGGCCTGGTTCAGGACAGGGAGGGGGTGGGGTGAGGGATTCCGGTGC
Organism: Myxococcus stipitatus DSM 14675; assembly: GCF_000331735.1. Taxonomy (GTDB): domain Bacteria; phylum Myxococcota; class Myxococcia; order Myxococcales; family Myxococcaceae; genus Myxococcus; species Myxococcus stipitatus. The sequence goes on along the minus strand of NC_020126.1, from coordinate 10,137,276 downwards.
GGGCCCGTGCGCCGGTGCGGGGGATCCAGGAGGGCGCTGACGCGCTGGGGCGACGCCAGCAGGCCCTGGTGAAGGGCGCTGACGGTGCACCTGGAGGCCTCCCGAGGAGGGTCGGCCGCGCTTTCGGAGTCGAGTCCTGTCACCGCGCCAGCGTCACCCCGTCGTGCCGTGTGGCCTCTGGGGACCGGTCCTCCCGAGATGGCGAGGCGCGGCGCCGCGGGCGAGTCCGCCCTGCGGTGCGCCGGGACTGTCTGGTGTTGAAGCGGGTGCGGCGGAGCCCTCGAGAGGACGAGGGCCACCGCGCGCTCACCTCACGAGGGCCTCAGCCGCTCTTGCGCAGGGTGGCGCCGCGCTGCTGGGCGACCCAGGTGTACGCCTCCGCCATCGTCTTCACGAACTCCGTGCGGAACTCCGTCTTGCCCGTGAGGAACATGCCCAGCGAGATGACCTTGCCGAAGGTCTGCTGCACCATGTCCGCGCCCACGTAGACGCAGCCCTTGAACCACTCCGCCCGGCTGTTGTCCGAGAGGTACCGGCGCGCCTCCGCCTGGAGCTGCGAGCTGCCGATATTCGCAATCAAGTAGTAGGGACCACTCTGGGCGGCAATCCCGTAGATCTCGACGGCGCGCTTCATGTCCTCCAGATTCAACATGCCGCTGAACGAGGCCACCAGGACGTCAGGCGGCTCGTGGTGAATCTGGTGCGTCCCGAACTTCCATTCCTGTTGCTGCATGGGCACTCCCTTGTTCAGACGACACAAGCATACTGGCCGTGTGAACCGGGAGCGAGAATCCAGTCCTCTCTACCAAACAAGGACTTTCGGAGGGTCCTGGGTTCGGTAGGGAACAGCGCGGGTGTCAGTCTTTACACAGGGGAGTGAGGCTCAACCTGCCTTGCGCTGGCTGCGCACGCGGTTCTGCTGGACCCAGGTGTTCGCGTCCTCGAGCGTCTTGACGAAGGTGGTCTCGAAGCTGCTCTTGCCGGTGAAGAGCATGGCGAGGGAGATGGCCTTGCCGAAGGTCTGTTGAACGATGTCGGCGCCGACGTAGACGCAGCCCTTGAACCACTCGCTGCGGTTGTTCTCGGAGAGGTAGCGGCGGCCGGTGGCGTCGAGCTGGGCGCGGCCAATCTCCGCGACGATGTAGTAGGGGCCCACGAGGGTGAAGACCTCGCCGTAGATTTCGCAGGTGCGCTTGACCTCATCCATCGAGATGGGGCCCACGAAGGTTGCCACCGCGATGTCGGGGGGCTCGATGCGAACCCGATGCGTGCCGAACGTCCACTCCCGAGGTTTCTCCGACATGTCGTTCCCCGCCCAATGGTGCTGTCTGTCGGAAGCATAACGCTGCCTCGGGGGGCGGAGGCAAACGCACGTCGCGGGTAGGGCTCGGAGATGATGGGGAAAGCATGATTCTCCACTCCTGGCGGAGCCGATGTGTCCGCCAGGAGGGGGAGGAGGGGCTTCGGCGTCCCTTCGTGACGGTTCCGCTATCTGCCGCGGAAGGTGTTGCGGCGCGCGGGACGCATCTGCGGGCTCGGTCGGGAGGCGGGGCGCTTCCCGGGCTGTTGCGGGAAGGCGCCGGGTCTGCCCGGTCCCTTCTTCGTCTCCGGCTTGGGATGAGAGGGAATGCCTTCCTGGGGACGCGGAGGAGACTCGGCCATGGCGTGGCCCGCCTCGGTCAAAGGCTTGCGGTTATCGGTTGTCATACACGGCGCTCGTGACTGCGAAATGAAAAGGAAGACACGGCGCACGCGCGCCCTGCGCGAGAGCACAGGTGGACCTGGACGCACGCGTCCGGACGCACCTGAGGCAGGACCTCGGGAGCCGTGATGCTATCGGGTGGGAGCGCTTCCTCGCGGCGAAGCACGTGGCAGTGGCGACGGCCCTCCGCTCAGGAGGACGTCACCCCGCGCTCGTGAGCGCCAGGCAGAGTGGAAGCGATGTGAAGAGGTGTCAGCGCATGGTCAGCACGGTTGCCCGTGCTGTGGTCATATCTGCATGAGGCTCAGGGGTGGCGCAAGTCTTTTTCGGCGGTGTGATGTTTCATCCCATGCATCACGTGGGTGAGTGTTGAGCCGAGAACCGAGGCGTGCGGGGGACGCTTGACCGTGTGAGGTGGGGTTGGAGTCATGGGTGCCGCCCATGGTCCGGACGCTCGTGTTCACTGTCGTGATGGGGCTCGTGGTGGGGCTGGCGCAGGGGTGCCAGCGCTCGCCTGGCGGGGGACGAGGCGAGCCGGGTGTGACGCGGCTGGTGTTGAAGTATCAGCCGCTGTGGGGCCCGCCGGAGCCCTTCCGTGAGCTGCTCGCCCGCTTCGAGCGGGAGAACCCCGGGGTGACGCTCGTCACGGAGGCGCTGCCGAACTCCTCGGACCTGGCGCACCAGTTCTTCCTCACGGCGCTGGGCGGCGGGGCCGCTGACTTCGACGTGCTCATCGCCGACGTGGTGTGGGTGCCGGAGTTCGCGCGCGCGGGATGGATTGCGGACCTGTCGGAGGCGTTTCCTCCCGAGCGAGTGAAGGCCGAGTTCCTGCCGGGCCCGGTGGAGGCCGCGGTGCTGGAGGGCCGCACGTACGCGGTGCCGTGGTACCTGGACGTGGGGGTGCTGTACTTCCGCACGGACCTGGTGCCTCGGGCGCCGCGCACGTACGCGGAGCTGGAGCGCTTCGCGTTGGAGGCGCGGGCGAAAGTCACGGGGATGCAGGGCTTCGTGTGGCAGGGGCGGCAGTACGAGGGGTTGAGCTGCAATGTCTATGAAGCGCTGTGGGGGCACGGCGGGCGGGCGCTGGGCGACGGCGGGCGGGTGTTGTTGGACACGGAGGCCGGGCGCGAGGCGCTGGCGTACCTGCGGGGCCTGCTGACGCGCGGCGTGTCGCCGGAGACGGTGATGGCGTTCGGGGAGGAGGAGTCGCGGCGGGTGTTCCAGGAGGGCCGGGCGGTGTTCATGCGCAACTGGCCCTATGCGTGGGGGGAGGCGCAGAAGGAGGACTCGCCGATTCGAGGCCGGGTGGGGATGGCGCCGTTGCCGACGGTGGATGGGGCGCCTGGGTTTGGGGCGCTGGGGGGATATCAGCTCGCGGTGAATGCGCATGTGTCGCCGGAGCGGAAGAAGCTGGCGGCGAAGCTCATCGCGCATCTGACGTCGCACGAGGCGAACCTGGTGCTGGCGGTGCACTACGCGCGCAATCCACCGCGGAAGGCTGTCTATGACGACCCGAGGCTGAAGGCGCGGGCGCCGTTCATCGCGAGCCTGCGGGAGATGGCGGAGCGAGCGCGCTCCCGGCCGGCGACGCCCTATTACAACCTCATCGCGGATGTGTTGCAGAGCGAGTTCTCCGCGGCGGTGGCGGGCCTGCGCACGCCCGAGGCCGCGCTCCAGCGGGCGCAGCGTCAGGTGGACCACCTCACGGGGGAGGACCGATGAGGCCGCTGGAGAAGCAGGTCGAGGCGCCTCGGGCGGTGGAGCCGGTGCGCCCGCGGGGGAGACGCGGCTCGCTGGAGCGGGAGCGGAGGCAGGCGTACTGGCTGGTGGCGCCCGCGGTGGGGGTGCTGGCGGGCGTGGCGCTGTATCCGATTCTCGCGGCGATGTGGCTGAGCCTGCACCGCTTCATCCTGGTGTTCGGGGAGAAGCGCTTCGTGGGGTGGGGGAACTACGCGTACCTGTTGGGGGATGCGCGGTTCTGGTCGGCCTTGGGGAACACGGCGTACTTCACGCTGGTGGCGGTGACGGTGGAGGTGTTGCTCGCGGTGCCATTGGCGTTGCTGCTCCAGCGCGCGTTTCCGGGGCGAGGGTTGTTGCGCGCGGCGGTGCTGGTGCCGTGGGCGATACCCACGGTGGTCAGCGCGCGGCTGTGGGCGTGGATGTTCAATCCGGACTCGGGGCTCATCAACCGGTTGTTGTGGGGGGCGGACATCAACTGGCTGGGGGCGCCGGGGTATGCGCTGCACGCGGCCATCCTGGTGGACGTGTGGAAGACGACGCCCTTCGTCGCGCTCCTGGTGCTCGCGGGGCTGCAAGGGATTCCGGAGGACTTGTATCGGGCGGCGAGGGTGGATGGGGCTTCGGCGTGGCGGACGTTCCGTTCCATCACGTTGCCGTTGCTCAAGCCGGCGCTGCTGCTGGCGTTGTTGTTCCGCTCGCTGGATGCGTTCCGGGTGTTCGACGCCATCTATGTGCTGACGGAAGGGGGGCCTGCGAACACGACGGAGACGCTGAGCATCTACGCGTACAAGACGCTGATGCGCTCGGGGGACTTCGGGTATGGGAGCACGCTGTCGGTGGCGACGTTCGTCTGCGTGGTGGTGTTGGCGGCGGTGTGGCTGCGGCTGTTGGGGCGAGAGGAGCCGGCGCGATGAAGCCACGCGTGGGAGTGGGGATGGCGCTGGCGGTGGTGGCGTTCCTGACGTTCTTCCTGGGGCCGTTCCTCTGGCAGGTGCTGACGAGCCTGTGGCCGGATGGGGAGCTGACCCGGCCGTGGCCATCGCACCTGACGCTGGAGAGTTATGTGAGCGTGCTGTGGGGGCGGCCGTTCCTGCGCGTGGTGGTGAACTCGCTGGTGGTGGCGGCGCTGACGACGGCGTTCTGCCTGGTGGTGGGCGCGGCGGCGGCATTCGCGCTGGCGAAGCTGGAGTTTCGAGGGAAGGGGGTGCTGCTGAGCGCGGCGCTGGCGGTGAGCATGTTCCCGCCGATCGCGACGGTGAGCCCGCTGTATCTCATCCTGCGCGCGGTGGGGTTGCGGGACTCGCTGGTGGGGCTGGCGTTGCCGTATGCGACGTTCGCGCTGCCATTGACGCTGTGGGTGCTGACGTCGTTCTTCAAGCAGCTCCCGGATGAGCTGTACCGCGCGGCGCGGGTGGATGGGTGTACGCCGTTCCAGGCGTTCCGGCGGGTGTTGCTGCCCTTGGCGGCACCCGGGTTGGCGACGACGGCGATCCTGGTGTTCATCTTCTCGTGGAACGAGTTCCTGTATGCGTTGACGTTCCTGACCACGCCGGAGAAGCGGACGGTGCCGGTGGCCATCAGCCTGTTCGCGAGCGAGCACCGGGAGCCGTGGGGAGAGATTGCCGCGGCGTCCGTGGTGGCCACGCTGCCGTTGGTGGTGCTGACGGTGCTGTTCCAGCGGAGGATTGTGTCTGGGCTCACCGCGGGGGCGGTGAAGGAGTAGGCAGACGGGGTGGAGATGACCCCCACAATGAGGTGATTTTCTTGGAGGGTTGGAGCGGGGTAAGTCCTTGCGGGCCCCATGCACAGTCCTTCGCTTGGCCAGGTCGGCCCGTTCCGGTTGTTGAAGCGTCTTGATAGTGGGGGGATGGGAGAGGTCTTCGAGGCCATCCACGAACCCACGGGACAGCGTGTGGCGTTGAAGCGGCTGCTTCCGGAGGCGTCCGAGGAGCCGCACCTCGTGTCGCGCTTCCTTCAAGAGCGGCGGCTGTTGGTGGACCTGGACATCCCGGACGTGGTGCGTGCCTTCCATGGGGACCAGGCGTCCGACGAGCTGTTCCTGGTCATGGAGCTGCTTGAAGGGCAGTCGATGCGCCGATGGATGGAGCAGTGCCAGGGGCCTGTGCCGCGTGAGGAGGCACTGGCGTTCTGTTCGCAGGTGGCGCGGGTGATGTCGAAGGTGCACGAGCGGAACATCGTCCACCGGGACTTGAAGCCGGAGAACATCTTCCTCTGTCCCGACGAACGTGCCGCGTCAGGGCGCCGCACCAAGGTGTTGGACTTTGGCATCGCCAAGCTGCCGCCCATGGTGAGTGACGAGCGTGCCGCCACTCAGGTCCATACTCACGACTCGGTGCTGATGGGGACGCACTACTACTCGGCACCGGAGCAACTCCTGAACGCCGCCGAAGTGACCGGCGCGGCGGATGTCTACTCCCTGGGGGTGGTGCTCTTCGAGTTGCTGGTGGGAAAGAAGCCGTTTGACTCGAAGGAGGTGGTGGAGGTCATCGCCGCGCACCTGGAGAAGCATGCGCCGCTCGTCGGACAGTGCGTGCCGGCGATACCGGGCGCGCTCTCCACCTTCGTTGCGTCCATGCTGGCGAAGACTCCCGCGGAGCGACCGACGATGGCGCGGTGTGGTGACATGCTCGGTCGCCCGTGGACGTGGGACCAGGACACCTGTCCCGTGCCTGGATTGGCTCCTTTCAGCGAGACGCAGGCGGAGCTGTTCTTCGGCCGCAAGAAGGACGCCGAGGCGGTCTTGGACTCCTTGGGAGAGGCTCGGCTCGGCTCGCGCCGTTGGGTGCAGTTGGAAGGACAGAGTGGGGTCGGAAAGTCCTCGTTGCTTCAGGCCGGCGTGTTGCCCAGGCTCGAGCGGCCCGGTCCCTCGGGGGCGCCTCGATGGTGTGTGGCGGTTGCCCGGCCTTCGTACGAGCCGCTGCGGAGTCTCGCGCAGGCACTCTCGAAGGCCTTCCAGACCCTGGATGCGGAGGGGGTGGAGCAGAGGCTTCGAGGGGGCCCCGAGGCACTGCGGACGCTGGTCGTCGAGCATGTGCCCAAGGGGACCTTGCTCCTGTTGGTGGTGGACCCGTTGGAGGAGCTCTTCACGTCGGGCGCGGCTGAGCGGCTGGTGGTGGATGAGCTGCTGGCGAACGCGCTGTCTGGGGAGGATTGCCGACTGCGGTTGCTGACGAGCCTTCGCAGTGACTTCGTGCACCGGCTGGAGCTGCTTCCGGGGGTGTCTCAACTGCTTCATCGCGCCGCACGATATCCCTTGTTGCCCATGGATGAGGGGACGCTGGTGACGGTGGTCCGCGGCATGGCGAAGCAGGCGGGCCTGAAGCTGAGCGATGGGCTCGATGTCCGGATGGCGCGGGACGCGAAGGGCGAGGGCGGCGGGTTGCCGTTGCTGGGGCATGCCCTGCGCTCATTGTGGGCGACGAGCGGCGGCGCGCCGCTGACCCACGAGCACTATGACCGCATGGGAGGTGTGGGCGGGGCCCTGTCGCAGCAGGCCGAGGAGCTCCTCGCGTCGCTGGGGGAGCAGGGGCTCGCGCGTGCGAAATGGCTGCTGTTGGGGCTGGTGCAGGTGGGGCGTGGCGCGCCGGATACCAGACGGCCCCGTTCCCGGCGCGAGTTGTTGCTGGAGGCGAATGGGGATGAATTGGCCGAGGAGACCCTGCTGCGGTTGAGCGGGCACTCGGCGGCGAAGGGGGGTGAGTCCGGGCCACGGCTGGTGGTGCTGTCCGGGGAGCAGGAGCCCGAGGCACAGCGCGTGGACCTGGTGCACGAGACGCTGTTGCAGCGTGTCGGCTCGCTCGTCCGGTGGTTGGACGAGGAGCGGCGGCGATTGGAACTTCGCGCGAACCTGGAGGACACCGCGAGGCACTGGGAGGAGGCGGGGCGGCCCCCGGAGGGGCTGCCGCAGGGCACGCTGCTCGCGCAGTACAAGGAGGGGGGCGCAGGTGGCCGTGGCGTCAGTGCTCGTGCCGAGTCCTTCCTTCGAGCTTCGACTCAAATGGAGCAGCGCGGGGGGAGGATGCGCGGTGCGCGGGTGGTCGCTGCTTCCCTGGCGATGTGCGCGATGCTCTTCGTCACGATGCACGCAAGGCGTGAGCGGCAGCGGGCGGACAAGAACCTCATCCATGTCCTCGATACGGCGAACGACATCGTTTCGGATGCCGACTGGGAGCTGAGCTGGATCCCCAATACGTTGGAGGTCCGGCGCTCTTTGCTGCGGGACCTCGCGAGCACCGTGCAGGGACTTCCGGAGGAAGACCCACAGCGGCGTGAGGTTCTCGGCGTGAGGGTGGATACCGCTCACCGTCAGGCGGACGTGGAGTTCTTGAACGGCTCACTCCGCGCCGCGAACCAACATCTGGAGACGGCCCGAGAGCTTCTGCGCCAGGCCTCGCGGAGAGGGTTCGTGGATGAGGACCACCGGATGCAGTGGGCGCTCAATCACTCGAAGCAGGGCAAGGTCGATATGGCGGCGGGAAGGTTGAAGGAGGCGAGGTTTCATTTCGTTCAATCGGACAGGTACTTCGACGAGCAGGGCGCCAGCTCACCTCCTTCCCTCGAGGGGGACAGAGGCTCGGCCGTCAGCAGCGGGGAGATGGCGGAGTTGGAGTTCAAAGAGGGGCGACCAGCGGAGTCCATCCGGCTGTTTGGCCAGGCCCTGTCACTGTTCTCCAGGGTTGATCCCAAGTATGGGGCTTCGCTCCATGCCGAGGCCCTGGGGCATCAGGCGGAGGTTCTGCGCCGTGAGGGCCGAGTCGAAGAATCCAGGAGTCAGTTGGATGAAGCAGTGGGGCTCTTGCGGCCAGAGGTGGCGGCCCATCCAGGGGACCACCACCGCAGGTTGATGTTGGCACGGGTGCTGGTGTGGAACGCGCGACTCGCGATGGACGAGGCGAGATGGTCGGACGCGGATGCGAGCCTGCGCGAGGCGGAGAAACTGGGGACGGAGCTGCGTGCTGGAGAAAGAACCAGCAAGCGGTTTGCCTTGGTCCTCGCGGAGGCGCTGCAGGGGCTCGAGCAGTTGGATGCGCGGCGAGGCAAGCTGACTCCACCGGACTGGCACGCGGACCGCTGCGCGCTTGTTCAAGAGTTCATCAAACAGGATGCGGAGGATGTGCGCTTCAAGGCCCTGGCGTGCGAAGAGGGAGCCACTCAGATGAGGGGGGATGGGAATGACTGAGCTGACGGTATCGAAGGTGCCATTCGAGGATTTGCTGACCCGCACCCGTTCGGGAGACAGCCTGGCGCGAGAAGAGCTGTTGCGCCGTTGCATGGAGAGAGCGAGCCGGTTGGTCAAAGAGCCGAAGCGCAAGGCCATGGTCGAGAAGATTGGCGCTCGTCCCTCTGACATCTCTCAAGACTCCCTGCTGAAGGTGTTTCAGCACATCGACCGCTTCAAGGGGGATACCGAGGGCGAGTTTTGGGGCTGGCTGACCCGCATCGTGAAGAATGAAGCCACCCAGACGTACCGCCACAGCACCCGTCAGCAGCGAGACGTCATGGACACGGTTCCCCTGGACTCGAAGGATGCCCTGGCGGTGAAGGCGAGGGGACCCAGTCCCAGCCAGGTGACCGCCCATCAGGAGGAATGGCGGCGCGTGCTCGCGGCCTTCAGTTGGCTCGCGGAGCAGCAGCCGGACCAGCACCAAGCCTTGAGCATGTTCTACTTGGACGAGCTCCCCGTGAAGGCCATCGCGGAGTCCTTGGGCAAGACGCAGAAATCCGTGGAGGGCCTCATGCAGCGGGGGTCCCGGGCGTTGCGAAGCTACATGACCGAGGAACCGGACGAGGACGGCCCGTTGACTCCCGAAGTCGCCGCGATGCGGAACGAAGCGGATGCCGCCTACTGCCGCTATCTCCGGCGCCGCGAAGCGGGCGAGAAGGTGGATGTGGAGGCGTTCGTGGCGAAGCATCCCTCCTGCGCCGAGGAGCTGCGGGGAATGCTGCAATGGATGCCCAGGCTGCGCGCGTTGGACCCGTCCAGGAACTCCTGATGCGAGCCTCCGGTACGCGGGTCGGAGAGTACGTCATCGTCAACCGAGTCGCGGTCGGCGGGTCGAGCGACGTCTATCAGGCCCGCCACCCAGCCGATGGTTCCTGGGCGGCGGTGAAGATGTTGACCTCGGAGGCGAGCCTTCAGAAAGAGGTGGTGGCGCGTTTCCTCAACGAGGCTCAGACACTTCAGCAGCTCCGTCATCCGTACCTGGTGAAGGTGCTCGCGTTGGGGGAAACCCCGGAGGATGGCGCTCCCTTCCTGGTGATGGAATGGTTGCCGGTGAGTCTTCTCGGGTTGCTCAGGGAGCGAGGTGGGCACCTGTCACTGGGGGACAGCGTGGGGATCCTCCGGCAGCTCTCGCAGGTGCTTCTCTATCTGCACGAACGGGGTGTCATCCATCGCGACGTGAAGCCCGAGAATGTCCTGGTGGCACCTCTGGACAGAGGCACCCTGGAGGTGCGGCTCGCGGACTTGGGGTTGGCTCGCCGTGTTCTCGAGGCGGGCGCGCCGGTGACGGACCTCTATGTGTCCACGGCGAAGGATGCGCTGCTTGGGACAGGCGAATATATGGCCCCGGAGCAGTGGAGGAGTCCGAAGGGCGTGGACGCGAAGGTGGATGTCTACGCGTTGGGCGTGCTGGGCTTCCACCTGCTGGCGGGGGAGCCGCCATTTGTCGCGGAGACGCACAGCGGCCTTCAGTATCAGCATGTGGTGAAGCCACCGCCCTTGGGTCGTCTGGAGGGAGTCGCTCCCGAGGGGCTCCGCTCGTTGCTGGGAGCGATGCTGGCGAAGGTGGCTGGACGCCGCCCTTCCATGGCGGAGGTGCTGCGCTCCTTGGATGCCCTCGCGAATTGAGGCGCGAGGGATTTGGTGTGGCTTGGCATCTTGCTTGGTGCACGCGCACTTCACACGTGAGGAGCACAAGTCATGTGGACCGTCAGGCAGGCGATGCAACGGCTCGTGGAAGAATTGGAAATACCTCCGGTTCGGCACAAGGCAGTGACGCGTCAGCACGAGGTGGTGCGAGCCATCCTGCGTCATGCGCTCGCGCCGCCCGAGGATTTCATCTCCGGCTCGTATGGTCGAGGCACCGCGGTGCATCCGTTGAACGACGTGGACCTGTTCGTCGTGCTCAACCCTCGTCGGCATCCCCGTGGCTCCAAGACCACGGACGAGACGCTCAAGCAGATCCGCCAGGTCTTCACGGAAGAGTGGACCGAACGCGAGCTGCCCCGGCTGCAGAATCACTCCGTGCGCATCGCCTTCTCGTCGAAGATCGACATCGACATCGTGCCCGCATACCAGCACGAGAAGATGGGGTATCTCATCCCCGAGCGGGAGACGGGGGCGTGGATTCACACGAACCCGAAGCGGCACCAGGCCGTAGCGGCGGAAGCCGATGCCGCGGCGGGGCATCAGCTCAACCGGCTCATCAAGCTGGTGAAGCACTGGAATCGACAGCAGCAGTCGAGCCCGCTGCGCTCATTTCATCTGGAGGCGATGTGCTACCAGGCGCTGCCGAGGCCACCGACGGGCACTCTCCTGGAGCAGCTCGGAGACGTGTTCGAGTTCCTTTCCAAGCGAGTGATGCACCCCTGCAGTGACCCGGCGGGACTCGGGGGGAACGTGGATGCGGGCTTCGAGAAGGGACAGCGGGAATCCGCCCAGCAGTTGTTCCTGAGCGCTTCACGGACTGTTCGCCGTGCGAACGAGGTGAGCGAAGTGAGCGAGTGTGACCACTCAGGTCCGCACGCACAGCTCCGGAAGCTCTTCGGGGACAGGTACCGCACGTTCGAGCCCTGACGCGGGACGCGAAGAAAAAGCACAGGGTCGCGAGGGGGCCGTTCGCGGTTGGCGTCTCCTGTTCCGAAGGTCATCCGTCATCCCCCGAGGAGTGGACATGCGGAACACCGAGTTGCTCATCAACCCCAGGACCCAGGCTCTCATCCTTCGCTACGAGCACGACAGGCCCGTCATCGAAGACGCCGTTAGGCAGGCCGTCCTGCGCGAGGGGAAGGAGGGCTATCGGGACGTGGCCTCGTTCGTCCTTCATCCCCACGAGATGGAGCAGAGCGTCCGCGCGCTGCGAGGAGAGGAGTGGGCCGGGGCGTTCCTGGAGAACGAGCGCTTCGCGAACGCGCTGGTCCAGAAGGAGAAGGAGCTGGGGCTGGACCACCTCCCCGTCTATCTCTTCGGGTGCGCGCCGCTGGCGCTGATGATGCACTTGGTCTCGTGCCTCCCCCGGCGCCCCTTGCGGGTGTATCAGCAGTCGGATGAAGGGGTGTGGTCGTTGGGCTACAGCCGGACGCAGCTCCCGTCGTCCGAGGACTTCTTCGTGGTGGAGGGGCTTCCCGCGGCGAAGCAAGGCGGACGTGGACAGGTGGCGCTCATCGTCGAGGTGACTCGCCCCATCCGTGACAGTGCGCTGGCGGAGTTCCAGAAGCGCCATGGCTCGGACCTGCTGGCCACCGTGTGCATGAAGCCCGCGCGGGGGACGTCGCCGGAGGCCCTTCGGGACCCGGCCGAAGCGTCTCGCGCGGCGGAGCAACTCCGCGAGGTGCTCGATGCGCTGCACGAGCGACTGGAGGGCGCGCAGTCCGTGTTGCTGGCCATGCACTGCCCCGGCAGCCTCGCCGCGGCGCTGGGCACCGCGGTGAACGTCAACACACAGCATCCGCTGTGGCTCCACCACTTCGACGCCGACCGGAAGCAGTACCTGCCTGTCCACGAGATGAAGGCGGGGCGCGCCGCGCCGCTCGCGACGGAGCCCACTCAGGCGCAGTTCATCGAAGCGACCAAGATGTTGGGGGACGTGCGCAGAGTCCACCAGGAGCTCGTCACCTGGCTGAGCGAGCCCGCGCAGAAGGGGCTGCTGGATGCGATTGACGGCAAGGCGTTCCTAAGCAGCTCCATCGAAGACAGCCCCGCGACCACGCCGGCGCCGCTGTACCGGCACATCGGCAAGGGGAAGTGGAGCTTCGAGGTGGGGATGCTGCTCGGGCTGAAGAAGCTGCGCGAGCGCGTGGATGCCGAGGCCTGGCGTGAGTGCGTCCGCCTCTTCATGGTGCACGAGGTCTTCCACGTCCATCAGGGCGGACTGACTTCGTACACGTTCAGCGGGAGCGGGCGCACGGGCTTCGTGCTGGAGGCCGCGGACTTCGACGCGGACGCGGTCGCCATCGAGGCCGCGCTGGCCTGGCGCAAGGCGAAGCAGCCGGGCACCGTGACGGATGCTGGCGAGATTCAGACGATGGAGACCATCGTGTGGAACGCGGTGGAGAGCCTACGCGTCTTCGAGCCCGAGCGCCCCATTCGCGCGCTCTCCGAGCGGAGGCTGCGGCGCTACCTCATCTGGCTCTTCCAGGCCTGCCGGCTGCACGCCCTGGCGCGAGAGACGGGGGCCGCGCCCCCCTTGGAGCGTGTCACCGTTGAAGTCGCGGGGCTGGAGACGTCGCCAGACCCCTTCGAGACGTATTCGCAGCAGCGGGTGAACCTGCTGGGCGTGGACCCAGGTGATGAGCTGGTGACGGGCATCTACTTCCAGCGAAAGCTGGTGCGAGACAACGACGGCCGCTGGGTGGCGCGAGTGCTCGAGGCTCTCAGCCGCTGGGATGAGCTGCCGCGCGAGGACGCCCAGGAGGGAATGCGGAGGCTCTTCGAGGAGCTCTTCAACCGACGCCGTGAGCTGATTCAGCCTCGCTAGAGGAGAGGGGACCCGCCATGGGGGAACAAAGCGCATCCCGGCTCGAAGGGGACCGGTACCAGTACCTCTATGCCTGGTACGAGCTGCTGCGGTTGCTCGAGGAGAAGAGCCCCTTCGAGTGTGGCTATCTCGAACACCCCGATGCGGGGGCCGCGGACGATGTCACGCTGAATGCGCGCGAGGGTTCGGGAGTGGTCAGCCGCTACGTGCAGGTGAAGTGGCACGTGGACCATCGAAGTCAGTACTCGTTGGATGCAGTCTCCGAGGCACCTGGAGGAAGAGGGCGCGCGCTCCTGCACAAGCTCTTCGTGAGCTGGCGGAAGCTGCGCGAGCGAGGGCCCGCGGAGGTGTGGCTGGTGAGCAACTGGAGCGCGGAGGCGTCCCTGGGGCGGTACTTGCGTGGGCGGGATTGCTCGCTCGCGCAGGAGTTCTTCACGGAGACTCGGTTGGGCTCGTTCCTGGAAGGGGGCACGCGGTGGGCAGCGCGGTGCGAGACGACTTTGGAGGAGCTTCGCGCGTTCTTCGGGGACCTTCGCTTTCGGCTCGGGTTCTCGAGCATCCGCGAGTTGGAGGAGATGGTCGATGACCGCATGGCTCACCACGGGCTTCAGCGAGGGAGAACGCCGAGGGCCGTGGTGGTCGATGTCCTGCGCGAGTGGGTGGAGGTGTCGGGCGCGGCGAAGCGAGTGACTCGCGAGTCGTTGATGGAGTTCCTTCGCGCGCGGAAGCTGTTCGTACCTCGGGATGATGGGCCCGTGGTGAGCCTGTGGGTTCATGGTTGGGTTCGACGGAGGTGGGAACAGCCGCCCACCGAGGAGCTGGACTGGACGCCGTACTTCGACCGGGAGACGCGCAGGCTCCCGGAGGAGACGGTGTGGCGCGAGAAGTTGATTCCGGAGCTGCGTGCGGCGAGGCAGCGGCTCGCGGACAGGCCCGAGGGTGCGTTGGTGGACTTCCGGGGCAAGGTGCCGCTGAGCGTGGCGCTGGCCGTGGGCTTCCACTTCTCGGAGGCGGCGGGCTTCCGATTCCGCTCGGAGCAGGTGACTCGGGGGGAGACGTTCCTGTGGCGCTCGGACGTGGGGGTGTCGACGAGGGGATTGACGGCGCTCGAGCGCGAGGGTGCTCCGGACGCCAAGGTGCTGCTGGTGTTGTTCCAGCTCACCCAGGATGCGCGGGTGGACCTGGAGCGCTTCGAGGCCGCGCACCCGAGTGTTCATCGCGCGGTGCTCGTCCTGGAGCCGGAGGGTGGGCCCGGGGATGGGGCTGTCACGTCGGCGGGCGATGCAGTGGCGTTCGCCGTCCAGGCTCGGGAGTTGATTCGACGCGCGAGGAATCGGTATCGCGCTGCTTCGACGCACTTGCTGCTCTATGCGCCGTCGACGTGTTGCTTGTTACTGGGGCAGCGGCTCAACGCGGTGGGCCCCGTGGTGGTTCACGAGCGTGCCGTGGATGAGCGGTATGTGCCCGTGTTCACGCTTCAGACGGGGTGAGTGTTCGTCCGCGCTGCGCTCGGTCGGCGCGGGCATGGGGTTGGGTGGTCTTTGACAGGTGAATAGATGCTTGAAAGGGGGCAGGTCGCGGGAATCCTCGAGGGGTTCTGTGCGGCTCTGTCCCTCGCCGTGATGCCGAGAGGCGTTGAATCAGTGTTTCAAGGGGGGACGTATGACCAGAAGACGTTGCCTGACACAGGCCCTGGCTTGGGTGCTGGGATGCCTGTGTTTGGGATGCAGCACGCCCAATCTCAATGTCCGCGTCGTGCGGACTCCAGAAGGAGTCCTGCGCGTGGACGCACCTTGGGCCGGGCCTTACGAGACCATGGAGGAGCTGGCCGAAGATGGCTGCGAGAAGGTGACGAGCCAGCCAGGGGCCTCGCACGGCGATGCGAATGGCGAGTACGGCATGGAGTACTGCGCTCTTCACTACTACTCACCCGAGGACCAGGCGTACTACCTGAGCTTCCTCTCGAATGTGGGAGGCAATGGGCCCGATGGGATGAAGTTCTGTGTCGTCCCAAGGGCCATCAATGAGTTGAACCGGAAGAGCTACATCCTCCTCGGACCGGCGCACAATCATCCCCACAATCGCGAGTTCTCTCGGCCGGACACGGGCAAGGGAAGGCCGCTGGGGTGGTCCCCGCTCGGAACCTCCCGAGTGTTTGATAGGGAGACCCAGCGCGTCTGGGACCGCGAATTGCTCGTGTTCTACAGGGAGCGAGATGGGCGCTGCAGTACCTTCAAGTACAATTACTTCACTCGCCTTGTATATGCTCTGCGAGACGGGGCTTGGGTCTCCATCGGCAAGGCCGAAGGGCAGTATGGACGGGTCACGCTGTTTGACGGTCAGGAGTGGCTGCCTTGAGGCCGCGAGAAGGGAGGTCTGGAATGAAGCCAGAACGGATGAAGCGGTGGCTGCCTGCTTTGGTGTGGCTGCTGTCGGGTGGCTGTTCGTCCCTGGGACCCCATGCGCGTACGAAGGCAGAGCGAATCCCCTTGGCCGAGGGAGAACGCGTGGCGTTCCCCGACTCCTTCACCGGGGCCGTCGACCTGCAGGGGCCGTTGGTCGCCGCGCTGGAGGTCGCCATGAACGAGTTCCTCCCTCCGGGCTCGAAGGTGAAGTCCCATGGAGACAGTGAGGCCCTCTCGGAGTGTCTGTCCAGGCGGAGCACGTATGACGTGCAAGCCATGGCCTATGGCGAGGGGCTCTTCTACGTGTCCTTCACGCCTCACGTCGGACGATGTGGCTTGTCCGACGAGATTCTCGATGGGGGCGCGGAGTATGTCATTGATGGCAAGGGCCGTATCGTCCGCAGCCAATAGCCTGGGACCTGGGGGACTCCAATGATTCGATGGATGCTTGCGATACTGGCTTGCGCTGGTGCGGGGGGCTGCGCCTCCAGCCGTGATGCGCTGAAGATTCGTGTCGTGGATGACGCCAAGGGACCTGTCCGGTACGAAGGTCCGTTGGCGGGCCCCCATGACAGCATGGAGGCTCTCGTCGAGGCCGCTTGCGAGCGCATGCGGGAGCCGCCCGCTTCGTCTCGTGACGGCCGCTCGTGGGGGTACTGCGCGGTCTTCTTCTCCGCGCCTGATGACGAAGGAAGGGAGAAGTGGTTCGTGGGGCACGTGGCCCCGCTTCGAGCCGAGGGTGAAGTCTCGGAGCGATACTGTGTCCTGCCGATAGACCTCGTCGCCCCGAGCCACACGGAGATGCTCGCGCTGGGCGGTGCGTACGAGCCGCGCCTCGGCAGGCAGGATTGGCACCCGACCTTGTTCCTCAATGAGCGGACGGGAAAGACCTGGGAGCGGGATGTGCTGGTCTTCTCTCTCTCTTCGCCTGATTCATGCCGGGTCAACAGCTACATCGGCTTCAGTCGGGTCGTCACCGCGCTCCAGAAGGGCAAGTTCGTCCCAGTCGGCACGGTCTACAACGGCCGAGGCCGGGTCGAGCAGCTCGCGGTGGCGGACTAGGATGCGCCGGGAACTCGGAGTCCCGTGAGCCTGTTTGTGTGGACGGCTGCGCCGCGAGCGCTCGGTGCGGTGCTCGGGCCACTGATGAATGGATGACATTGTTCGTCCCCCACGAAGCGGGCGGTGGTGTTCGGCCTTCTCCTCGCCACTTCTTTCCCCGCCCATCCGAGAGAGGTTCGGCTACTAGATCGCTGGCCGATGCCCCTCGTCTTCCTGCCCGACGTCGAGACGCTGTTCCTCTGGGGACCCGAGCCCCTCCCTCGCTCGCTCTCCTCGCTGACAGGCCTGGGCACGGGGGCCTCGGCGGTGCTTGTCACTCCTGGCGGGCCGCGGGAGTGCGTGGGCCGCGGTTTGCCGCTCGCCGCCACCGTCGAGCGACTCGCGGTGGTGTCCATCTCCGACATCGAAGGGCTCCCGGGCTCGCTCGCCACCTGGACGCTCGCCAGCAAACTGGCGTTGGACTTGCTCGCTCGCGAGCGCGTGGTGCCCACGCTTGTGCGCGCCAGCGCGCATCTGGAGGCGCGCTGGGCCGCGGCGCTCTCCGCCTCCGAGGACTCCAGCCGCCTCGTCGCGCTCGCCCGGAGCATGCCCGCCGCCGCGCACGCGGTCCCCGTGCTCACCGGGCGCGCCCCCTCTGTCTGGGCCCCGGAGGCCCTGCTGCGCGCCTTCGTCGACGCGACCGTTGACTCCTTCGTCCGTGCCGCGCGCGGTGGGCCCACCTTGCCCGCGCGCGCCGCATCCCGTCGACCGGCGTCCTGGGACGAGCGCTGGCGCGCGGCGCTCACCGGGCCGCGCCGCGACTTCGCCCCCGAGGGATTCGCCGAGCGCTTCGTCGCGGACGAGTTGGAGCGCTGGAGTGAACCCGCGCTCGGCGCGAGGGACAGACTGCGCGCGTGCTTCCGGCTCGAGCTCCCCACGGCGGACCGCGAGCCCTTCACGCTGAGCTTCCACCTCCAGGCCCCCGATGACCCGAGCCTGCTCGTGTCCGCCACCGACGTCTGGAAGACCCGGGGGCACCGCCTGGAGAAGCTGGGCCGCGCCTTCCGTGCCCCCCAGGAGTCTCTGCTCGAGGCGCTCGCTCGCGCCGCCCGGCTCTTCGCGCCCATCGGCCTCGTGCTCGAGAGCCCGCGCCCCCATGCCCTCCTGCTCGAGCCCGATGCCGCATGGACGTTCCTCTCCGAGGGCGCGCGGGTGCTCGCCGACGCGGGCTTCGGAGTCATCCTTCCTGGCGAGCTCACCTCTTCGGGCCGGCGTCGGTTGCGCCTGCGCATGCGCGTGGGCGCGAGCACGAAGGCTGCCGGCGTCGTCGAGGGCTCCGCGGGGCTGGGGCTCGACGCGCTGCTGCGCGTGGATTGGGACGCGGTCCTGGGGGATACGCCCCTCTCGGCCCAGGAGCTCGCGCTGCTCGCCGAGCGCAAGGCGCCCCTGGTCCGCTTCCGAGGTGAGTGGGTCGCGGTGGATCCCCACGAACTCGACGCCATCCAGCGCCACCTGGCCGAAGGGCCCGGGCGGATGGTGGCTCGCGAGGCGGTGCGCGTCGCCCTGCTCGGCGAGACGCGCCATGGCTCGCTGCCCGTCACCGTCACGGCCACCGGCGCGCTCGAGGAGCGCCTGGGCCGGCTGCGCTCGGGCGGCGCCACCGCCCAGGTCGCGCCCCTCTCCCTGCGTGCCACGCTGCGGCCCTATCAATCGCGGGGGCTGCACTGGTTGGACACGCTGGCCTCGCTGGGGCTTGGCGCCTGCCTCGCCGACGATATGGGCCTGGGCAAGACGGTGCAGATTCTGGCCTTCCTGCTGCGGCGGCTCGAACGGTCGCCGCGCGAGAGCCGGCCCACGCTGTTGGTGGCGCCCACCTCCGTGGTGGGCAACTGGGAGCGCGAGGTGGCCCGCTTCGCGCCGTCGCTGCGCCTGACGCCCCACTACGGCGCCGAGCGCGCCCGCACGGTGGGGGACATGCCCCAGGGGCCGGGCTCGCTCGTGCTCACCACCTATGGCCTGCTGCGCCGTGACGCGGAGCTGCTCGCGCGCGTGGACTGGGCCACCGTGGTGCTCGACGAGGCGCAGAACATCAAGAACGCGGCCTCGGCCACGGCTCGCGCGGCTCGGGCGCTGCGCTCCAGCGAGCGCTTCGCCCTCACGGGCACCCCGGTGGAGAACCGGCTCGCGGAGCTGTGGTCCATTCTCGAGTTCGCCAACCCGGGGCTGCTCGGGCCCCTGGAGACCTTTCGGCGGGAGCTGGCGCTGCCCATCGAACGACACGGCAACCCCGAGGCCGCGCAGCGACTGCGCCGAATCGTCGGCCCGTTCGTCCTTCGCCGCCTCAAGAGCGACCCGGCCATCATCTCGGACCTGCCCGCGAAGAACGAGATGAAGGTCGTCTGCACGCTCACCCGTGAGCAGGCCTCGCTCTACAAGGCGGTGGTGGACGAGGAGCTGCGGCGCATCGAGGAGTCCGACGGCATCGAGCGGCGGGGCCGCGTGCTCGCGCTGCTGCTGTTCACCAAGCAGATAGCGAACCACCCCGCGCAGTACCTCGGTGAGTCGGGGCCGCTGCCGGGGCGCTCGGGGAAGCTGGCGCGTGTGACGGAGATGCTCGAGGAGGCGCTGTCCGCGGGGGACAAGGCGCTTGTCTTCACCCAGTTCCGGGAGATGGGAGACAAGCTGGTGGCTCACCTGTCGGAGCACCTGGGGCACGAGGTGGTGTTCCTGCACGGCGGCACGTCTCAGAGGGCTCGCGATGAGTTGGTGCGGCGCTTCCAGGACGAGCCCCACGGGCCGCGCGTCTTCGTGCTGTCCGTCAAGGCTGGTGGCACGGGGTTGAACCTGACGGCCGCGAGCCATGTGTTTCATTACGACCGCTGGTGGAACCCCGCTGTCGAGGACCAGGCCACGGACCGCGCGTACCGCATCGGACAGCGGCGCGCGGTGCAGGTCCACAAGCTGGTGTGCGCGGGCACCGTCGAGGAGAAGATAGACGTGCTGCTCGAGCGCAAGCGCCAGCTCGCTGAGCGTGTCGTGGGCACGGGTGAGCATTGGGTGACGGAGCTGGACACGGCCGCGCTGCGGGAGCTGTTTTCGTTGTCCTCGGGCGCCGTCGCGGACGAGGGAGAGGCGGAGGGGGAGCCGGCACGGAGGCGGAAGCCTCGAGGCGTGGCGCGCGGGAAGGGAGGGGTGTCATGAGCCGCTGGGATGGTTGGGGTTGGAAGTCCGCGCCGAAGCGGCCGCCGCCCGAGCACGGCATCAAGTTAAAGAAGGCGGGCTCTACGTGGTGGGGGCAGGCCTGGCTGGAGGCGCTCGAGCGCGTGTTGGGGGGAGACTCGGGGCGGCTTGCTCGAGGACGGACGTATGCGCGAGCGGGGCGGACGCATGACCTGGTCGTCGGTGGGAGCGGGGTCACCGCGAAGGTGACGGGCTCACGGCCTCGGCCCTATGTCATCTCGTTGAAGTTGGGGCGGTTTGGCGAGGCGGTCTGGGAGAAGGCGCTCGCTGGGATGGCGGGGCAGGCGCGGTACGCCGCGGAGCTGCTGGATGGGAGGATGCCCCAGGACATCGACGCGGTGTTTCGCGCGGCGGGGGTGAGCTTGTTTCCCGAGAGCCGAAAGGACCTGACGACGAGCTGCTCGTGTCCGGACTGGGGAGACCCGTGCAAGCACGTGGCCGCCACGCACTATGTGTTGGGTGAGGCGCTGGACGGTGACCCGTTCCTGTTGTTCGAGCTGCGCGGCAGGACGAAGGCACAGGTGCTGGAGGCGCTGCGGGCCGCGCGCGGGGGAGAGGCGGTGCGTGCGCGGCGCCCGGCGACACAGCGGGCGAAGACGCAAGAGGCTCGTGCCCGGCCCGAGGTGGTGGGGGTGAAGCCGGGGAAGCTGACCGAGGTGAACTATGACCAGCCGCGCGCGCCGCTGCCGACGATGAGCTTCTCGTTCGATGCGCCAGTGGTGCCTGGGGCGGTGCTGCGACAGTTGGGGGCGCCAGGCTCTTGGGGGGCGGAGGACTCGCCCGGGGAGGTGCTGGCGCCGAACGTGCGCGCGGCGGCGGAGGTGGCGCGGCGCATCGCGCTGCAGGAGCCTGGGGACTTGGTGGAGGACGTGGGCGCGACGAGGACGCGGAGGCGTTCGAGGAAGCGGGGAGGGGGATGAGTGGGGCCCAGTGTTGCGGTCAGGTGGTTTCGGTTCCTTGCCGCGGGTGGTTTCGACGGGGCCGCGGGAGAAGCGCATGTGGCCGCGAGGGCGGTGCGCGGCGGTGGCGTCTTGCTGGGGGCGGTGGATGCGGACGTCCAGGGGTGTGCGGGGTGTGGAGGGCGTGACAGTGTTTGGAGTTGGACTTTCAAGCACCTCCGCGTGGCGGAGGCTCGGGAGGGGAATCGAGGTGAAATGCCGAATCCTGGCGCGGGGTTGCGGCTCTTTTTCAGGTGAATAGGTGCTTGAATGGGGAAATGCGTTGGAGTTTCGAGGGGTTGCGGAGTGTGGGTGATGGAGTGGGAGCGGGTTGCTGCGAGGAGGGTGGGGGTGCTTGAAAACAGGGGGGACAAGCAGGCGGAATCGTTCGAGATTCCAGGGCGGCTCCGCCGCTCGCCGTGATGCCGGAAGGCGTTGAGCACTACTTCATCGCCGTGGCGACGGCCTTCAAGCCGTGGCCGCCGCTCGCCGTGATGCCGGAAGGCGTTGAGCACTCATACTTGGACATCTTAGACCTCGGAATCCTGGGCCGCCGCTCGCCATGATGCCGGAAGGCGTTGAGCACCAGGTATCCATACAGAGAGATGCTACCTGTAAATCCCCGCCGCTCGCCGTGATGCCGGAAGGCGTTGAGCACTCCTCGGCCCCGCCACTGCCAGCGCCTGCCGCTCGAGCCCGCCGCTCGCCGTGATGCCGGAAGGCGTTGAGCACCGTCTCAACCAATGATTTCGTCAGGACTGTAATACCGCCGCTCGCCGTGATGCCGGAAGGCGTTGAGCACCCGTAGAGCTGGGGCGGGAACGTCTCGAACGGGATCGCCGCCGCTCGCCGTGATGCCGGAAGGCGTTGAGCACAAGTTGTAGCGAGCGGTGGAGCTACGGAAGGGGGTGAGCCGCCGCTCGCCGTGATGCCGGAAGGCGTTGAGCACACGCAATCATTATCATTTCTTTTTCAGTCATGTGTCCCCGCCGCTCGCCGTGATGCCGGAAGGCGTTGAGCACAAATCTCCGGGCGACATGGTAACAAAGGAATTGTTACACCCGCCGCTCGCCGTGATGCCGGAAGGCGTTGAGCACTATATGGCCCAAATCGAATTCTCTCTACAGGCCAACCGCCGCTCGCCGTGATGCCGGAAGGCGTTGAGCACTGAGAAGGCGCGTCGCATTGGTGTGATGGCAATGGTCGGAGCCGCCGCTCGCCGTGATGCCGGAAGGCGTTGAGCACTCTTGATGCCGCGCAGCGCGGCTTCCACCTGGACCGGCCGCCGCTCGCCGTGATGCCGGAAGGCGTTGAGCACAGTGACTCGGGAAACTCCAGGTCGCTCGTGTCAATCCCGCCGCTCGCCGTGATGCCGGAAGGCGTTGAGCACATTTGGGGAATCTGATACTTCGTCACCGTTTCCAGGTCCCGCCGCTCGCCGTGATGCCGGAAGGCGTTGAGCACGCTTCTCCAGATCGTCGACGCACAGGACCCTCCTCTCCGCCGCTCGCCGTGATGCCGGAAGGCGTTGAGCACTGATGGCGAGCCGAGAGAATGACGAGCTCGTCCGCCGCCGCTCGCCGTGATGCCGGAAGGCGTTGAGCACTGGATCGCGCCCGCGATCACCGCCGTGAACGTGACCGCCGCTCGCCGTGATGCCGGAAGGTGTTGAGCACTTCTTCCCCGCCTTCACCCATCCCCCCATCTGGTCGACCGCCGCTCGCCGTGGTGCCGGAAGGCGTTGAGCACGAGCGCGCACCGATTGGCACCTCGCCACCTGACGCCGCAGTTCGCCGTGATGCCCGAAGGCGTTGAGCACCCCTTGAAGTGGACCTTGCCGTTGAGGTCGTCGTCCGCCGCTCGCCGTGATGCCGGAGGGCGTTGAGCACGTCAGTCATCTCGCCGATGCATTCACGGAACGCGTGGACCGACAGGGTTGATGTCGGCGGGCGTGTGCGCATTCGTCGGTGTTGGATGGATCCGCGGTCGCCGAGCGCGCCTGATGCGCGCCACGGGTAGTGGCTGCCTTGGGCATGGTCGCCCACCGCGAACCACTTGAAGCGCACCACGCCACCGTCGCCACATTCCTGTCCGGACGGGTACCCCGAAGAAAAATCACGAGGCCGCGAGGGATGCGCGCGCGGTTGGCGTCTTCCTCGGTGGACATGTGGAACACCGAACCTCCATTCATCGAGCGTGCCCCCCCGAGAGCCTCGGGCCTGGCGATTCGCGGGCGCGAGATGCCCGCGTTGTCCATCCCATCGGGGTGGCATCGGCTTTCCGTGCGCGTTGTCGCTCAATGACCTTCCAGCCCGAGGGTTCTGTCCGCCTCGCGCGACGACGTGTCCTCCGTCATATCCAGGGCCTCCCCGGTGAGGCCGTCGCACGCCCCTGCCGTCATCACTGCCCCGCCGACGCGGGCCGAGGAGGAGTCGAGGTGAGTCCATGTCACCGCTGAACCTGCCCACGCCATCCAAGGACGCGCCGCGCCCTCTGCGCCTCCCGGGTGGACCGAAGCTGGAGTCGTTCTCCTTGGAGCTGAGGACCGTCACGCCCATCCTCGGGGGCGCGCCCGTTCCGCGTCAGCTGCCCACCGTGGATGTCATCCGCGCTCCCTCCCTGCGAGGCCACCTGCGCTTCTGGTGGCGCGCACTCCACGGCCATGCCTACAGCGATGCATCCCGGCTCGACTTCGCGAAACGTGAGCGAGACCTGTGGGGCGGGATGAGCCTGGGCAAGGAGGAGCCTCGGCGCTCTCTGGTGTCGCTCTGTGTGAGTGGCGTCAGCGATGCGAGCCCAGACCTCGCTTCCATCCATCCGAGCGAACCGTCGTTCTACGCACTCTGGCCCACGCGAAATGGCGACGGAGACGCACCCTCGCCGAGGTGGAACCCGGGCCTCCGGTTCACCCTCGAAGTCCGCGCCCCAGAAGGCGTGCTCATGCAGGAGGTTCGCAACGCCTTCCGCGCATGGGTCCTCTTCGGCGGCTACGGCTCGCGGACTCGCAGGGGCTGTGGCTCAGTGACACTGGTCGACCCGAAGGAGCGCGAATCGTGGCTGCCCAAGGACGCGTCCCGAGCCGAGTTGTGCCGCCTCTTTGGTGACCTGCCATTCCTGCGCCCCGACCTCGCCGGCGAGCCGCGAGACTTGCCGCTGTTTCGAGGTGCCCGGCTCTATCGCGGCCATCGCGGTGAGTCGCACTCCATCGGCAACGAAGCCTGGCTGCAGGCGTTGGGCTGGCTGCGTGACTTTCGCCAGGGCACCGCGGGCGCGCCCGATGACCGTCCGAGGAACCCTGCTCCCGACGACGACAAGAAGCGGGCGCGGCGCTCCAATTGGCCGGAGGCGGACAAGATTCGCCACCACGCGAGGCCGGGTCCGCGCGCCTACCCCGAGGAGCATGCGCCTCGTGAGCAGTACACGCGGAGCCCCGCGTGGCCTCGCGCGGGTTTCGGGTTGCCCATCGTCTTCCACTTCCAACAAAAGAAGAGGGGCACGGCCAAGGAGTTCTACAAACCGGCCGAGCCCGAGGGTGTCCAGCTCCAGTGGGTCATGGACCAGGAGCGGGAGGCTCGGGACAGGCTCGCCTCTCCGCTCATCGTCAAGGCGATGCCGCTCGCAAACGGGCGCTTCGAGCCCATCGCGCTGTGGCTCGAGCGTGGCTATCCCCAGGGGGGCAAGGTCGTCATGGTGCAGTCGAACCGTCTCATCGAGGCGACGCGCGCGTCGTTCGACACGCTTCACGCCAGCGACGACAAGCCCCTTTTCAAACGCTTGCGAGACGCGAAGTCGCTGCGCGACGTGTTCTTCACCTGGCTGAGTGACACGCGAAAGGCGCGGGAGGTCTAGGTCATGGCAACGCAATCCCAAGTGCTTGTCCTCAAGGTGGGCCCCGTGCAGGGCTTTATCAGCCAGTCCCGCCGCACGCGAGACCTCTGGTTCGGCAGCCATCTGCTCTCCCACGTGAGTCGCGCGATGGCGCGCTCCCTCCAGGCATCAGGCGCCGAGCTCATCTTTCCTCACCCGGAGCAGCTCCAGGGGCCGACGTCCGGACCGGAGTGTGTCGCGAAGGAGGACGCCGAAACTCCGAAGGGTTTTCCCAACAAGGTGCTCGCCGTCCTGACAGGCGACCCGGAGTCCATCGCGAGGGCCGCACGCACGGCCGCGAGGGACGCCTTGCTCGCGGCCTGGGAACGGGTGCGCCACAAATGCGGGGGCCTGCTCGCCGAGGGCGCCGACGCCTGGGCCAACGAGCAGCTCGAGACCTTCCTGGAGTTTCACGCGGCTTGGGTGCCTCAAGGAGAAGGTGGTTACGCGGTGGCACTCGAAGAGGCCGAGGCGCTGCTGGAGGCACGCCGGGCGCTGCGTGAGTTCAAGGCTTGGACGCAGCTGCCTCCCGCCGGCACGCACAAGTCGAGCCTCGATGGCGGCCGACCCTCGGTGCTGCGCGGAAAGCGGTCCAAGGGCGGTGAGTGGAAGGGGCTGCGAATCGGCGAGCGCGAGGAACTGGATGCGCTCGGCTTGCTCAAGCGCGCGGGGGGAGACCCGGGGCAGTTCGTCCCCGTGCCGAGCATCGGGCTGGCGGCATGGCTGGAGACGGCGAGCAAGGAGCACAACCGGGAGCTCTCCAACCTTCGTGGGGCCTGCGCGGATGGCGGGTTCACCAAGGTCCATCGGACGGACCTGTCGTGGGTCAACGCCTTCCCCTTCGACGGACAGGTCCTTCTTCCCGAGCGAGTGCTGCCCTGCTTCGAGGAGTGGAGCGACGGGGGAGACCGCAAGAGCGTCCAGCTCGAGGCCGAGCGCTTCGCGGCGGGCGCCGTTCAACCGCTGCTCGATGTCATGGGTGTCGCGCCCTATCCCTATGTGGCGTGTCTCTGCGCGGACGGCGACAACATGGGGCAGGCCCTGCGCGAGCTCGCGGTCCACGGAGGCATCGAGGCTCACCGGGGCGTCTCCAGGGCGCTCGCGAACTTCACTTCGGAGGCGAAGGACATCGTTCAGTCCCGGTTCCGAGGGATGCTCGTCTACGCGGGCGGTGACGATGTGCTCGCCTTCGTGTGTCCGCCGGATGCCGTCGCGTGTGCCCGCGAGCTGGCGTCTGCATTTCAGCGCCACCTGAAGCCCGCCATCAACGGCGCCGTCAAGGAGCTGCCGACGCTCTCGGTGGGACTTGGGATTGGCCATGTGCTGGAGAGCCTGGGTCAGCTCTTGAATCTGGGGCGGCAGGCGGAGAAGGCCGCGAAGAACGCGGGACGCAACGCGCTGGCCATCCTCCTGGCGAAACACGCGGGCCGTGAGCGACTGTGGACCTCGAGCTGGGTGAATCCCGTCGAGCCCGTGGGGCGGCTCGCACAGGACATGACGTTGCTGTCCTCCGGCCGTCTGCCTTTGAGCAAGGTGCACGAGGTCGAGGCGATGTCGCGCCGATTCGCCGCGGACGTCGCGGACTCGCACTCGAAGGAACAGGCGGAAGTTCTCGTGGACGAGGTGCGGCGCATCCTGTCGCGAGCCGAAGCGGGGCGGCGGGAGGACCCCATGTCACTCGCTGACGTGGGACTGGAGGACCTGTCGACGTCGGATGGGCGAAAGGCTCACGCGAAGCTTCAGGAGTGGGTGTCTCGAGTGCTCGTGGCGGAGACGTTGGAGCGCGCCGGTCGGAAGTTGGAGCCCAGGAAGGGTGGTGAGGGATGAGTCAGGAATGCTTCGTACTGCTGCCTCGCGACGGGTTGTCCGTGAAGGACGGGCGCGGCTGGTACACGAGTGAGGTGGGGCGGGGCTACTCCCATCCGTGGCCGTTGCCCACGACGGTGAGGGGAGCTCTGCGCGCCGCTTGGGGGCAGGACCTCATGACCACTCAGCCTGGCGTGAGGATGACGCCCGAGGAGTGGGAACAGCGCTCGGCCGGCGTGAAGCTGACGCGCTTCGTTGCCCTGCGGCGCTCCTTGGCCGAGTCTCCGTTCAAACAAGGTCACCGGATGTGGCCGTTCCCCGCCGATGCGGTGTTGGTGGGGGGCGAGAGGGGGGCTGTCGGGCGGGTGGAGCAGCTGCTGCCTCGGCGTCCCGCGATGGGGCGGGCCGCGACCACTTTGGGGCCCGATGAGGACGCGGCTCGCGAGGGGCTGTGGCACCCGCGCCGGGCCTCGAAGGGAAAGCCCGCCTCGGCACCTCGCTTCTGGTCCGAGGCGGAGATGGTCCGCTGGCTCTTGGGCCACGCCGTCGCCATCCCGAGAGAGCTCAGCCCCGAGCAACGCACGGACGTGCATGTGTCCATCCACCCCGACCGACAGACGGCGGAGGACACGATGCTGCACTCGCGCCAGGTCGTGGAGTTGCTGCGACTGGAGCGCGAGGGAGAGACCGCGCCGCGTGCCGTGGAGTGGGCGCTAGGCCTGTGCTGCGAGCAGCCGACGCGAGATTCGGTTCGTGGCTTCCCTTCGGGCGTGTTGGGCCTGGGAGGACGCAGGCGCCTGACGAACGTGGAGCCTGTGACGCCAGACCTGTTCGCCTGCCCTCCGGAGTTCCAGCCAAAGGGGACGAAGGGGCTCCGGTTGGTGTTGGCGACGCCCGCGAGCTTCGTGCGGGGCTGGCTCCCGGACGGCTTCGACCAGGACGGCGCGGTGTACGTGGGCACGTTGCCCGAAGTCTCGGGGCCGGTGGTGCTGCGGGCCGCGCTGGTCCCTCGGGCTCAGGACGTGTCCGCGTGGGACATGGTGAAGAAGGAGCCTCGGCGGACGCGGCGGTGGGTGCCCGCGGGCGCTGTCTATTTCTTCGAGAAGCTGCGCGGTGAGGACTTCACCGCGGAAGAGCTGCGCGCGTTGTGGCTGGCCTCGTGGGGCGGCGGCCATGAGGAAGCGCTCGGGCAGGTGCTGCCCGGTGTCTGGACACCGCCCCCTGCGTCTGGAGCCTGAGCCATGGAAAGCCGAGCCTATCTGCTGCAAGCCCTGTCGCCCCTGCACGTGGGGACAGGTCAGAGTGTGGGAGTCATCGACCTGCCGTTGATGCGGATGCGCGCCACGGGCATCCCCATCGTTCCCGGCTCTTCGCTCAAGGGCGTGCTGCGTGACTCGCGCAAGCACGACTCGGACAAGGCGCGGAGTGATGCCATCTTCGGGCCTCGGCGCGAGAAGCCGGGTCCTGAAGGGGACCAGCCTGGTGAGTACGCGGGGGCGCTGGTGGTGGGGGATGCGCGACTGCTCGCGCTCCCCGTGCGCGGCTTCGTGGGCACGTTCGCGATGGTGACGTCGCCGCTGCTGCTGGCGCTCGCCCGTCGGGACTGGGGCGGTCGCATGGGTGGCGGCGAGGTGCCGGGACCGGTGGCCCCACTTGCGAAGTACCAGGCGCGTGTCGCCTCGCTGAAGAACAGCGCCTGTCTCTATCGCCACGATGGCCAGCCTCGGGTCTACCTGGAGGACCTGGACCTGGAGGTGGAGAACAAGGACGACACCGTGCTCGCCTCCTGGGCCGAGGTGCTCGGTCGCGCGCTTCCCTCGGATGAGCGCGACATGCTCATGCGCCGGCTGGTGCTCGTGGACGACGAGACGATGTCCTTCCTCTGGGAGACAGCGACGCAGGTGGACACCCGCGTGAGCATCAACCCCGAGACGGGCACCGCCGCACAGGGACAGCTCTGGACCGAGGAGAGCCTGCCCGCGGAGACGCTGCTGATGGGTGTGATGGCCGCCACGCGGGCCTGGCATCCCGAGCGCAAGCTGGAGGCGGGTGAGGTGCTCTCCGAGGCCCTGGGCGGGCCCGGGACGATGTTGCAGCTCGGTGGCAAGGCGACGGTGGGGCGTGGCTGGTGCCGGCTCCTGTCGTGGCAGAGCGGTGGTTCGGAGGGGCGGCGATGAACGGCCAGACGCGAGAGCAGCTTCGGGCGATTCATGCGTATCAGTGCGTGAGGGCCGTCCCTCAGGGGATTCGCGCGGACTACAAGCCACGCGTGCATGGATTGGGTGCATCGGTCCTTCGGGATGGGTTGGCTGCGGCGCTCACGTTCCTGGAGCGGGAGAAGAAGGCGGACGAGCAAGCGCCGCTGGAGACGAACGCCGCGAAGTGGCTGTTGAGAGACCTCGCGAAGTCGCTCGAGAATGCGCCCATCCCCGAACTGAAGAAGCGGTTGGCCACGATGCCTCTGCCGGACGCCGTGAGGGAATTGAAGCTGGAGGAATACATGCTGGCCACGCGCGAGACGCTGCGGCTGGTGGTGTGGTTCCGCCGCGCGGTGCAGGCCACGTTCAAGGACTCGGAGCCGACTCGTGCGCAATGACTTGAGAGGACTTTCGCAATCGCTCGAGGATGGCCCCTCGCACGCGGGGCTGGCCCATGAGCGTTACGCTCCGGAGAAGGATGACCTCGAAGAGAAGGAGTCTCCTTGGCGCAAGTGGTTGCAGTGGATGGAGGAGGCCCGTGTCCCTCGCGACTACGCCGTGGCCTTCTCCCGCTGGCGCGAGTCCCTTCGGCAGTGGCACACCGCCTCCGTCACGGTGCGAGCGGCGAGCCGCCTTCTCGTGGGCCATGGGAATGCCTCGCCCACGGGCGTGGGATTGACGCTGCACCACACGTGGGGCGTGCCGGTGATTCCGGGCTCCTCGCTGAAGGGCGTGCTGGCGGCCTACCTGCGCGCGGCCTTCGAGCCCGCCGAGGTGGAGGTCGCGTGTCGCAGGCTGTTCGGTGTGCCAGGAGACAGGCTCACGGGACAGGGCGCGACCGCGGGAGAGGTCCTCTTCCACGATGCGCTCTGGGTGGCGTCTCCCGTCAAGAAGGAGGAGGAGAAGACTCCGCTGATGCTGGCGCGCGACGTGCTGACCGTGCATCAGAAGACCTGGTACGGCGACGCCACGGCCTGGCCGAATGACTACGACTCTCCAAACCCCGTGGCCTTCCTGTCGGTCCGGCCCGAGGGGCGTTTCCTCCTGGCGTTGAGCGTGGCCCCGGGTGCGGATGCGGAGTCCGTCACGTTGCTGCGCTGGGCCACGGACCGGCTCTGTGAGGCATTGAGCCAGTGTGGTGTGGGGGGCAAGACGTCTGCAGGGTACGGGCGGCTGACTCCCGAGGGTGAGGTGGTGGTCAGTCCCCCTCGTGCGGTGTCTCGACCTTCGCCGGTGCGGGATGAGTTCACGACGTGGCTGGACGCGCAGCGCGAGGCGAAGACGGAGCAGCGCAAGGTCCTCGAGGACTTCGAGTCGGAGTGGCTGCGGCGGTTGTCCACGTTACCGCTCGGGGCTCGCGAGGAATGTGCTCAGGCGATGCGCACGTTGGTGAAGAAGAACCCCAAACTCCTGGAGCGCCGTGATGACTTGCTTGTGCGACTGCTCGCCCCTTCGACGGGCAATCACTGAGGTGTTGAGGAATCGTCGGGGGGCCCGGAGAGGAGGGCCTCGAAGAGCACCTCCTGCGCGGCATCCGGGTCGGTGAAGGCGAGGGTGAGAATCTCCTTGCAGGGAAACAAGAGCGGTGGTGGTCGCCGCGATGATTTGAGGGCTAATATGTCTATGATTGACCTTGTCTTCCCCGCGCGTGGCGGCGGGGTTCCGCTGGACCATGGCTATGTCCTGTTCTCCGCGCTCTCTCACCGGCTTCCGGGATTGCACGAGCGCAAGGATGTCGGAATCTTCAACCTGCGCGGCACCCAGGCGCGTGGGAAGTCACTTCACGTGGGCCATGGGACGCTGCGCATCCGCTGCCCCACGGAGGCGCTGCCGCTGTTCTTGCCACTCAACGGCGCGGCGCTCGCCGTGTCCGATGGTGAGGTCACCCTGGGGGCTCCTCGCGTTTTTCCGTTGGATGCACCCGTGTCGCTCTCCTCGCGGCTTGTCACCTTCAAACACGCCATTGACGACGCGACGTTTCGTGCGTCCGTGCAGAGAGCCCTCGCGGAGCTGGAGTGCGAAGCGACGGTGCATGTGGGCCGCAGACGCGTGCTGGCCATCGCGGGGAAGAAGGTCATCGGATATGCCCTCACGCTGAGCCACCTGTCCGCGCGCGCGTCCCTGCTCATCCAGGAGCACGGGCTCGGCGGCCGGCGTCACATGGGCTGCGGACTCTTCCTGCCCACGCGTCTGCGGGTCACCGCGGGGCCACGCATCGAGGACACACAAGCGGAGTGCTTCGCGTGAACGCCCCCTCCCGCCTCCTCGCCAAGAGCGCACGGGCGGGAGTTGCGCCCGTGTCGCTCGAAGCGCATCTGCTCGATACCGAGGCCGCCGCTGTCGCCCTGTTCGCGGCCGAGCGGCGCCTGTCTTGCAACTTCCGCCGCTTCTTTCGCGTGGCTCCAGAGGACTCGGAGCGCTTCGTGCTCCATCTGCGTCTGGCGTGTCTCTTCCATGACCTGGGCAAGGCCAACGCGGACTTCCTCCAGGCGGTGCAGTCGCGGCACGCCACCCTCCAAACACTTCGCCACGAGCACCTCTCGGCGTTGCTCCTGCATCTGCCCGAGGTCCAGCAGTGGCTCCTCGGGTCCGCGTCGCTTGATGTCGATGTGCTCACCGCCGCGGTGTTGTGCCATCACTTCAAGGCCGCCGAGGGGCCCGGGCCTCATCGCTGGTGCCAGCACCGGGGCCCCGTCGCGCGGCTCTCGCTGCACCTGGACCATCCAGAGGTGCGAGCGGTGTTGCGCCGGGTCTCGGAGGTCGCGGGGCTGGGGCCGGCCCCCTCGCTCCCATGTGTTCCGTGGGGACCCCAGGCGCCATGGAGCTCCGCGTATCAACATGGCATTCAATCCGCTCGCGCGTTCGCGTCGCGTGTCCACGAGGAGCCTCAGCGGCGCTCTCTGCTGCTCGCGGTGAAGGCGGGGCTCATCGCGGCGGATGCCGCGGCCTCCGGGCTCGTTCGCGAGGGGCATCCCATCCTCGCCTGGCTGGAGGACATCACCCGCAAGCCTCGCCTTCTTCCGGAGGATCTCGCTCGCGACATCCTCGACCTGAAGGCCGCGCGCATTCCGGGCTTCGAGCTCCGTGAATTCCAACGGAGGGCAGGCGGCCTTGGGGCGCGTGCGTTGCTTCTCGCGGCCTGCGGCTCGGGAAAGACGCTGGCGGCGTGGAAGTGGGCCGAGGCCCAGCTTCGAGAGCGAGAGCTGGGGCGCGTCATCTTCCTGTACCCCACTCGAGGGACCGCCACGCAGGGGTTCAAGGACTACGTGAGCTGGGCACCGGGTGTCGACTCCGCGCTCGTTCATGGCACCGCGCGCTACGAGCTGGAGGCAATGCGGAGCAATCCGGAAGAGTGCACCGCGGGACAGGTCTCACAGGACGAAACCACCGCGCGGCTCTTCGCGCTGGGCCTCTGGTCCAAGCGCTACTTCAGCGCCACCGTGGACCAGTTCCTCGCCTTCCTGGAGCACGGCTACGCGAGCACCTGCCTCCTGCCGGTGCTCGCCGACAGCGCGCTCATCATCGATGAGGTGCACAGCTTCGACCGGCACATGTTCGATTCGCTGGTCGGTTTCCTTCGAGCATTCGACCTGCCCGTGCTGTGCATGACCGCCACGTTGCCGGCCTCGCGTCGCGCGGAACTGGAGCGCGCCGGGCTGCGTGTATACCCCTCCGAGGCGGACCGCCGCGGTCTGGAGGACCTGGAGCGGAGCGAGTCACACCCTCGCTACCGACTGACCGCCGTGGAGGATGAAACCGCCGCGTTCAACGTCGCCGTCGAGTCCTTCCTCCAAACGCGGCGTGTTCTGTGGGTGGTCAACCAGGTGGGCCGCTGTCAGTCCCTGGCGCGGAGGCTGCGTGAGGCGCTCGGGGTGGATGTGCTCTGCTACCACAGTCGATTCCGGCTGGAAGACAGACACGTGGCTCACCTGCGCACGGTGGATGCCTTCCGAGCGTCCCCGCAGCCCATCATCGCCGTCACCACCCAGGTCTGCGAGATGAGTCTGGACCTGGACGCGGATGTCCTCATCTCCGAACTGGCTCCCGTCACCGCGCTGATTCAGCGCTTCGGACGCGCCAACCGGCACTTGTCGCGGGGACTCGAGTTCCGGGCCCGGCTGGTGACCTATGCGCCCGAGAGGGCTGCTCCGTATGACACGGAGGACCTGACTCGAGCCTCGATGTTGCTTGACGCGTTGGGCTCTGGGGACGTGAGCCAGCGACGGCTCGCGGAGGCGCTGGAGCGTCACGCGCGCGGAGAGAGGGATGCGTCGGGGGGCTCGCGCTTCATCGACGCGGGGTACTTCGCGACGCCCGGCTCCTTCCGCGACTCGGACGACTTCGCACGGCCGTGCCTCCTCGATGAAGACCTGCCCCGGGCCCACGCGCTCCAGGTGGCTCGGAAGCCGTGGGATGGGCTCATCGTCTCCGTGCCGCGCTCCAGTGTCCTCGGCGAGGCCTCGCGTCCGGCCTGGCTTCCCGCTCACTTGGGCGTCGCCGAGGCGTCTCGCTACCACCCATGGCTGGGCTTCCAGTCCGAGGAGACCGTGTCATGAAGACTCGCGCTACCTCCCGCCGCAGTCCTCGCACGAAGGCACCTCCCTCCGCGCGTGGCTCCCCGCGAAGCCGGAATGATGCGTCCCCTGAACGGACCGCGCCGCTGGTGCTGGACTATCAGCTCGCGGAGTTGCCCACAGCACAGCATCGCGCGGGGCTGGCCGGGCTCGTGTTGATGCTCAGGTGGTTGGAGCGCCTTCCCGGCGCGAAGCCTGGCACGGCGCGACTCGCGCGGCTGGATGACGCCAGCGCCCGCGTGGAGTTGGACCCGAGGGGCCTGCAACGCCTCTTCGATGAGCTCTACGCGGCCCGTCTGGAGGAGAAGTGGGAGAAGAAGCCCCGAGACGGAGCGCGCCCGCTCCGCGAGGACGTGAAGGTCGTCCGGGACAAGAAGGGAGAGACTCGGCGCGAGCGGTACTTCATCTACGAAGTCCCCGTGCCTCGAGCGGGGCTCTTGTTGTCGATGGACCCGACCGCGTCGGACCGGACGGGGCACTGGGTGAAGCTGTGGCGCGACATGTTGTGGAGCACGCTGCGGGGTGTACCCACGACGAGAGGGCCCTTCATCTCCCGAGCGCTGGGTGAGTCCACGTCCGATGCCGCGAAGGCCTGGAAACTCCTCACCGCGAAGCGCAGGCGCGCCTCCGTCTCGCTCTCCAGCACGGAGCTGCT
This sequence comes from Myxococcus stipitatus DSM 14675, assembly GCF_000331735.1. Taxonomy (GTDB): domain Bacteria; phylum Myxococcota; class Myxococcia; order Myxococcales; family Myxococcaceae; genus Myxococcus; species Myxococcus stipitatus. The sequence continues at coordinate 10,103,391 of NC_020126.1, read as the reverse complement.
GGGGGCGATGGAGCACAACGCGGAGGGTGTCTCCTTCGAGGACCTGCCACGCACGGCGTTCCTCCTGCACTTCTGGCCCTATGTCACGCAGGTCTATGTGCCGCGGACGCTCGTGGTGAAGGAGCGGCGGGTTCTCTCGGATCCCCGTGGCTATGCGCTGGCCATTCCCGACGTCGCTCGGCTGCGCACGTTCTGCGAGGTCCTCCCCCGGGCGCTCCTGGGCCGAGGCACCGCGCTGCGCGGCTTCCGACCCCAGGAGTCCATGGTCGACCTGGCGGTCGAGTCCGCGCTGATGACCGGACAACTCCTCCGGCGGAGGCTCTCGAAGGCCGAGGGCGCGCTCGCCTACAGCTCGTTGGTGTGGGGATACGACGTCTTCCACCTGGGCAAGGACGGCAACAACGTCCGCACCCATGGCGCCTCGCGCTTCGAGCCCGAGGTGGAGATGGTGGACGCGTATGCGGCACTCCAGGGCTCGTTGAAGGATGCCCTGTTTCGACGCACCTGCCTGCTCAATCTCGTCAAACAGCGGCCCTGGTACGCGGGCTTCGACCGCGTCTTCGCCACCTCGCCTCACGAAGTCACTCTCGGCGCCATGGCCTTCCGCCAGGACGCTCGGCTTTCCCTGGAAAGGCATATGCACATGGACTCGAACGCATCTTCTCCGTCCGCGCCGAGCCTGGAGCAGCTCGTGTTCCAGGTGGCTCGGCACTACGTGCTCGTCAAGTTGGAGCGCAAACACAAGCTTCGGTGGGACGCCGTCAAGGATGACCCGTCGCTGAAGAAGACCTACAACGAGAAGAAGGAGGTCGTGGCCCGGGATGCGTTTCTCGCCGTGCGCAGCCGTTCGGGGCAGGACTTCATCGCGTACTTCGCTGGAACGCTGTGCTCGGTCCCTCAGCACCTGCCCGTGGACCAGTTCGTCCGTCTGTCGCAGGCCCTGCAGACGCAGCACGAAGACATGAAGACGTTGACCCTGTTGGCGCTCTCAGCGAACGCCTGACCTCTTCCCATTTCATCGAGGAGTCTCCCATGTCGCACAAGAACCTGTTCGCCACGGTCCTGACCTATGCCGCTCCCAGCTCCAACTACCGGGGAGAGAGCGAGGAGAACCGCACCGTCCTCCAGAAGATTTCACGGGCCGGTGGCGCCGAGCACACCGTCATCAGCCCCGAGTCCATGCGCAATGCGTTGCGCGAAATCCTGACGAAGTACGGTCTGCCCATGAACCGGCGGCGCCTCCATGACGAGGACCAGCTCGCCGTCGAGTACAAGGACTTCCCCAACGCGGAGAAGTTCGCCGATGACTTCCTCTTCGGGTTCATGGTCGCCGACCCGAAGACCGCGAAGAAGCATGGAAACCGGCCATCGAAGCGCGACAGCGTGCTGCGCATGAACCTGGCTGTGGCGCTCGAGGCCTACCGCTTCGATGCCACCTTCCATCAGTCGCCGCTCAATGCCGGGAAGAGTCCGTGGAAGAACGCTCCGACCTCCGCGCTGCTCCACCGGGAGGTGACCTATACCGCGTACCAGTATCCCTTCGCGTTGGCCGTGGCGGACTGTCTGGTCGTGAAGCAGGGCAAGCGCTGGGCTTCGGCGCTGCTCAAGGCCTTGGGTGAGTTGTCGGGAGTGGCGGGTGGCCATGCTCGCAGCCTCTTCGAGATGGCTCCGCGCAGCGTCGTTGCGCGGCTGACGCCCTCTCTGGTGTCGGGGTATGACAGCTACGGCTTCGACAAGGAGGGCGCATTCCCGGAGTTGGCCCGGCTGACGGGGGCTCGCGCGGACCTGGACGCCCGCGAGTTCTGGCTTGGGGGTGAGCTGGTCCGGCGGATGAAACCCGAGGAGCGCGCGGCGCTGGAGTCGAAGGGGGCGAGTCTGCACGACAACGCCCAGGGGATGCTGGAGCAGCTGGCCACGGTGGCCTTCGCGGAGGCGTAGATGGAACGGCTATGGCTGTTCGTCAGGGCGCCGTTCGCCGCGTACCGCGCGCTTCAGGCGGGGGTGTATCGCTCCTCCGCGCCCTTCATGCCTCCGTCCGCCGCGCATGGGTTGGTCCTGAACCTCGCGGGCGTGGAGACTCGGAGGGCGTCGTCAGGCGAGGCGACGACGCGCATGCGTGAGGACGTGCCTTGCCTGCGGATCGCGGTGGGGCGCGTGGGGGCTCCACCGGAGCTGGCCAGTCTCTATCAGCAACTGCACACATATCCGGTGGGGCCCTACGGCAAGACGCTCAAGGCTCGTACCCATGGGGCGAAGCACTGGATTGTCCCCGTGCGTCGCGAGCTGCTCGTGGACCTGCGGGCTGTCATCGGCGTGGAGTGCGCGGAGACGGGCCTGCTGGAGGCGGTTCGCTTGGGGCTTCGTGGCGCGGGGAGTGGAGGCCGGTATGGACTGCCCTTCGCTGGGGACAACAACCTCTTGTTCGACTCGGTGGAGGTGTTGGCGGCTCCTCCGCTGGCTTATTGGTACTCGCGGCTGGAGCCGGGGGAGGAGACTCGGGCAGGGTCGTATCGGATGACCGTGGGGATTGACCGCGAGGATTCAAGCCGCACGCGTCGCGAGTTGATGGCCCCGCTGGAGGTTCCGACGCTCGAGCCCCCTGAGTCCGCGTGGAACTGGACACCCGGGTCCCCACGGGCTCGGGTTGGTGCGGTGGATTCGGTTCATTGAAAGGGAAAGGGTAGAGCGCTGCAGTGGGAATCGAGAGTCTGGAATTGCGCTCACTCCAGTTGTGTCTGTTATTTTCTGAGGCGGGAGCCTTTCATTGGGGGGCGGTTCCATGAGTCCTGAAACCATGAGTCCTCGACCTGTTGTGGTCGAGCCGACGCTGCGTGTCCATTCGCTGCATGCGCTCGCGTACTGCGAGCGGCTGTTCTACCTGGAGGAAGTCGAGGAGGTGCGGGTGGCGGATGCGGCCATCTTCGCCGGCAGACGCCTGCATGCGCGGCTGGAGCAAGAGGGCGAGCGGGTGGAGGTGGAGGTCTCCAGCGAGGTGTTGGGCCTGCATGGCAAGGTCGATGCCGTGCGCGAGCGCGCGGGGACCTTGGTGGTTCATGAGCACAAGCGCGGTCGACATGCGTCTGGGGAAGGTGGACCGGAGGCGTGGCCGGGAGATCGGCTTCAAGTCGGGGCGTATGCGCTGTTGGTGGAGGAGTGTTTTCCGGGGACCGAGGTGGAGTGCCGGGTCCGTTATCACCAGACAGATACGACGGTTTGCTTTCCATTGGATGAGCGGCTTCGCCAGGACGTGGTGGCGGCGGTTGCTCGGGCTCGGCTCTTGCGTGCCTCGGGGATGCGCCCTCCCGTGACGACGGAGGAGCGCAAGTGTGCTCGCTGCTCTTTGGCACCGGTGTGCCTGCCGGAGGAGGAGCGGATAGGGAGTGGAGCGGAGCGGCCTCGGTTGTTTCCGGAGGATGATGTTCGACAGGTCCTGCATGTGACGACGGCGGGGAGTCGGGTGGGGCGGGCCTCCGATGAGTTGGTGGTGACGCCGCCTGAAGGGGAGGGCGAGCCCGTGCGGCTCCCTGTGCGGACGGTGTCGGCGCTGGTCTCGCATGGCGCGGTGCAGGTCAGCTCGCAGGTGTTGGCGCTCTGCGTGGAGAGGGACGTGGGTGTGCACTGGTTCACCTCGGGAGGGCGTTACCTGGGGGGACTTGGTGGAGGGGGTGGAAATGTGCAGCGGCGGCTGCGCCAGTTCGAGGCGTTGCGCCAGGAGGCTGTGTGCCTGGGGTTGGCTCGGCGGCTGGTGGCCGCGAAGCTGGAGGGGCAGCTCCGGTTCCTGCTGCGAGCTTCTCGTGGGGATGTGGCGGCTCGCGAGGTGATGGGGTCGGCGGTGCGTGATTTGAGTGCGCTGTTGCCTGGCTGCGCGGAGGCGGCGTCACTCGACGTGCTGCCGGGCTTGGAGGGGGCCGGGGCCGCGCGCTACTTCGGGGCGCTGCCGTATCTGCTGGGGGATGATGTGGATCCTCGGCTGCGCTTCGATGGGCGGAACCGGCGTCCTCCGCGGGACAGGTTCAATGCGGTCCTCGGGTTTTTGTATGGGTTGGTGCACCGCGAGGTGGAGGCCGCGATTCGTTCGGTGGGGCTGGATGTGGCGTTTGGGTGCTTTCATCAGCCGAGGAACTCGGCGGGGCCGCTGGGATTGGATGTGATGGAGCAGTTCCGTGTGCCCCTGGCGGACATGCCGCTGGTGGCGTCGTTGAACCGTCGGGCATGGGATGCGGAGGCGGACTTCGAGGTGACGTCCGACAGGCTCAGCAAGGTGGGGCGCGCGAAGGCGATTGAGCTGTATGAGCGACGGAAGCGGGAGACGTGGAAGCACAACGTCCTGGGGTACTCACTCAGCTATGCGCGCCTGGTGGAGCTGGAGGTGCGGCTCCTGGAGAAGGAGTGGACGGGGACGCCGGGGCTGTTCGCGACGTTCCGCCTGAGGTGAGCCATGGCCGAGCCGAGGCGGTGGTACTTGATTACCTATGACATCCGGGACCCGAAGCGATGGCGCAAGGTGTATGCGTTGTTGAAGGGGTACGGGGAGTGGTTGCAGCTCTCCGTGTTCCGGTGCTTGTTGACGGACCGGGACCGGGAGCAGCTCCGGTGGGAGCTGGCACGGCGGATGGACCCCGTGGATACCTTGTTGGTGATTGGGTTGTGCGGTGGCTGTGTGGAGCGGGTGCGGGCTATCAACCCCGGGGAGGACTGGCCGGAGGAGCCACCGCCGTTCCGCGTGCTGTGAGGCGCTGGACATTCATGCACCTGCGCCTGGCGGAGAGGGTTTCACGCGGAATCGGGTGAAAAGCTGAGGTCCGACGCGGGGTTGAGTGCTCTTTGACAGGTGAATAGGTGCTTGAATGGGTAAAAGCCTTGGGATTTCAGGCGGTTGGCGAGGCGAGGACGCGTGGAGGATGCGGGAGATGGTTCGTAGGGTGGGGGTGCTTGAAAAGGGGGGACGTAAGTGGCTGGAGTTCCTTGCGAATTGAGCGGGGCTCCGTGGCTCGCCGTGATGCCGGAAGGCGTTGAGCACAGAAAGCCATGACTCATAGTACAAAAGGTCCCACCGTGGCTCGCCGTGATGCCGGAAGGCGTTGAGCACCCGTAGAGCTGGGGCGGGAACGTCTCGAACGGGATCGGGAGCACCGTGGCTCGCCGTGATGCCGGAAGGCGTTGAGCACGCGGTGATGATGCCGCAGGACGTGCCGCCGCGCAGCAGCCGTGGCTCGCCGTGATGCCGGAAGGCGTTGAGCACCCTGGCAGTCGGTGCTTCTCTGCATGCGTACGCTCACCGTGGCTCGCCGTGATGCCGGAAGGCGTTGAGCACGAGGTGACGGCCATCGGGTTGGACTCCACCTCGGTGGGCACCGTGGCTCGCCGTGATGCCGGAAGGCGTTGAGCACAATACGTCGAATCAGTTCCAGCACCACCCACCCGTGGCTCGCCGTGATGCCGGAAGGCGTTGAGCACAGTTTTCGCTTACCTTTGGGATCTAGCAGTTTGAACCGTGGCTCGCCGTGATGCCGGAAGGCGTTGAGCACTCGTGGAGAGGCATGATGACCTTCAGGGTTCAACGGCCGTGGCTCGCCGTGATGCCGGAAGGCGTTGAGCACCAGGGCGTCTCGCGCAACGGCACGGGCGCCAACGCCGTGGCTCGCCGTGATGCCGGAAGGCGTTGAGCACCAACTTCAAGACTGGTCAACGTAGGAACCCAAAACCCAACCGTGGCTCGCCGTGATGCCGGAAGGCGTTGAGCACGAGGCCCGCTCTCTGATGGTGTGACACCAAATGAGAACCGTGGCTCGCCGTGATGCCGGAAGGCGTTGAGCACAAATACTCGTCCCAGGTCACTCTCTCGTCCATAGTCTACCGTGGCTCGCCGTGATGCCGGAAGGCGTTGAGCACCAGCCCACGTGCGCGGCCAACCACTCGGCGCGGCCCGTGGCTCGCCGTGATGCCGGAAGGCGTTGAGCACCCTGCGACAGGAGCTCCGGGAAGAGCGAGTGCAATCCCGTGGCTCGCCGTGATGCCGGAAGGCGTTGAGCACTTCACGTGCGAGGCCAAGGGCGCGGAGGCGCACCGCCGTGGCTCGCCGTGATGCCGGAAGGCGTTGAGCACCTAAGAGGAACCCTAAGAGGTCTACTGGTTATCCTAATCCGTGGCTCGCCGTGATGCCGGAAGGCGTTGAGCACCCAACGTTGTTGAGCGATGCTTCCAACCCCGTCACGACCGTGGCTCGCCGTGATGCCGGAAGGCGTTGAGCACATGTTGGTTCCCAGGAGCTTCGACACACCCCTGACCGTGGCTCGCCGTGATGCCGGAAGGCGTTGAGCACTCTCGAAGTCGGCGCACGCTTCCGCATCAGCGTCGACCGTGGCTCGCCGTGATGCCGGAAGGCGTTGAGCACTAGCAGGGTGTTGAGAAACCCCTCCGAGGGATCGACACCCCGCACTGTGACGTGGTGTCCTCCGCGCATCGGAGGCAGCGATGCGCGGACGGCCCAAGCAGCAGACGACGCTGTTCAGCTTGAGGACGCCGGGAGACCGAGTCCCGGCGGCCCATCCGCTGCGCAGGGTGAAGGACATGGCGGACGCCGCGCTGGCGGCGCTCTCGCCGACGTTTGATGCGATGTACAGCGACACCGGCCGGCCGAGCATCCCGCCGGAGCAGTTGCTGAAGTCCTGCTTGCTCATGGCGTTCTACTCGGTGAGAAGCGAGCGGCTCTTCTGCGAGCAGCTCGACTACAACCTCCTCTTCCGGTGGTTCCTCGACATGGGGATGGAGGACGCCTCCTTCGACCACAGCACCTTCTCGCAGAACCGGGACCGGCTCCTGGAGCACGACGTCGCCCGGAGATTCTTCCTGGCGGTGATGAGTCAGGCGCAAGCGCGGGGCTGACCAGCAGCGAGCACTTCAGCGTGGATGGCAGCCTGATTGAGGCCTGGGCATCCCTGAAGTCGTTCCGCCCGAAGGACGAGAAGAAGGAGCCGCCCGACGACAAGGGCAACCCGACGGTGACTTCCACGGGCAGAAGAGGGGCAACGCGACGCACGCCTCGACAACGGACCCGGAGGCAACGCTTGCGCGCAAGGGCAACGGCAAGGAGGCGCGGCTGGCCTACAGCCTCAATGGCGTCATGGAGAATCGCAACGGGCTGCTCGTGGACCTCGCGGTGATGCCGGCGAATGGCTTCGCCGAGCGCGACGCGGCGGTGATGATGCTCGAGGGGCTGAAGTCCCGAAACGCGCGCGCTTCGGTGGGGGCGGACAAGGGCTACGACACGGCGGACTTCGTCGCGGACTGCCGGCGCATGGGAGTGACGCCTCACATTGCGCAGACGACGGATACTCGACGGCGCTCGGCCATCGACAGGCGAACGACGAGGCCTGCCGGATACGCCCTCAGCCAGCGGATACGGAAACGAATCGAAGAAGTCTGGGGCTGGATGAAGACGGTGGGCGGCTTCCGTAAGACGCGCTTCAAAGGCAGGGAGCGGACGGAACTGGCGGCCTACCTGGTAGGCGCCGCGTACAACCTGGTGCGGATGGCGCGGCTGGTTGCCGCATAATAGGCGCCCTTCGCCCTCCGCCTCGCTTGGATGACAAGGTTGAGAACGAAGGGCACGGAGAGGCCCGGTCTCATGCCTTCAAACCGGGCTTCTTCAACACCCTGCTAGCCCAAGATTCGACGTTCTGTCGAAAGGAAGTACCCGTGGCTCGCCGTGATGCCGGAAGGCGTTGAGCACTGGTTTGCCAACGGGCACCCTGGGTTTCTCGTCACCGTGGCTCGCCGTGATGACGGAAGGCGTTGAGCACCCGAGCCACGTGGCGATGGCATCCCTCACGGACTTCAACCCGTGGCTCGCCGTGATGCCGGAATGCGTTGAGCACCCTGTCGCCAGGTCCAAGATTGCGGCCCGCAATCGCTCGACCGTGGCTCGCCGTGATGCCGGAAGGCGTTGAGCACGTGGTGCCCTTGTCGCGCAGCTCGCGGGCCGTCTGCCGTGGCTCGCCGTGATGCCGGAAGGCGTTGAGCACGAGGCGGACGACCCGCTCCAATTCTGGGCCTTCTGCTACGCCGTGGCTCGCCGTGATGCCGGAAGGCGTTGAGCACCTGGGCATGCCTGCTTCTGCGGACGCCCACGACGCGGGGGCCACCGTGGCTCGCCGTGATGCCGGAAGGCGTTGAGCACGCTGTCGTAGGAGTGGACTGGCCCGAGTGAGGAGACCGTGGCTCGCCGTGATGCCGGAAGGCGTTGAGCACATGGGAGCGGTGGCGTCGTCTTGGAGCCGAATGGCCACCCGTGGCTCGCCGTGATGCCGGAAGGCGTTGAGCACAGAATCTCGGCCTTGAAGGTCTTCACGACAAGATCATCCGTGGCTCGCCGTGATGCCGGAAGGCGTTGAGCACCCATTGACGAGGCTGCGGCGCGCCTGCACTGCTCCCCCGTGGCTCGCCGTGATGCCGGAAGGCGTTGAGCACCTGCAGGTGCTGGGAACCCATGCGGGGGAGGCAGGCCGTGGCTCGCCGTGATGCCGGAAGGCGTTGAGCACAATGACCCCGATTTTCGCCTTCTTGATAATCATGCTCCGTGGCTCGCCGTGATGCCGGAAGGCGTTGAGCACAAGCGGGTCCCCATCCTCATGGAGCGCTGGGACACCGTGGCTCGCCGTGATGCCGGAAGGCGTTGAGCACTTAGCTCCAGCCGCCGTGCAGTTTGAGCCGTTTGAGACCGTGGCTCGCCGTGATGCCGGAAGGCGTTGAGCACCTCCTACTTCCCTTCACCCTCGCCCTTCACCTTGTACCGTGGCTCGCCGTGATGCCGGAAGGCGTTGAGCACCCAGGATGCCCACCAGCTTCGTCGAAGCGGCCGATCCGTGGCTCGCCGTGATGCCGGAAGGCGTTGAGCACGAGCGGGAGGCGCTCGCGCAGCGCCTGGGAATGGCCCGTGGCTCGCCGTGATGCCGGAAGGCGTTGAGCACCACCCCGCGCGGCGTGAGCACGCCCACGCCGTCCGTGGCTCGTCGTGATGCCGGAAGGCGTTGAGCACTCCTTGTTGCGCTCGGGGCCCGCGCGCCCGCCCAGGCGCTCCGTGGCTCGCCGTGATGCCGGAAGGCGTTGAGTACGACTCCGCGATGAAGGCAACGGCAGCGAGCTGGAGCTCCGTGGCTCGCCGTGACGCCGGGAGGCGTTGAGCAAAACTGGTGAGAGAGGGTGAAGTCGATGTTGGCGTCCGTGGCTCGTCGTGATGCCGGAAGGCGTTGAGCACTCTCCGCGCGTGGTACGCGAGCCGTCCCAGTACAAGGCGCATCTGTCCGCTGTGCGAGGGGTGGCTCAACCCTTCACCGACGAAGCCACGTCCCGGTCGTAACCTGGTGCACCGCGGCAACTCGCTGCTCGGTGGTATGTTCTGGACGGATCGAATGGCATCAAAGAGGCTGGCATTCAATGACTATCATCCCGCGTGGGTGGTCGCGATATGCCCTCGCTGCTCACCAGTGCGCTCGCCAACATCTGACATCCCCCAAACAGCTGTGCTATCTGGCTTTGCATGCTTTTCGCGTACGCGCATGGACGCAGTGGCCTCGTCGCTTCTCTCTCCGCGCTTGCGCTGTCCTCCGGATGTGGCTCCGCGACTGTTGGAGGAGTCGGTATGCCGCCCGCGACCGCCAGATGGGTCAGTCCAGTGGTTCGGTCGCCTGATGGTGGTGAGGTGCGCTTCGCCATCTACTACGGCCCATGGCAGTGCAACACTCGGCAGCTAGCGAGCTGCCAGCGGCGCTGTCGGCGTGAGGGGCGAGCGTCGCTCGGCTGTATCTGGCTCGCGGACATCAAGGGGGATTGGGTCGGGCGATGGATGTTTCTCCCTGCTGAGGCGGGCACGCGGTATCCCCTCACGCACCGTTGCTGTGACTACGCAACGGTGGATCCCGAGAGTGGCCGTCAGCGTTGGGCGAATGCACGAGACGGGTTCCGAAACGAGTGGGCCGAGGAGTTTGGGGCTTGGCCATTGACGGGCGGGCGCAATTGGCCCGCGCATCATATCCACGACCTTGCCCATGGCGGCCATCCAACAGCCCTTCGCAACTTGTTGCCCGTGCCGCCCGATGTCCATACCGTGATCAACGGAGCCTATCCCCAGTGCTACGCGCGCAGCCCCAAGTGGTCCACCCCTGGGCCGGACCTGCCCTATAGCGACTAGACATGACTCCATCGTTCGATCAACTGCTGGACGCCGTGGTGCGAGAGCACTACCCACACCCGCCCGCGACGGAGCTGGAGATTGCGGCGTTTGAGGCCCGCGCAGGCTGGCCCCTCGGCCCCGAATTGCGCGCCTTCTACTTGCGTTGCAACGGCGCCGAGTTGTTCGCTCCGCTCCCCGAGGCGAACTACTCCATCCTGTCGCTAGGCGAAGTGCAGCGCGCCCGGATTCGCATGCGCGGCACGGATGATGACTCCGTCAGTCCGGGAACATGGTGGGTGCTCGTGGACTGTCAAGACTCGGACTTCATTCTCGTGGACGCTTCAGGGCGAGCACCGTATCCAATGCTCGATGCGTTTCACGAAACGTTTCCGCAAGTGAAGCAGGTGGCTGCGTCCTTTGGGGAGTTCTTGTCGCGGGCGCTCACGAGCCGCAATCGCTTGTACTGGCTCCAGAAGCCATAGAGGACTCAGGTAGTCATCGAATGTGCCCATCGGCGCGGGGATGGACTGGAGCTGGGCTCACGTCGAGCACGACACTCCCGCGCTTCCGCTTGCTCTCGACGCGTGTGTACGCGTCCCGGATTCCCTCAAGAGGAAACGCGCTGTCGATGACCGGGCGGTACTTTCCCTGTGCCGCCAGCTCCGCCAGGTAGCGCATGTCCTCGGTGCGCTCCGTGCCCACTCCCGAGATGACCCGGTGTCCGGAGAGTCGGCCCTGGAACAGGGCGGTGAACTGTCCCGCGAGACTCGACACGATTCGGAGCAGCCTCCCTCCCTGCTTCAACAGCGGCCGCACGCTCCCGTACTCAACACTCCCCACGCAGTCGAGAATCACGTCGTACTGCTCGCTCCGCGCCGTGAGGTCTTCTCGCGTGTAGTCGATGACGTGCCGTGCCCCCTGTGACCGCACCAGCTCCGCGTTCCCTCCGCTGCACACCGCCGTCACCTCCGCGCCGAACTCCCGCGCGAGCTGGATGGCCGCGATTCCCACCGCCCCCGAGGCTCCGATGACCAGGAGCTTCTCCCCGGCCTTCACCTTCGCCCTCGCTCGCAGATAGTGCAGCGCGGTCAGCCCTCCGAAGCAGAGCGCGCTCGCTTCCTGGAAGCTCAGGGACGCGGGCTTGGCGATGACCCGCTCCGCCGCGGACATGACCTTGAACTCCGCATGCGCCCCCATCCCCATCCCGGCCACCGCTATCACCGCGTCACCCACCCTGAAGCCCTCGACTCCCTCCCCCAGTTCCTCGACCACCCCTGAGATCTCCGACCCCAACACCGGCTGCCTCGGCTTCGAGAACCCCATGGCCAATCGCATCAACGTCCCATAGCCCCTCGGCACCTCGAGGGAACGGATGCGCCAGTCCGCGGAGTTCACCGTCGTGTTCACCACCCGGATGAGCAGCTCTCCCTGCTTCGGTCTCGGCTTCTCGACCTCGCGCAGTTGAACCACCTCGGGGCCTCCATACCGTTCGACACAGGCGGCGCGCATCGTGGCCATGGTTCGGACTCTCCTTTGGCTTACAAGGTAAGCCATGCTTAGCTTGCGTTGTAAGCCACGGTCAAGTCGACCCCCGGAGCCGCGCCCTTGAAGAGAAACGCAGGAGGTCGTGCCGCGAAGCGGCTCCCCGTCACCCGCGAGAGAATCTTCGCCGCCGCGCGCACCCTCGCGGACCGCTCCGGCATCGAGGCCGTCACCATGCGTGCCGTGGCCTCACGCCTCGACGTGGAGGCGATGTCCCTCTACAAGCACGTGCGCAACAAGGACGACCTGCTGGATGGGCTCATCGAGCTCGTGATGCAGGAGCTCGAACCCCCTCCTGTCTCCGCCGACTGGCGCTCGGGCCTCCGGCTCCGCGCGCGCAGCATGCGCACCGTCCTCCTCCGACACCGCTGGGCCTCCATGCTCATCGAGTCCCGCACGACGCCCACCCCCGCGAGGCTCCGGCACCACGAGGCCTCGCTGCACCTCCTGCGCGATGCCGGCTTCTCCGTGGAGCTCGCCTACAACGCCATCCTGTCGCTCGACAGCTACATCTACGGCTTCGTCGCCCAGGAAGTCTGGTGGCCCTTCGAGCCCGATGAGCGCCCCGAGCTCGGCGCCTCGCTCGCTCCCCACATCAGCCCCTCCGAATACCCTCACCTCCTCGAGATGATCTCCTTCGTCATGGGCCGCGCCGCGAAGAAGGAGGGGAGGGCCAGCAGCACCGCCGCGGGCTACCAGGCCGACTTCGACTTCGGACTCGAGCTCCTCATCGACGGACTCGCTCGCTCGGCGTTATCCCAGAAGAAGCGATAGCGGGGATGCGAGGTCCTCCCTCGAACCGCAGTCGCCCCACCGCAATCCCTGCCGGAATTGGCAATCATTGCCTCCGGATTTCCGCAATCCTTGTCGCCCCATAGAGTCTCCCGCCGGGAGGGTCTTTGGCGCCCCAATTGCTTTGCCTGGACTCACTCCGCGACCCGGACCTGCATGGTGCGGTGTTCCGGCGCGGAGCCCCCCTCGGCCACGCTCGGTGCGGTCCCCTCCGCTCGCGCGTGGCTGTCATTGAAAGGACCAGGTCTCTCCATGCAATCCCCCCCGACACCTCGCAACCCATTGGCCTTCCGTGCGCAACCTCCTCTTCGCCCTCCCGCTCGCGACCTTCACCGTCGCTTGTGGTGGCGAGGCTCTCGAGACCGACGCTCCTCGGGCCGAAGCCCCCGTGGTCGCCGATGAGGCCATCGGCCAGGCCGAGCAAGAGATCACCGTCTACGGCCCCTACACGTGGCGCACGAACCAGCCCGAGTACATCTCCACGTCCCTCGGCGCTTCCTCCAACCGCACCTGCTTCCTCACCGCCATCGGCGGCAACCTCCAGTCCGCCCCCGGCGACCTCGGCTGGGGGATGGCCGGTGTCCTCCTCTCCGGGAGCGAGTGGAAGGTCTTCGTCAACCAGACCCTCAGCACGGCCCTGTCCACCACCGTCCAGTGCGTCAACTCCGTCGCCAACCGCACCGCCGAGGTCGCTTGGTACAACGGCGAGGCCGCCAAGCTCCTCGGCGCCGTGACGGCCGACCGCCGCTGCTTCCTCCCCAGCATCGTGGGCGCCGGCGGCTTCGACTCCACCGCCGATCATGTCCGCGTCTGGAATGACGGCCTCAACTGGTACCTCGGGGGTGACCTCGCGGACTCGGGCGGCGCCAAGGCCCTGTGCGTCGACATCCCGGAGGACCATGGCGCCTGGCAGTGGAGCACGGGCGCGAACACCAAGACCCTGAACCTCGCCTACAACCCCGATGGCATCGGCTGCTTCCTCCATGGCCTCGGCGGCAACTTCAACCAGAACAGCTACGGTGACGGCGTGAGCGTCGACTACAACGCCGGCACCCGCACCTGGGAGATGAACCTCTCCGCCTACAAGCGCGGCTGGGCGAGCTGCGTCAAGTAATCCCTCTCAAGACCTGGGCTCGCCTCCTCGCGGGCCCAGGTCCCTCACCGCAAGCCCTGCCGCGACCGGCAAGCCTTGCCCGCGTCCTCCCCCCGCATTCCGGCAACCCTTGCCGTCCTCCCTCGCGCTTCCCTCTGAGGACCCGTTGGCATTCCGGTTGCTCTACCTGGGCGCACTCCGAGACCCGGACCCGCATGGCGCGGTGTCCCGGCCCGGAGCACCCATCTGGCGCACGCTCGTTCCGCTCGCGCCTGGCTGTCTTTGAAAGGACAGGGTCTCTCCATGGCTTCCATGCGCAACCTCTTGTTCGCTCTCCCGCTGGCCACCTTCACCGTCGCTTGTGGCGGTGAGCCCCTCGAGCCCACCTCTCCGGAGGCCGCGTCCCCCGTCGTCGCCGACGAGGCCGTGGACCAGGTCGAGCAGCGCGTCGGCCTCCAGGGCCCGTACAACTGGCACACCAGCGCGAACGGCTACGTCTCCACGTCCATCGGCACCGCGACCAACCGCACCTGCTTCCTCACGGGCGTGTCCGGCAACCTGCAGCCGCCCACGGGCAGCAGCAGCTGGGGCAGCACCGGTACGTTCGTCTTCGCGGGGGAGTGGTACATCTTCGTCAACCACAACTTCAGCAAGATGCTGGGCAGCACCGTCGAGTGCATGACCACGGCCGCCAACCGCACCGCGGAGGTCTCCTGGTACAACGGGCAGGCCGCCAAGCTCCTGGGCGCCGTGACGGCCGACCGCCGCTGCTTCCTCACGATGGTCGAGGGCTCCGGCGCCTTCGACTCCACCTCCGAGTACGTCCGCGTCTGGAATGACGGCCTCAACTGGTACCTCGGCGGCGACCTCGCCGGTGAGGGCGGTGGCCGCGCGCTGTGTGTCGACGTCCCCGAGAGCCACGGCGGCTGGCAGTGGATCTCCGCCGGGAGCGGCTTCAGCAAGGAGCTGGCCTACAACCCCGGTGGCGTCGGCTGCTTCCTCTCCGGCCTCGGCGGTCGCTTCAACCAGAACAGCCTCACGGACGGCCTGAGCATCGACTACAACTCCGGCACCCGCACCTGGGAGATGACGCTCTCGCCCGCGAAGCGCGGCTGGGCCAACTGCGTCAAGTAATCCCTCTCACCCCGGACCTGGGCTCGGCTACAGCGAGCCCAGGTTTCTCTCCCAGAGGTCCCTCACCGCGCCCAGGTCGTCGAACCCACACCCCGACGCTCCCGCGATGACGGTCTCTCCCACGGGAATCGAATACCCCCGGTACGCCGCGATGCTCGCCTGGATATCCGCCAGCGCCGGGTCCCGGTCTCCGTAGACATAGAACAGACGTGTCGAGCCTCGCTGCTCGGGCCGGTTCCCGTCCCACTCCAGCGCCCCGCTCCACGACACCGTGCCGCCGCACCCCAGCGCATGGATGCCTCGGAACCGGCTCCCATACCGAGGCAGGAAGCTCCCCGTCAGGAACACCGAGCCCCCCGCGGAGCCGCCGAACAAGAGGGGCTCGTTCACGATGTCCCAGCGCTTGCGCAGCGTGTCGATGACCTCCGCCAGCGCGCTCGCGTTCTCTCCCGACACATCCCGGTCCGTCTCCGTCGGTGTCCCCGTGCACGTCGTGAGTGACGGCCGCGTCCACCAGGAGCACCGGTTGGGCGCCAGCGCCGACACGTAGAGCGTCTCGCTCACGTAGGCCCACGGTGCCTGCGCGCGCGGAGCCTCGTCCCTCGTGTGTGCCCGCGCCCCATCCCCGTGCAGGTAGATGGCCAGCCGCACCGGTCGCGGCACGATGCCGCCGCGAGGCTCGACGATCTTCAGCTCCACCCCCGCCACCCGCGCCACACAGTACGCATACGTCTGGTTGTCCGACGTCACCGTCCCCGTGCCGTCACACGGCAACTTCCCCGCACCGCCCGAGCTCGTGGAGCCGCCATCGTCGGGGCCCGCATCGACTCCTCCATCGACGCCCGCGTCCGTGCCCGCATCCGCGCCGCCGTCGGGTGGGACGTGAGGGGGCTCCGGGTCCTCGGAACACGCGGTGAGCGACAGCACGAGCACGGCTGCGAGGAGAGGTCGGTTCATGGCGTGCCTCCGGGGGCCCCAGATGTATGTCGCCCCTGGCCATCGCGCTCCTCGGGCGCGGCCTTCTCGCGGCACGCTGTCCTGTGGCTCACTTTTCAGCGGCGGCGCAACTCATGACACGCGGGGAGCGATAACCCAGCAAGTCGTTCGCTTGCCCTGGAGATGCTCCATGGTCGCTCCCCTTCAGCGGTCCTCGCAGAACTCGGTGGTGCGCCCCTTCTCGTCCGAGGAGCCGCGTCCCCAGCCCAAGCCGACGCCCGGACTGACGCCGCGGCCCGACACGTTCGAGCCCTCCGTCGCGCAGCTCGCGCCGTCGCCCAGCCCGGGCAAGTCGCCGACGCCGCCTCCGGTGAAGCCGCCGCCCGCGCCGCTGACGCCCGCGTCGACGGACCCCACCAACCCGACGCCGGCGATGGTCGTCCGCCCCTCCGAGAACTTCAATGACAGACCGAATGGCGTCCAGAGCATCGACTCCATCGTCCTGCACCACACCGCGGACCCGTCCGACCAGAGCAGCCTGGAGACGCTGACGGGCAAGCCCGAGTCCTTCATGGGCTGGCTCAAGGACAAGTACAAGGACCTCACCGGGCGCGGCGACGTGAGCTCGCACTACCTCATCGGCAAGGACGGCACCATCTACCAGCTCGTCGCCGACGAGAAGCGCGCGTGGCACGCGGGGGAGGGCTCCCTGCCCGGCAAGCCCGGCGATGTGAATGACCGCTCTATCGGCATTGAAATCGTCAACGAGGGAGACGGGAAGGACGGCTACACCGAGGCGCAGTACAAGGCGCTCGAGCAGCTCGTCCCCTATCTGTCCAAGCGCTACAGCATCCCCAGCGAGAACCTGGTCGGCCACAAGGACGTCAGTGACCGGAAGCAGGACCCCTCGACGAACTTCGACTTCGACCGCATCCGCACCGCGAACGACGCCTGGCGCTGAGCGGGGCGCGTGTCTGGCTTTGGCGCGCGCTCACACGCCCGTCGCGGCGACCTCGCTCCACAGGCTGTCGCCCTCGAGCACCGCGTTCAGCGGCGCGCGCTTCTCCGCCACGCGCAGCAGCACCGCGGCGAGCTGGTCGATGTGGATGGGGCGCAGGCCGCCCAGCAGCGGCAGCTTCGCGAGCAGCCCCAGGAGCGCGGGCGGCTGGTGATACTCGCCCTCGAACGCGGGCGGACGCACCACCGTCCACGGGATTCCGCTCTCGCGCACCAGCCGCTCCGCCTCCGCCTTCGCCTTCAGGTAGGCGCCCACCGGCCGCCCCGCGCCCATGGAGCTGAGCAGCACCAGGTGGTCCACGCCCACGCGCTTCGCCGCCTCCACGAGCTGCCGCGTCGTGCCGATGTCGCTCGACTCGTACGTGTCTCCCGCCGAGAAGCGCTTGCGCATCGTCCCGATGAGCTGGAGCACCGTGGTGCTCCCCTTCATCGCCTCCGCGAGCGGCTCACCACGGGCCAGCTCCACCACCGCCTTGCGCGGCCAGCTCTTCGCCGGCTCCGTGTCCGCGCTCTTCGGGCGCACGTGCGCAACCAGCGGCACGTCTCGCGCCAGGGCCTGTTTCACCACGTTGCGCCCTGTCGCCCCCGTGGCGCCGGCGACGAACAGAAGGCGGGATGGCTGCGTCATGGCGGAGGCTCCCTCGGGGGCGGATGGCGATGAGGGCCCCTCTACAGCACACCGGCGGTTGCCTGCCCAGTCCGACTCTCACTCCGCGTGCGTCGCTTCCACCCCGAGACAGGCGTTCCCGGGAGGATGCCGCGAGTCACCCCGAATCTCGCAACCAGGTGGGTGTGAACTCCGCGCCGCTGGGGCTACCATGACGCGCGCCTTGGACACCCGCGAGCCGCTCGTCTTCCCCCAGAGTTTCGAAGGACTCCTCCGTGCGCTGGGAGACCAGCTCGATGAGCGCTGCGTGGGCCGGCTCAAGCAGGTCGGCGTCGACGTGAAGGGGAAGCTCGCCCCGGCCTATCCCTTGGAGGTGTGGCTGGGCGCGCTCAAGGTGGCCGCGGACACCCTGGCCCCGCAGCTCCCGCTGGAGGAGGGCGCCGCCGTCGTGGGCCGCCGCTTCGTGGAGGGCTTCGGCTCCACCCTCATCGGCGGGGCGCTGCTCACCTCCGTGCGACTGTTGGGTCCTGAACGGATGCTCGCGCGCATGACGCGCAACCTGCGCACCGGCACCAACTACCTGGAGGCCACGTTGGAGCCCCAGGGACCTGGACGGTATGTGCTCACCTGCCGGCCCGTGGTGGTGGCGGGCTTCTATGTCGGTCTCTTCCTCGCGGGGCTGGAGGCCAGCGGCGCGCGTCACCCCTCCGTGCAGGTCGTTCGTCGAGCGGGCGAGGAAGCCGTGTACGACATCGCCTGGACCTGAGCACCTGGTACCCGGCCGTGGTAGTCAACGGCCCGCCCATGTCCACACCGTCGCCCACCGTGACCTCCGCGCCTCTGCCCGAACCCCAGTCCCAGCTGTCCGCCACGCTGCGCGACCTGGCCACCCGGCTCCCCGAGTCCCTCACGGTGCGCGAGCTGATGCAGGCCTGCGGCGAGCAGGGCCTGCTGCTCTTCTGTTGCATCCTCACCTTTCCCTTCCTCCTGCCCGTGTCGATTCCGGGGGTCTCCACGGTGTTCGGCGCGCTCATCGTCTTCATCGGCGTGGGCGTGATGTTCAACCGAGGGCCCTGGCTGCCGCGGAAGATGATGGAGAAGAAGCTGTCGCGCACCTCGCTCCTGCCCGCGCTGGAGAAGGGCGCCAGCGTCTTCACGAAGGTGGATCGGCTGAGCAAGCCCCGGCTGCTGGTGCTCACGCACGGGGCCAGCACCAACCGCTTCAACGGCTTCATGTTGTTCGTCGCGGGCGTGCTGTTGATGGCGCCGTTCGGCCTGGTGCCGTTCAGCAACACCCTGCCGGCGCTGGCGGTGCTGTTCTTCGCCATCGGCATCCTCCAGCGCGACGGCTACGCCATCCTGATGGGGCACGGGATGACGGTGGGGACCATCGCCTACTTCAGCGTCCTCATCTTCGGCGCCATCCAGGGCGGCAAGGGGCTGGCGGGCCTCATCGGCCGCTGAACACTCCGGACGGCGTCCCTGTCAATCCAGTGGGCGCCGGGTGCCGGGTGTGTAACAACCCGTGTATCACCGGGGGAAACCCGTCCCCCGGATGACTTGAATCTTCGTTATCATCCCGGCGGGCGGCCCCCCGCACATGCGTCCAATCCCACTCGATGCGACACAGCCTCGCTATGAGGACCCCGCTCGGCGTCTCGTTGAAGCCGAGGTCGTGGGCGGTCGCTATCGCATCGTCGACTTCCTGGGGCGGGGCGGCGCCGGGACGGTGTGGCGGGCGCAGGACCTGCTGAGCGGGCCGGTCGCCATCAAGCGGCTGAACAAGACGGTGGAGGACCTGGTGAAGGCGCCGCCGGGTGAGAACACCCCGTCGTCCGCCGCGCGCCATGAGCTGGCGCTGTCCCTGGCTCACGAGTTCCAGACGCTGGCCTCGGTGAGACACCCGCATGTCATCAGCGTGCTGGACTACGGGTTCGACGCCGAGCACCGGCCGTACCTGGCCATGGACCTGCTGGAGGACGCGCGGCACCTGGTGCAGGCGGGCTCCAACCAGCCGCTGGACGTCCAGGTGGACCTGCTGGTGCAGACGCTCCAGGCGCTCGCGTACCTGCACCGCCGAGGCATCATCCACCGCGACCTCAAGCCCGCCAACGTGCTGGTGGCGCGCGGGCAGGTGAAGGTGCTCGACTTCGGGCTCGCGGTGGGACGGGAGCAGGTGCACCGCGCCCAGCCTGGGGGGACGCCGGGCTACCTGGCGCCGGAGCTCTTCGAGGAGCAGCCGCCCTCGGAAGTCACGGACCTCTTCAGCGTGGGGGCCATGGCGTGCCAGATGATCTTCGGGCGGCTGCCGTTCGATGGGAGGGCGCCGTCGGCTCCGCCGGGCTTCCCCGCCGAGCTGCACTCGGTGCTCGAGCGGCTGGTGTCGAAGGATGCGCGGCGGCGGCCTCGGGGCGCGGATGAGGTGATTGCGGCGCTGTGCTCCGCCACGCGCCGCGCGGTGCCCTCCGAGTCCGTCACCACGCGCGAGAGCTTCTTGCAGGCGGCGCGCTATGTGGGCCGCGCGCGGGAGTTGTCGCTCCTGACGTCCGTGCTGGACGCGGCGCTGCTGGGCCGGGGCGGTGGGTTGTTGGTGGGTGGGGAGAGCGGGGTGGGCAAGTCCCGCCTGCTCGACGAGCTGCGCCCGCTGGCGCTGGTGCGCGGCGCCGTGGTGCTGCGCGGACAAGCGGTGGCCGCCGGTGGCAGTCCGTATCAGGAGTGGCGCCCCGTGCTGCGGTGGCTGTCCATCCTCACGCCGCTGGATGACCGCGAGGCGAGTGTCCTCAAGCCGCTGGTGCCGGACCTGGAGGCGCTGCTGGGGCGCCCGGTGCCGGACCCCGCGGAGCTGGGCGCGGAGATGGCCCAGACGCGCCTGTTGCAGGTGGTGGAGGACATCTTCGCGCGGCTGACGCAGCCCACGGTGGTGTTGCTCGAGGACCTGCACTGGGCCCATGCGGAGTCGCTGCTGCTGCTGTCGCGACTGGCGACACGCGCCACCGGGTTGCCGTTGTTGCTGTTGGGCAGCTTCCGCGACGACGAGGCTCCCATGCTGCCGGCGCAGTTGCCGGGGATGGACGTGCTGCGGCTGCCTCGGCTGGACGCGGGGGAGATCGCCGTCCTCAGCGAGTCGATGATTGGACCGGCGGGGGCTCGGCCGCACCTGGTGGAGCTGCTGCGGCGGGAGACGGAGGGCAACCCGTTCTTCCTCGTCGAGGTGGCGCGCGCGCTGGCGGAAGAGGCGGGCGGGTTGGACCGGCTGGGGGACATGCCCCTGCCGGAGCGGGTGTTCGCCGGTGGCGTGCGGCGGCTGGTGCGGCGGCGGCTGGAGAAGGTGTCCGCGAGCTCTCGCGACCTGCTGCGCGTGGCCGCCATCGTCGGCCGGCAGGTGGACGTGGTGCTGCTCAAGCACGCGGCGCCCGGCGTGGATGTGGAGCGCTGGCTGTCGTACTGCGCGTCGGCGGCGGTGCTGGATGTCTCGGATGGGCAGTGGCGCTTCGCGCACGACAAGCTGCGCGAGGGCGTGCTGGAGGAGCTGGCCGCGGCGGAGCGTCCGCTGCTGCACCGCCGGGTGGCGGAGGCGATGGAGGTGGCGTACCTCATGGGCCCCGAGCCCACCGCCGCGCTCTGCTACCACTGGGGCGAGGCGGGCGACTCCACGCGCGAGGCCGAGTACGCGCAGCGCGCCGGTGAAGAGGCGCTGCGCGTCGGTGCCTGCCGTGAGGCGCTGCCCTTCCTGATGCGCGCGTTGGAGCGGGTGCCCCCGCGCGACAAGCTGCACCAGGGACATCTGGAGGCGCTGCTCGCGGAGGCGCGCTTCCAGTTGGGCGAGCTGACGGCGTTCCGAGGCCACGCGGAGCGGGCGCTGAAGCACTTCGGCTGGCCGGTGCCGACGACGCGCGTGGGCTGGGCGCTGGGCACGGTGGTGCAGGTGGGGCTGCGGCTGGCGCAGAGTGCCCGGCCGGATGCGTATGACGTGGAGACGGAGGAGCGGCGGCGGGTGCGGCGGGTGGCGGGCCGGCTGTTGATGCGGCTCACCGATGCGTTCATCTACGCGCAGGAGGCGCTGCCCGTGCTCTGGTCGGGCCTGCGCATGCTCAACCTGTGTGAGCCCGCGGGGGCTTCGTCGGAGCTGGCGCGCGGGTATACGAACATGGCCGTGGTGGCGGGCACCGTGCCCGTGCGCCCGGTGGCGGAGGCATGGGTGGGCCGGGCTCGGGACGTGGCCGAGCGCGTGGGCAACCCGGCGGACCTCGCCTATGTGCTGTGCCGCAACGCCGTGTACGCGACGTACATGGCGCGGTGGGTGGAGGTGGAGGCGTGGCTGGAGCGGGCCATCGGCATCGTCGACTCCGTGGGCGACATGCGATTGGCGGAGGAGTGCCGCGCGCTGCTGACGGTGGTGTCCTGCTACCAGGGGAAGTTCCAGCGGGGTCTGCCGCTGATGGATTGGTTGGAGAGCTCGGCGCGCAGGCGCGGGGCGCTCCAGACGCAGCACTGGGCGCTGCACTACCAGGCGCACATCCACTTGCGGTTGGGTGACCACGAGAAGGCGCGCGCCGCGCTGGAGCAGACGGTGACGTGGACGGAGTCGCAGGGTGGACTCACGGACCGCATCATCCTGGATGGCACGCTCGCGCTCCTTCGGCTGCGCGAGGGTGATTTGAGCGGTGCGCGTGTCGCGGCGGAGAAGGCGCTGACGAAGCTGGTGGCGGGCAAGTCCGTGGCGCACTTCGTCTACTTTGGCGCGACGGCGGTGGCGGAAGTGTTGCTCACGCTGTGGGAGCGCGAGGGCGGGCAGGAGCGCTCGTTGGTGGAGAGTGCTCGGGCGGCGTGCCGGGCGGTGGAGGGGTTCGCGCGGGTGTTCCCGTTCGCGGAGCCCGCGGCGCGGCTGTGGCGCGGGCATGAGGCGTGGTTGTCGGGGGACGTGGCGCGGGCCTACGACTCGTGGCGCGAGTGTGTCGCCGTGGCGACGGCGAAGGGCACGGCGTACGAGGAAGGACGCGCGCGCTTCGAGTTGGCGCGGCACCTGCCTCCGGGCGACCCGGCGAAGCACCTGCACCTGTCGCGGGCCGTGGAGCGCTTCGAGGAGATGGACGCGCGCGACGACCTGGACCGGGCGATGGGGCTTCAGAGCCTCGAGGCCTGACGAGGCGGGCGTCGGGGGCCCCTTGGTCTGAGTGACGGTGCTACAACGCGCCGGTGCCTAGCGGATTGAGAGTGGGGGATGTCGCGCTGCTGGCCTGCCCGGCCTGTCGTGGGACGTTGGTGTTCCACGGCCAGGAGGACGAGGGCTGCGTGGCCTGGGGCTGGCTGCGCTGTGGCGGATGCGCGGAGGCGTGGCCGGTGAAGCGTGGCCTCGCGCGGCTGTTCCGCGAGGACGCCGTGCGCGGCACGGACCGCTTGATGCGGGCCATCTACGACGGACTGCCCGCGCTGCATGACCCGCTCACCACCGTGCTCACGCCGCTGCTCCAGTTCGTGTCCGAGGCGAAGATGCGCGCGGCCTACCTGCGCCGGATGGAGCTGGGCACGCTGCGCTCCTCGCCCGACGGGATGCCGCTGCGCGTGCTCGAGGTCGGCGTGGGCGCGGGCGCGAACCTCCCGCTCATCCGCCGCGAGCTCGTCTCCGGCCAGGAGGTCGAAGTCTGGGGCGTGGACCTGAGCGAGGGAATGCTGGGCCGCTGCCAGGCCCGGCTCCGCAAGGGCAGCTACCCCGACGTTCGCCTGATGATGGCGGACGGGCACTCGCTGCCGTTCCCCGAGGGCATGTTCGACCGCGTGCTCAGCGTGGGCGGCATCGGCGCGTATCGCGACCCGGCCAAGGGCCTGCGAGAGCTGGCCCGCGTCGCGAAGCCCGGCACGCCCGTCGTCGTGGTCGACGAGCAGCTCGACCTGGCGCGCCAGCCCTCGCTCCTCCAGCGCGCCGCGTTCCGCGCCATCACCTTCTACACGCGCGACGCGCACTGTCCCCGGGAGCTCCTCCCGTCGCTCGCCACCGACGTGCTGGAGGAGCAGGTGTCCCCGTTCTTCTACTGCCTGCGCTTCCGGATGCGGGAGCTGCGGGCCACGGCCGTCACGGGTTGAGCACCAGGTCCAGCAGGCGCAGTGTCATGCCGCCCGTGGCCTGCGCTTCCGGATGCAGGAGCCGCGGGCCACGGCCGTCACGGGTTGAGCACCAGGTCCAGCAGGCGCAGCGTCATGCCGCCCGTGTAGTCGATGGTCGCGCCGTTGAACCAGCCAGCCTCCTCGCCACACAGCACACCCACGAAGCGCGCGACCTCCTCCACCGTGCACATGCGCCCGGCGGGGTTCATGCGCGCGTGCGCCTCCTCCAGCCGCTCCAGGGCCTCGGGCGTGTAGACGTGCTTGAGCGCGGGCGTCATCACCGTGCCGAACTTGAGCAGGTTCACCCGGTGCCCCAGCCCGCCCAATTCCATGGCCAGGTAGCGCACGTACATCTCCAGCGCGGCCTTCGACGCGCTGATGAGGCCCGTGTTCGTCAGGTGCGTCTCCTTCAGCGTGTTCTGCAATCCCAGCAGCCGCGCCTCGGGCGCCAGCATGTCGGAGGCCACCAGCGCCTGCGTCCAGTACACGAACGAGTGCGCCATCGTGTCGAACGTCCGGCGCACCCGCTTCGCGTGGAGCCGGTCCTCACCCTCCGACAGGAAGCGCCCCACGGACGCTCCCGCGATGGAGTGCACGAACAGCTTCACCGCGCCGGGCCCCGCCACCTCTCTCAGCGCGCGGACACCGGCCTCGGCGGCCTCGGGCGTGGAGGCATCCGCCTGCCACATGAGCACGCGCCGGCCCGCGTCCTTCGCCTGCCGCTCCACCTGCGCGGCGCTGTCCAGATAGCGTCCCCGGTGCACGCCAAACACATTCAGCCCGGGCTTGTTCGCCACCGCGTGGGCAATCGCCGCGCCCGTGCCCGATGAGGCCCCGAGGATGAGCGCCCACTGTCGCTCTCCCGTGCCTCGTTGCTCCCCCGAGTCGCTCATCTGCCTTCCTGTCCGTTGCATTCATGCCATCGACTCGGGCCGCGGTCCGCGTGCCCGGTCCAGCAGGGCCTGCACGGCGCCCGCCACTTCCCGGTGTGCTTCCAACATCGCTCCCCGGTCACCCGCGTCGAAGCCCGGCGCCAGGTGCCGCGTGAGCGGCTCCCCCACCCACTGCGTCATCCTCACCGGAAACGGCAACGAGAAAGGCCACACGCCCGTGGCGCCCACGCCCAGCCAGAGCGGCAGCCGCGCGGGCATCCCCACGCGCCGTCCCAGCGCATACCCGTCATTGAGCCCCAGGTATGCGTCGTCCATGCCGCTGCCCGCCACGGGGACGATGGGCAGCCGGTAGCGAATCGCCAGCCGCAGGTAGCCCAGCCGCTCGCCCCAGCTCACCTCATACCGATGCCGGAAGCTCCGGCAGCCCTCGCGGGTGCCTCCCGGCTGCACCAGCACGTGCTCGCCCCGCGCCACCGCCTCCTCCAGCCTGGGGTCATCGCCCGTCACGAAGCCCAGCCCGTCCGCCACCGCGCGCATCCCGGGGAGGCGGTCGAACGCGCCATGCGCCACGCCGTGGGGAAGGTAACCCAGTTGCTCATGCAGGGTGACGGTCAGCATGCACAGGTCCACCGCGAGGGGACGTCCGTGATAGCCGACGATGAGCTTGGCCCCCGGGCGCAGGAGCGGCTCCAGGTTCACCACCTGGTAGCGGTGGTAGCGGCGCAGCAGCCCGAAGACGCTCAGCCATGCGGCCAGGGGCAGGCCGCTCGCGCGCATCATCCTCCCACCCGGTACAGCACCGCGCCGTGCGCGACGCCCGCGCCCACTCCCACCATGAGGATGCGGTCCCCGGCCTTGACGGGCCGCGTGCGCAGCAGCCGGTCCAGCGCCGTGGGCAGCGACGCGGAGCCCACGCTGCCCACCGTGTCCACCACGCGCACGCCCCGCTCCGCGTGCAGGCCCAGGGCATCCATCACCGCGTCCAGCATCCGCCCGTTGGGTTGATGCGTGAGCACCCACTCCACGTCGCCCAGGGCCACCCGCGCCTCGTCCAGCACCGAGCGCGCCGCGCGCATCAGCGCCTCCAGCGCCACGCGTGTCATGGCCTTGTTGGGCGTCAGGAAGCGCATCCGCTCGGGCTTCCCCGTCGCGTGCGGATTCTCCAGCACCACGTCCGGAGGCAGCGTGCCGTCGTTGCCCAGCGCCACCCCGAGCACCCCTTCGCCCGGGCGCGCCGCTCCGAGGATGGCCGCCGCCGCCGCGTCTCCGAGCACGAGGTAGGGCCTGGGGTCCTCCGGCGTCGTCGTGCGCGACAGCAGCTCCACCGACACGATGCCCACCGGGCCCAGGCCCGTGGCCACCGAGCGCGCGCCCACGTCGAACGCGCTCAAGAAGCCCATGCACGCGTTGCTCAGGTCCATGGCGTCGCAGCTCCCCGCGAGCCCCAGCGCCGCGGCCACCCGGTTCGCCGTGGCGGGCGTGGTGACGTCGCCGCCCATGGAGGTGACGCAGAGGATGCGCCGGAGCGCCCGCGCCTCCAGCCCCGCCGCCTCCAGAGCGCCCCGCAAGGCCTGCGCGGCCACGGCCGCCGTCGTCATCCCTGGCGGCGCGAAGTGGCGCGTGAGGATGCCCGTCTTGCGCAGCACCTCCTGGGCGTCGCGGCCCACGCGAGCGCACAGCGCCTCGGTCGTCACGGGTGGACCCGGTTGCAGGCTCGCCGTCCCCAGGATTCGCACGGGAATCATGCGGCCTGCTGTCCTCCGCATCGCCGCCCATGGGGGCCGCAGTGCACGCGCATCTGCTCCCAGTGCCCGTGCAGCTCCGCCAGCTTCCACGCCAGCGCTTCATCCGAGGCCGCGCGCTCCAGGATATCGCGCGCCTTGGCGAACTCCATGGCCGTTCTCAGCGGCGTATCCGCTGACTGGATGTCGTAGCTCACGTCCGCCATCAAGCTCTCCGCGTCACCGCTGCGGTGCAAGAGCAGCACACCGCTGGCGACCAGGTCCAGGGCCCTGGAGACCGGATTGAGCCCCGCCAGGAAGCGCCCCACGCGAGAGCCTGGCATCCAGGCCGTCTCTCGCAGCCCGAAGGGAAAGATGTTGCTGGAGAAGACCAGGTCCGCGCCCGCGCTCACCAACACGCTCGCGGGCACCATGCTGGTGAAGGCGCCATCCACATACCGTGCGGGGGGCACCAGGGTGGGGGCCCACAGCCCTGGCGCGGAGCCGCTGGCGCGCACGCCTCGGGCGACGGGGCCTCGCTCCAGCGCCACACACTCCCCGTTCGTCAGGTCCGTCGCCACGGGCAGGAAGCGGATGGGCAGCTCCTCCAGCCGCACCTCTCCCAGGTCGCGCGCGATGAGGTGCTCGAAGGAGTAGGTTGTGACCACGGCCGCCATCGCCGCCAGCGAGAGCTGGTGGCTCATGGCCCGCTCCTCCAGGCGGTGCAGTCCCTCCAGGCCGCTGCGCCCATCCAGCGCGGTGCCGCAGAAGTACGCCCCCACGAGCGAGCCCATGCTGGAGCTGCTGATGAAGTCCACCGGCACGCGGTGCTCCATCAACCAGCGCAGGATGTGCACGTGGTAGAAACCCCAGACCCCCCCGCCGCTGAGCGCCAGCCCCACGCGCCGGTGGGTGATGGCCCGCGCCCAGCGCGACATCGCGTCGCGCTCCGCGGGGCACAGCCCCACCTCCATCAGCGGCCGCGCGTCCACCTCCAGCACGTCCAGCCGCGTGGGGTTCAGCCGCAGCCTGCACGGCGGCAGCACGCGAGAGCTCACGCTCGGCCCGTCGTGTGGCCGGCCCTCCAGCAGGCTGTCCCGAGGCGGACGTCGCGGGTCGATGACCACCGTGGGCAGCACGCGCCCCTCGCTGGAGCCGGGCGAGGGCGCATCCTCCGGGTGCTCGACGAGGACGACGTGCTTGTCGACGAGCGGCTCCCCCTCCACCGCCTGGCACCCGTCGAGGAAGACGTAGTGCGGGTCGTGCTTCTGGGTGAGCTCGCGCAGGCGGGAGAGGGTGATGAGGCCCGGCGCGCCGGGGCCCAGGGAAGGCACCGTGGCGCGCATCACGCCGTCCGCGCCCCTCAGGGGCAGCTCGGACGAGCCGGGCTCCGCGGGGCGGACGAGCAGCACCCGGTCCTTGAACTCATGGGTGATGACCTTGGCCACCAGCTCGATGAGCCGTGACAAGGGCATGGCCTGCACCTGGCTGGAGAAGGACACCACCTCCACTTGAGGCAGCGGGTCCTCGCGCCGGGGGGGCGCCGCGTGGACGAGCAGCCGCTTGAGGTCCTGCCGCAGCCCCGCGCTGGCCTGCACCAGCGTCCACACGTCGTCGCGCGGGAAGAACAGGCCCTTGCACGCGGTCGTCGCGCGCGCGGTGACGGAGTAGCGCCCGCCCATCAGGGCCTCGAAGCCCAGCGGGGTTCCGGGCCTCAAGGTGAGCAGCGATTCACCATCGCGAAGCGCCTCCAGCTCTCCCTCCAGCAGCAGGAAGAAGCCGTGCGCCTCCTGGCCTTCCTCACACAACACCGTGTCCCGAGCCCAGGTGACATCCCAGGCCACGTCCAGGAGCTGGAGGAGGACGGTGTTGCTGGTGTGCCGCAATGCGGGAGCGCGTTTGAGCGCGTACAGCCGACGACGCTGGACGTCGAGGGGCATGGAACGGGCCATGAAGCGCGGGAGGATAGCGGACCCTCCGGCGTCGGATATGGGGTCGTATCAGCCCCCGCCCATAAACTCAGGCGGGCTGCGGCCGAGGAGGCTCGCCACCGGGAGGAGGTGCTCCTCCGCCACCGGGCCGGGCGTGCTCATGGCGCTTGAGGACTCGGGAGCGCGCCGCCTCCACCACCGCGTACAGCACGGGGATGAAGATGAGATTGACGAACGTGGACAACAACATCCCGCCGAACACGGTGGTGCCCAGGGACTTGCGGGCCGCCGCGCCCGCGCCCGAGGCAATCACCAGCGGAATCACGCCCATGAGGAACGCGAAGGACGTCATCAGGATGGGACGCAGGCGCGTGCGGGCTGCCTCGACGGCGCTTTCCATCACGCTGTAACCCTCGTGACGCAGTTGCTCCGCGAACTCCACGATGAGGATGGCGTTCTTGCTGGAGAGGCCCACGAGCATCACCAGCCCCACCTGGCAGAAGACGTCATTCTGCAGCCCGCGCAGGTTCTGGAACCCGAGCGCCCCCAGCATGGCCACCGGCACGCCCAGCAAGATGACGAAGGGCAGCGCGAAGCTCTCATACTGCGCGGAGAGCACCAGGAACACGAAGATGATTCCCAAGGCGAAGATGAGCAGCACCTTGCCGCCCGCCTCCTGCTGCTCCAGCGACAGGCCCGTCCACTCGTAGGTGTAGCCCTCCGGCAACACCTCCCGCGCCGCCGCCGCCATCGCCTCCAGCGCCTGCCCGCTGCTGACGCCGGGCGCCGCCTGTCCGTTCACCTCGGCGGAACGATACAGATTGTAGTGAGAGATGTTCTGCGCGCTGGTGACGGGGACCACCCGGACCAGGGACTCCATGGGGACCATGTCGCCGCCGGAGGTGCGCACATAGAGCGCGCCGACGTCCTTGGGCTGGCTGCGGAAGGGCATGGCCGCCTGGACGAACACCCGATACACGCGGTTGGCGAATGTGAAGTCGTTAACATATTGGCTGCCCAGGTAGACCTGGAGCGTCGCGAACAGCGACTCCATGGGCACGCCCAGGGACAGCGCCTTCTCCCGGTCCACCTCCACGTCGAGCAGCGGCGTGTTGGCGGTGAAGGACGAAAAGACACCGCGCAGCTGGGGGTTCTGGTTGGCCTTGCCCACCAGCGCCTCGGTCGTCTGGGCAATCTGCGCGAGGGTGCGCGTGCCCTGCTGGTCCTCGAGCACGAACTCGAAGCCGCCCACGCTGCCCACGCCGCGGATGGCGGGCGGCTGGAAGGGCAGCACGCGCGCGCCGCCGATGGCGAGCAGCGGGCCTCGCAGCCGCTCGATGATGCCCGCCACGCTGTGCTCGGTGCCCTTGCGCTCGCTCCACGGGCGCAGGTTGGCGAAGAGCACGCCGTAGTTGGCGCCGGTGCCCAGGAGCGAGAAGCCGCCGACGGTGAAGATGTCCGTCACCTCCTCCTGCTTGCGCAGCACCTCCTCCGTCTGGAGCAGCACCCGGCGCGTGTAGTCCAGCGACGTGCCCTCCGGGCCCTGCACCGCGACGATGATGTAGCCCTGGTCCTCGTCCGGGATGAAGCCGGAGGGCGTGGCCCGGTACACCCAGACGGTGGCGAGCAGGCACAGGCCGAAGACCATCACCACCGGCCACTTCAGCGGACCGATGAGCCGCCGCAAGAGCCGGCCGTAGGCGTCGCGGAAGCGGTCCATGCCCCGGTCGAACTGACGGAACACCTTCCACTTCTGACCCTCGTGCGGACGCAAGAGCCGCGCGCACAGGGCGGGGGACAGCGTCAGCGCGACGAGCGCGGAGAGGCTGATGGAGAAGGCGAGGGTGAGCGCGAACTGGCGGTAGATGGCGCCGGTGGTGCCGGGGAAGAAGGACACGGGGACGAACACCGCGGAGAGCACCAGGGCGATGGCCACCACGGCGCCGGCCACCTGGCGCATGCCTCGCTGCGTGGCCTCGCGGGGCGCGAAGCCCTCTTCCATGGTGCGCTCCACGTTCTCGATGACGACGATGGCGTCGTCCACCACCAGGCCCGTGGCCAGCGTGAGGCCGAAGAGCGTGAGGGTGTTGAGCGAGAAGCCGAACGCGCTGACGAAGAGGAAGGTGCCAATCAGTGACACCGGCAGCGTGGTGGCGACCACCAGCACGCTTCTCCAGCCGTGCAGGAAGACGAAGATGACCAGCACGACGAGGATGACGGCCTCGACCAGGGTGCGCAGCACCTCCTCGATGGAGGAGCGCACGGCCACGGTGGTGTCGAAGGCGTCCTGGTACTTCACGCCCGGCGGGAAGCTCTTCTGGAGCCGGTCCAGCTCCTTGATGACGCCGTTGCGCACCTCCAGCGCGTTGGAGCCCGGGAGCTGGAAGATGCCCAGGCCCACCGCCTCCGTGCCGTTGAAGCGCAACAGCTGCGCGTAGTTCTCCGCGCCCAGCTCCACCTTGCCCACGTCCCGGATGCGCACCAGCGAGCCGTCCTGCCCCCGCTGCACGACGATGGCCCCGAACTGCTCCGCCGTGACGAGCTGGCTCTGCACCCGCAGCGTGAACAGGTAGTTCTGTCCCTTCGGCGCGGGCTCCTGGCCCACCTGGCCGGCGCCCACCTGGACGTTCTGCGCCTGGAGCGCGCCCACCACGTCCGACGCCGTCAGCTTGCGCCGCGCCAGCTCGGAGGGGTCCAGCCACAGGCGCATCGCGAAGCGCCGCTCACCGAAGATGGTGACGTTGCCCACGCCCTTCACGCGCAGGAGCGCGTCGCGGATGTAGACGTCCGCGTAGTTGCTCAGGAACTCCGTGTCGTAGTGGCCGCCCTGGGAGAAGAGGCCGAAGGCCATGAGCAGCTGCGTCTGGGCCTTGGTGATGGTGATGCCCAGCGCGTTGACCGCGGCGGGCAGCTGCGCGGACGCGGTGGCCACGCGGTTCTGCACGTCCACCGCGGCGATGTCCAGGTCCCGCCCCTGGTCGAAGGTGACGGTGATGGTGCTCACGCCCGTGTTGCTGCTGGAGGAGGAGATGTAGCGCATCCCCTGCACGCCGTTGAGCTGTCGCTCCAGCACCGTCGTGACGGCGCTCTCCACCGTCTCCGCCGACGCTCCGATGTACGTGGCCGTCACCTGCACCTCGGGCAGCGACAGGTCCGGGTACTGCTCGATGGGGAGCGCGGGGATGCTGATGGCCCCCGCCAGCGTGATGATGATGGACAGCACGCTGGCGAAGATGAGCCTTCGGATGAAGAAGTCCGTGAACATGCCGTCCCCTCACTGGCCCGCGTCGGAGGCGCCGCCCACGCCCTGGCCCTGCGCGGGCCTGGCGGGCGTGGGCTTGATGGGCTGGCCATCGCGCAGCAGCTGCAGTCCGCTCACCACCACCTGGACGCCCGCGTCGGCGCCGCCCGTCACCTCGTAGTCGTTGCCCGTCACCTCGCCCACGGACAGCGGCGCGCGGCGGGCCACGGTGCCGCCATCCACGGTGGCGACCTCGTACACGAAGGACTGGCCGCTGATTTGAGTCACCGCGACGGTGGGCACGGTGAGCGCTTCCCGCACTTCGTACACCACCCGCGTGCGCACCATCTCCCCGGCGCGCAGCCCCTCCTTGTTCTCGAAGGCGGCCCGCACCTCCACCAGCTGCGTCGTGGCGCTGGGCGTGG
Source organism: Myxococcus stipitatus DSM 14675 (assembly GCF_000331735.1). Classification (GTDB taxonomy): domain Bacteria; phylum Myxococcota; class Myxococcia; order Myxococcales; family Myxococcaceae; genus Myxococcus; species Myxococcus stipitatus. The sequence continues at coordinate 10,071,786 of NC_020126.1, read as the reverse complement.
GGGCGACGAAGAAGACGGGCGCGGCCACCACGACCTTGTCCTTCTCGTCGAGCAGCTCCACCGGTGTCTTGCCAATCTGGATGGCGCGCGCCCGGTCCACCGGCACCTGCACGGCGACCTCCAGCATGCGGCTCTGGTCCAGCGTGGTGAGCTCCGTCTGCGGCGTCACGTAGTCGCCCACCTTCACCGGGAAGTCGCCCACCATCCCGGCGAAGGGCGCGCTCACCTCGTAGAAGCCCAGCTGCACGCGCTGCGATTGGATTTGCGCTTCAATCGCTCGCGCGCTCGCCTCCGCCTGCCGCGCCTGTGCCACGGCCTGCTCGTAGTCCTGGCGGCTCTGGAGGCCTTCCTTGAGGAGCTGCGCGCTGCGCTCCTGGGTGCGCCGGGCGAACTCGCGCTGCGCGAGCGCGGAGGCCCGCTGGGCCTGGGTGGCGCGCAGTCCCGCCTGCTCGCGGCGCGGGTCCACGACGAGCAGGACCTCCTGGTCCTTCACCCACGTGCCCGGCTTCACGGGAATCGATTGGATGTAACCGGCCACCTGCGGATACACGATGATGCTGGTGCGGGAGATGAGCGTGCCCACGTAGTCGGCCGCGTCGCGCACCTCGCCCGGTGACAGGGAGATGACCTCCACGGGCATCGCCATGCCCGCGCCGGCCGCGCCTCCTTGAGGGCCTTCCTGGCTCTTGCAGCTCATCCACGCCAGGGCCGCCGCACACACGGCGCCCACCGTCCTCACCAGTCGCATGCCGCCTCCGCCAGGAATGCCTCGACCTTGGCTCGCTCGAGCTGAAACTCCCGCACCACCAACGCCAGCTCCGCTTGCCGCAGCGCCGCCGCGGTCTGGATGAGCTCCAGGCTGGTGCCCGTGCCCACCTCGAAGCTGCGCCGGGTCAGCCGGTCGTTCTCCTCGGCCAGCTTCTGCTCGCGCGAGGAGATGTCGCGCGAGTCCTGCGCCACCTTCACCCCGCGCCGCGCCTGCGCCACCTCGATGGTGACCGAGCGCTCCAGCGCCAGCGACTGCTGCCGCGCCGAGGTCGCCTGCGCGCGCGACTGCCGGAGCAGGCCCTCGCGCACGCCGCCATCCCAGAAGGGCAGGCTCAGCGTGGCGCCGATGTTCCAGAAGGGCACGTTCACCGCGTCCTCCTTCACCGTGAGGGCCACGGTGGTGCTGCTCAGCGAGAGCGAAGGCACGTACTGCGCCTTCACCGACGAAATCTGTCGCTCGGCCACGGTGATGCGCGAGCGCGCCGCGGCCAGGTCGGAGCGCCCTTCCAGGTTCTCCAGCGTGCGGCAGTCCTTCTGTGCCCGCTGCATCAGCGACTCCACGCGCACCCCAGGCGCGAGCCCCACCGCCTCGGGCGTGCCCAGCGCCAACCCCAGGGCCTCGCGTGCCTTGCGCAGGTCCTCGTCTCCCACGACGACCAGCGCGCGCGCCGTCTCCGCGTCCTGCTGCACGCGCACCACGTCCAGCCGCGTGCCCGCGCCCAGCTCCAGCCGCCGCTGCGCGAGGGCGAGCCGCTCCAGCGCCGAGCGCAGGTTGACGCGGTTGACCTCGGCCAGCCGCTCCTGCGCGGCGACGGAGACCAGGGCCCGGGCGAGCGCGAGGCTCAGCTGCCGGCGCGTCTCCGCCAGGGACAACGTCGCGGTGCGCTGGCCCTCGCGCGCGGTGCGCAGCGTGGTGATGGCCTGGTAGTTGAAGAGCGCCACCGAGGCCGTGAGCAGTCCCGCCACGGGCGGCTTGGTGGGCGTCTGGGTGTCGCTCCCCCCCGTCACGGGCGGGTCCGAGGTCTGGAAGCCCGTCGTCCCGCCGCCGAGGCCTCCACCTCCTCCGCTGCCTCCTCCGAAGAAGAGCGACGTGTTGTCGGTGTCCAGGATGTTCAGCTGCGTGAGCACGGTGCCGTTGAGGCTGGGCAGCAGGCCCGCCAGCGCGACGCGCGCCTGTCCTCCCGCGGACTCCACCTGCGCCTGCGCCGTGCTCAGGTCCGTGGAGCGCTGGCGCACCAGCTCCAGGGCCTCATCCCAGGAGCGCATCTGGATGGGCGCGGGAGGCACGGGCGTGAGCAGCGGGTCGGAGACCTCGGGCGTGGGAGGCCCGGACGGGGCCTGGTCCTCGGCGCCCTCCGGAGGCAGTCCCTGGGGCGGCTTCGCGCGGGCGTCAGGCGGCGTGTCGGGTGGGGCCTGGGTGGCCTTCACCTTGCGCACGGTGGGCTTGCCGCGGGCTCGAGCCGCGGGCGTCGCGCCGAGCAACACCTCCGGCCGTGGGCCGAGGTGCGAGAGCAGGAGGGCGAGCAGCAGGGCGTTCATAACGGGTGCCCTGAGGTAGGGGAGTCACCCGATACCGGCTACGTACCCTGGGGCCGGGGCGCGCCTGTTGGACAGACGCGGCGCTTGCCTGCTCAACAGTGGATGGAGTCCGAGGAGGGTGTTCAGCGGCCCTGTTTGAGCATGGACAGACGCTGGCGGGCCGCGCGGCTCTGTGGGTCGAAGCGCAGCGCTTCCGACAGTCGCTCCTGGCCCTGCTTCACGTTCCCCTGGACGACGTAGATGTCGGCCAGTCGGATGAGGGCGTCGACGTTGTAGGGCTGCAGGTCCAGCGCGCGCTCGTACTCCCGCGCCGCGGTGGCCAGGTCCTTGCGCCGCACCGCCAGCTGCGCGAGCAGGATGTGCGGCTGGACCAACGAAGACGTCTCCGGCCGCGAGGCGAGCTGCTCCAGGGCCGAGACACCTCGCGCATCCCCCACGCTCGCGAGCGTCAGCGCGGAGGCCTGACGCACCCACGTGGAGCCATCCTGGAGCAGCGCCGCCAGATCCTCGCTCGCGTCCTTGCCACCGCCCGCGAGGCCCAACGACTCGATGAGGTCCAGGCGCAGCCGGCTGTCCCGCGTCCCCTTCAGCGCGGTGTGCAGGGCCGCCACCGCCTCGGCCTTGTGGCGCTGGGCGAGCAGCCTGGCCGCGGCGCCCCTCAACGACGGCACCTCGTGCGTGTCCGCGAGCACGGCCTCCAGCGCGGGGCGGGCGGTGCTCGCCGTCTTCTCGTCGAAGGCATCCGCCAATCGCAGACGCCGCTCCTGCCGCTTCGCGGCCTTGGGCCACCCCTTCGCCAGGGCCTTCGTCATGGCCTCCGGCGTCTCTTTCGTGTGACAGGCGTTGCAGGCGTTGGGGATGCCGTGGCGCGAGGTGTTCTGGGGCGCGGGCACGTCCATCGCGTGGTCCGCGAACTTGTCCAGCACGCCGGAGACGACGGGCGGCAGGTGGCAGGCCACGCAGTCCTGCGCCTCGCGCGCGCGGTGCCGCGTGTGGCGCGAGCCCGCGGCGAAGAGGTCCGCGTGGCACTGCTGGCACGTGGCGGAGCCCGCGGAGACGGTGGCGGAGGGCTTGTCGGGGAGGTGCAGCTCGTTGGGCGCCTGCGGGTCGTGCGGCGCGGTGTGGCAGGTGAGGCAGGTGGCGCCGCCCTGCGTGTGGCAGCGGGACTGGATGAGGGCCTGGTACTCGAAGCTGGAGGTGCTGGGGCGTCCGTCGGTGAAGTAGTCGCCGGAGCGCTCGGTGCCGACGAAGAGGACGATGGGCTGGTAGAAGTCCTCGTAGCGCTGGCCGGGCTGGAAGCGGTGCGCGCCGTCCAGGATGGGGAAGAGGGGGCGGCGCGGGCCGTGGCACTGCGCGCACACCGCGAAGCCCAGCTCCGCGGACAGCTTCGCCGGCTGGATGATGTCCTGGGGGGCCTGCGTGTCCGCGTGCTTCGCGCCGGGGCCGTGGCAGCTCTCGCACCCGACGCCCGCGTCGGTGAAGCGCGTGGACCACGTGCGCGTGGCGCGGTCATAGCGTGCGTCCAGCCCGGTGACGTGACAGTCCAGGCACGCGTGCTGGGCGCTGCGGCGGAAGTTGGCCCAGAAGAAGGGGTGCTCCGGCGTGAGCGCGCCCTGCTTCGTCTCCGAGTAGTCCACCCACTCACCCTGGCCGGTGACGTGGAAGTAGACGGGCAGCACCTGCCAGCGGCCATCCGACAGCACGGTGACGGGGTCCTGCATCCGCTTGCCGCCCACCACCCACCGCACGGGGAACTCCGAGAGCTGCCCGTCCGCGCCCTTGGTGCGCATGAAGTGGTCGTCTCCCTCGCGGCGCATCCACGCCTCGCTGGAGTCCCCCTTGAAGTGCGTCCCAGGGGTGTAGTCGCCCACCACGAACGCGGACGTCGCGGGAGACAGGGCGCGCGCGTGCCAGTCCTTGCTCCAGCCCGCGTGCTGGTCCTCGTGGCACTCGCCGCACGCCTTGGCGCCGACCTGCGCGGCGCGGAGCGATGAGACGTTCTCCTTCGCGAGCGTCGGCGGGGCCTTGGGCGTCGGAGCGGAGGCCACGGGCGGTGGGGGCTCGTCGCCCCTTCCGCGCAGCGCGAGGGTGACTCCCGCGGCCGTGCCAAGCAGTGCGAAGAAGACCAGGGCGAGCAGGGCAGGGCGGACGGGGCGCATGTCGGGAGTGCCTCGATGCTGCCCGTCGCGCCCTGTCGTGACAAGCGTGGCTCACCAGGATGACCGTTTATGTCGGCCATCCTGGGTTGAGTCGTGAGGCGGGGTTCCGCTCACTCCCTGGGGCTGTAGTACGCGGGCGGGCCGGAGAGCCACACGGTGGTGCCCTGCGTCCGCTCGAGGAGCTCGTCCACCAGCTTGCCCCAGTCCTCCGTGGGGCCGATGGGCTCCACGCTGGAGGGGAGCAGGCCGATGAACTGCATGGGCGCCACGGCCACGATGGTGGCGGAGGGCGCCTGGGTGCTCTCGGAGTCCCCCGCGATGCCCAGCGTCCGGTGCTTCTGTCTCAGGGCGTTGTAGCGGAGGGGTGCGCACGCCGAGTCGGCGATGAGGCGCGCGTCGTCTTCATCCTTCGCGCAGGCCTGGACGCTGTCCCCCAGCTTCACGTCCTGGAGGGGGCACGCCTGCTGGACGGAGTGGCCGCAGGGGCCCAGGGGCCGGGGCGCCCCTCCCTGGCTCCAGAACGCTTGGACGAAGGCCGCCGAACCCTTCGGGTCCTCCCAGGGCGTGGCCTCGTTGCCGGGCTCGAACCAGAGCCAGGGCGCCTGGGTCTGCTCGACGAGCCACTCCCCCAGCTTCTCCTTCTCCGTCAGGGGGCCCACGACTTCACCCGTGCGGGGAACGAAGCCCACGTATCCATCCCGGCCTTGTGGCAGGACGGTGCCGGAGCCCTCGAGCGACACGCCCGTGCCCGGCGTCCGCACGGGGCTGAGCACGTTGCCTCCGCCGCCGAAGCCGCCGCCGTCCCGCTCCGCGTTCATGCAGAGCTGGGTGCAGGCGATGCGGGCTCGGTCCAGCGCATCCGCCGCGCTCACGTTGGAGCAGCCGCTGATCATGTTGAAGGAGACGTTGGTGCCCACCCTGCACGAGCACGAGTATTTCGCCGTGTACTTGCATACCCGCTCAATCACAGGGGGCGGGTCGCGATAGTCGAAGTGCGCGAAGCCGATGATTCCCGTGATGCCCTTGGCCTGGGCGAGGGGACTCCAGGCGACGAGGCCCAGGAGCGCGAGGACGACGAGTGAATACACCTGCGACGGGGCGGGGGCCCGGTGCGGTTGCATGTGAAACCTCCGTGATGGGATTGCAATCGCACCCTGGCTGTTATTGCGTGTGTTCACAATGGGTTTTGTGTGACTTCACTTTCTGTGGCGGAAGATGTCACAAGTGGGGTTGACCCTGGCGCACCCAGGAGGGGAGGCTGATGGCGATGCTCAAGCTCCAATGGCTCCAGGTTCACCACTTCCGCACCGTGAAGCCGGGGACGCGGCTGTCGTTCAGCCCGTCCTTCAACGTCCTCGTCGGCTTCAACGGCACGGGGAAGACGCTGCTGTTGGACCTGGTCGCGGCGGTGGCCAGCTCCGACTTCACCTCGCTGGCCGAGGAGCCGTTGGATTTGGAGTACGCGCTGGCGGCGGACACGGGACGCATCACGGTGCGGGTGCGCAACGTGCCGGGCACCGGGCTCTCCATGGACATCGTCGTCGCGCCGCGCGACATGGCCTGGCCGCTGGTCATCCGGCGGGAGGGACTCCAGGTCACCGTCTCCCGTCAGGATGATGCGTCGCTGGTGGTGCAGGAGCGCATCGCCCCGGAGGTCGCGGGGCGCCTGTGGCTGGTGCTCATGTCGGGAGGTATCGCCTGGGTGGAGAAGACGGGCGAGGGCACCGCCACCGTCGAGCCGCTGCTCGCCATGGCCCGCGAGGTGTCCGCGCTGGCCGGCCTGAGCCGCTTCGACGAGGGGCTGGCGTACTTCGAGCAGCTGTATCAGGTGGAGCTGCGGCTCTCGCGGCGCGCGGAGGGCGTGCTCGCCACGGGCACGGGGCTGGCCTCGGAGGCGCTGCTGGATGGGCTGCGGCGGCTGGCGGCCTCGCAGTGGGGCGGCCCGCGCTACGTCGTCCCCTCCGACTCCATCCCCTTCCTGCGCGACACCGCGCGGCTGTTGGGCTTCAGCGCCGCGGAGGCCAGCCTGGTCCCCGTGGAGGCGCCGCTCGAGGGGAAGTACGAGTCGCAGACGCTGGGGGGCCTGGAGCTGGACTTCGTGGGCTCGGATGGGACGCGGGTCTCCGCGCGCCAGCTGGGCCACGGACAGAAGCGCGTGCTCGCGCTCCAGCACTACCTGTCCCGGGCTCGCGCGGTGGTCGTCGCCGACGAGGTGGCGCACTCACTGCACCCCCGGCTGGTGCGGGCCACTTTGGAGCCGCTGGGCGCGCGGCAGAGCTTCCTCACCAGCCAGAGCCCCGTCCTGTTGGACCTGCTCACCTTCACCTCCCCCCAGCACGTGCGCGACAGCCTGGTGTGGTGCCGGCGGGATGAGGGCTCCGGGGTGCTCATCTGGGAGGACCCCTCCCCCGAGGCCGCCGAGCGCCTGTTCACCGCCAGCACCGCGACGCCCGGGCAGCTGGGCGCGCTGCTCCAAGCACAAGGACTCTGGTAGCCCCGGAGCGCACCTTCGTTGGCGGGCGTCCGCGAGTCGACAGCTCGCGCGCTGTGTCACGACTGTTGTCATGCCGCGTCACGAGGTGGCCTATCCTGCGAGACGTGGGAGGGGAGCCGCCATGCCGATGTTGTCCGTGAATGGTACCGAGCTGCACTACGAGGACTCCGAAGGTCCGGGCGAGCCCATCCTCTTCAGCCATGGCCTGTTGTGGAGTTCGCGACTGTTCGACCCGCAGGTGGACGCGCTGAGAGGCCGCTACCGGTGCATCGCGTATGACCACCGGGGGCAGGGTCGCAGCGCGGTGCCCGAGGTGAACTCCATCGACATGGAGACGCTGTACCTGGACACGGTGGGGTTGATCGAGAAGCTCGGCGCGCGGCCGTGCCACTTCGTGGGCCTGTCGATGGGGGGCTTCATCGGGATGCGCATCGCGGCGCGGCGGCCGGAGCTCTTGCGCTCGCTCAGCTTGCTGGAGACGTCCCCGGACCCGGAGCCGGTCCTCAACGTGCCGCGCTACACGCTGCTCAACTTCATCGCGCGGCTGGCCGGGCTGCGGCCGGTGGTGGACCCGGTGATGCGCATCATGTTTGGGCGCTCGTTCCTCTCGGACCCGAACCGCGCGGAGGAGCGGGCGCTCTGGCGGGCGCGCTTGTTGGAGAACCGCAAGGACATCTGGCGCGCCGTCAACGGCGTCATCCGCCGCAACACCGTGGCGCACGAGGTGCCGAACATCCGCGTGCCCACGCTCGTCGTCGTGGGCGAGGAGGACGTGGCCACCGTCCCCGAGAAGGCGGAGCGGCTGCATCGGCTCATCCCGGGCTCGCGCCTGGTGCGGTTGCCTCGCGCGGGGCACTCGTCGTCGGTGGAGGAGCCGTCGCTCGTCAACGCGGCGCTGGGCTCCTTCCTGGAGTCGCTGAGCCACGCGCCGGTGTCGCCTCGGGCCGGGTTCGGGTGACGCGGCCTCGGCTCACCGGCCGGAACGCGCGGCTCACCGACGGCTGACGGGGCTTCACAGATGGGGCCGTCGCGCGGGAGGAGGACTCGGGAATCCTCTCGCGCATGCGACCTCTCCACGCCCTCCTGCTGCTGGCCCTCTGGGTCCTTCCAGGACGCAGCGCCCACGCGCAGACGCCCCGTGGCCCGCGGGCCCAGCGTCACGCCCGCGTCGATGCCCTCTTCGCGCCCTGGAGCGGCAAGGCCACGCCCGGCTGCGCGGTGGCGGTCTCTCGCGACGGCGTGCTGGACTACGCGCGGGGGCATGGCCGGGCGAACCTGGAGGACGACGTCCCCATCACGCCCCGGTCCGTCTTCAACATGGCCTCCGTCACCAAGCAGTTCATCGCGTTCTCCCTGGGGCTATTGGTGCAGGAGGGCAAGGTGTCGATGGACGACGACGTCCGGAAGCACATCCCGGAGCTGCCTGACTTCGGAACGCGCCGCACCGTCGCGCACCTGATGCACCACATCAGCGGCCTGCGCGAGCAAGGCCAGTTGATGGCCCTGGCGGGCTGGCGCGGCGACGACATGACCCTCGATGCGGACAACTGGTGGGTCCTCACCCGCCAGCGTGGGGTGAACTTCGAGCCGGGCGCCGAGGTCCTCTACACCAATGCCGCGTACGGGCTGCTGGGCGTCATCGTGCGACGCGTGTCCGGCCAGTCGCTGCGGGACTTCGCCGACGAGCGACTCTTCAATCCGCTGGGGATGAAGGACACCCGGTTCCAGGAAGGCGCCTTCGCGGTCATTCCTCGCAGGGCCATCGGGTACGCGCCCGACAAGAGCAAGGGCGACTGGCGCGTCAGCATGCCCCAGTCGGACGGCTCCGGCAGCTTGTTCAGCACGGTGGGCGACCTGCTGAAGTGGCAGCAGAACCAGCTCGACGGGCGCGTCGGCGGGCCCGCGGTGAGGGCGCTGATGCAGACCTCCGGCACGCTGAACGACGGCACCGTGACGGGGTATGGCGGCGGCCTGCGGCTGACGGAGCACCGCGGCCTGCGCACGGTGGGGCATGATGGAATGATGGGTGGGTTCCGAACGGAGTCCGTCCTCTTCCCCGACCAGCGGCTCTCCATCGTCCTGCTGTGCAACAGCGGCTCGATTCCCTCCTCGGAGCTCGTGTGGAAGGTGGCCGACGTGTACCTGGGGGACCTCATGAAGGCCGCGCTGCCGCCCGCCGTCGCGCTGCCGGAGGCGGACCTGGCGGCGCTCGCCGGCAACTACTGGAGCCCTCTGACGGATGAAGTCGTGCGGCTGGAGGTCAAGGGTGGCGCGCTGCGCGAGGTCGGCGGGGCCAAGGACTTCGTCCACATGGGCGAAGGCGCGTTCCGCCCCGGCGAGTCGCCCCATGTCTGGCGCTTCGCCCCACCGAGGCCTGGCGCCCCGCGCGAGCTGAGCATCCGCGATGCCTGGCCCACGACGAGGCCTTTCATCCGCATCGACGCACCCCCGCCCACGCGCGGGGAGCTGATGGCGTTCGTCGGCCAGTACCGCAGCGAGGAGGTCGAGATGACCTACTCGGTGCGCATCGTGGACGAGAAGCTGGCGGTGAGCTGGCCTCGTCGGGGCGACGTCTTCCTGGAGCCCGTCGGAGGGGACCGCTTCGTCGGCTCGGTCGGCGCGGTGAGCTTCACGCGGACCGCCGCCGGTGGGGTCGACGGGCTGCTGGTGAGCAGCCGCCGCCTGCGCCGGTTCCGCGCGGAGCGCACGGGCCTGGAGACCCGTCTGTCTAGGCCTTGATGCCCAGCAGCTTCTTGGCCGCGCGCAGGAGCTGCTTGTCCTTGGCCGCGTCGGGAATGTCGAGCAGCGCCGCCGCCACGACCTTCCCGGCCCCGTGCGTGTTCTCCCCCGCGAGCTTGAGGTAGGTCGAGAAGAGCGCGAGCCGCTCGGGCTTCTCCCGCGCCGCCTCGACGTGGGCGAGCAGCACCTGCGCGAGCGCCTCGCGCGGCCAGGTCCGGAACAGCGCGCGCAGGCCCTCGCGCTCCAGGGCCTCCGGGCGCGTCTCCGCCAGCCGCACCGCGGGCTCCAGCAGGGCCAACCCCAAGGCGCGCAGGGACTCGGCCACGAGGGTGCTCTTCCAGCCGTCGACGAAGGCCATCAACAAGGCCTGGGCACCGCGCACATCCCCCAGCACGCCGAGCGCGTAGATGGCCGCCTTGGCGTCGGTGTCGCTCCGGGTCTGCACGTGATGCAGGTAGCGGTCCAGCATCTCCGCGTCCCCCAGCCACGCCAGCGCCATGGCCGCGCGGTGCCGCACCTCGTAGGCGGGGTCTCCGTAGAACACCTGCCTCAACGCGGGCCACGCCTGCGTCAGCCCCAGCGTCTCCAGCTCGTTGACCGCGCCCATCCGCGCATCCCGCGTGGGCTCCGTCAGGGCCTGATGGATGAAGGGGCGGAGCTTCGCCTCGCGCTCCCGGCTCAGGGTCGCCACGGCCTCCGGACCCTTCTCCCGCGCCTGCACGTCATTCAGCGTCTCGCGCGCGAAGAGGCGCAGGCCGCCGTCATGTCCCTTGCGCGTCAGTCCATCCAGGAGCACGCGGGCGTCTCGCCCGCCCAACTGTCCCAGCACCTGGATGGCGGTGCGCCGCACCATGCGGCTGTGGTGCTCGGACAGGGCCCGCTTCGCCACCTCCAGCACCTGCTCTCGAGGACGGCGGGCCACGGCCCTCGCGATGAAGGCGCTGGCCATGCCGTCGCTCCAGGCGGGATACAGCGACTCCATCAGCGAGTCGTCATCCAGCGTTTCGTAGTAGCGCGAGACGTGCGCGTTGGCCTCGTGGCGCGTCAGCTCGCCCTGCCCCCGCTTCTGGAGGACCTCGGCGGGAGTCATGGGCTGCTGGGGGATGCGCACGCGGATGCTGGGGTGGGTGACCACGGGCGTCAGCGCCTCGCCCTCCACCTGGACGGAGCCCGCCAGCCGGACCAGGGCGATGCCCAGCACCTGATACACCTTGATGAAGTCATCCAGCCGCTCCCCGACCTCGGGCCGCTGCGCCAGCGTCTCCAGCAGGACGGCGGGCTTCTCCAGCCCCAGCTCCTTGAGCCGAGCCACCAGCGGCTCCACCGCGCGCGGCGACACCGCGGACAGGCCCTGGGAGAACTTGTCCGCCAGCTCGTCCCGCACCTCGGCCAGGGCGATGGCGGCGCGCGAGGCCCCCGCGTCGCGAGCGGCATCCGCCCAACCGGTTCGCGAGGACGAGGATGAGGACGCGGAGGCCACCGCGCGCCGACGTCCCCGCCGCGACGTCTCCTCCATCTCCAGCCGGGACAGGCCCCGGAGCCTCAGGCCCTCCGCCGTCTCCACCACCATCGCCAGGGGGAACAGCGTGGGCAGCGCGGCCTCCAGGGCCATGTCCCCCAGCACGACCTCGAGCGTCGCGCCCTCCAGCGCCGCGGAGATGGACTCATCGAGCTGCTCGTCCGCGGGCAGGAACAGCCCCTGCCCCTTCGAGTCGACGAGCTGCGAGCGCTTCCCGCTGGCGAACAGCGTCTGCACCCGCAGCGCCACCGGCAGCCGCTCCGGTGCGAAGACGTCCTTGCGGTGCTCCTGGAAGGCGGCGAGCGCGGCCCCCACGTCCGGGAGCGACTTCTCCACGAGTTGGACCAGGGCGGCTTCGTCCAGGGGACGCCGCTTCAGCTGCTCGTCCAGGTCCAGGCGGAAGGGCGCGAAGCCCGGGTACTGGCCCCCCTTCGCCTCCTCCAGCACGTCGCCCGAGTGGCTCCGCTTGGGCTCCACGTTCTTGAGGAAGGCGGGGAGGATCTGCTTCTCCGCGAAGTGCTTGCCGGAGCCGAGCTCCAGGAAACGGCTCTCGCGGACGACGAAGTTGTCGGGCGTGACGCGCGCGGAGAACGCGTACTCCAGCAGCGTCAGGCCCTCGACGGGGGCGCGGTCCTTCTTCGTCCACGTCTTGCCGATGAGCTCCTCGACGTAGCGGTCGTCGAGCGCCTCGCCGCCCAGGTGCTTCTCCACCTTGCGCGTGGTGAGCAGCATGTCCGCCACCAGGTCGGTGAAGGCGGGAGGCTCGAACTCACCGGTGCGCTCGGCGGCCTTCTCCAGGAGGTTCGCCACCTCCACCGTGCTGGCCGCCAGCCTGCGCAGCCCGTTGGCGCGCAGCGTCTCCCCCAGCGCGCGCACCTGGCTGGCGCGGTCCTCGGAGAGGGACGTCACACCCGACAGCCCCAGCTCCCGCACCAGCGTGGAGACCTGGGCCACGCCCGCCTTCATCAGGTCCGCGGTCTCCGTCTTGCCCTTCTTCACGCTCTTCTTCGCGGGGCCTCCCGCGCCGACCGGAGGCGCGTCGGCGGTGACGAAGGACTCCGGCGCGCGAGACCACGCCACCAGCAGCGCCGCCGCGTGCTTGCAGAAGGGGCGCGAGCGCGCGGCCATGCACGAGCACCGCCCCTTCACCTCACGGCCATCGCCGAACACCAGCGAGACCTTGTAGGGCGTCGCCCCGGAGCCGAGCGCGTCCGCGAACAGCCGGTTCTCGAAGCGCGACAGGTGGGTGATGTGCTTGTCGTCGAAGATGCGCGCGCCCTTGGCCAGCTCGTCCCGGTCGCTGATGACTTCCGTCAGGGCGCTCATGCCCGGGGCCAGCTTTCGCAACTCAGCCATGGGACAGCTCCTTCTCGGAGGACAGCAGCGGCGTCAGGTCCTGGTTGCGCATCACTCGCTCCACCACGTCCACCAGCTTGCGCGGCGTGCACCCGAAGCACGGGATGCCCATCGCGGTGAGCTCCTTCGCCATCGCCTGGTCGTAGGAGGGCTTGCCGCCGTCCGACAGCGCGAGCAGGCACAGCACCTTCGCGCGCGAGTCCACCAACTGCCGCAGCCGCGCCAGCAGCTCCTGCGCGTTGCCGCCCTCGTAGAGGTCCGTGATCAACAGGAAGAGGGTCTTCTCCGGCCGCTGGACGTGGTTCGCCTGCGCGTAGGCCACCGCGCGGTTGATGTCCGTGCCGCCGCCGAGCTGCGTGGAGAACAGCACCTCCACCGGGTCCGACAGGAGGTGCGTCATGTCCACCACCTCGGTGTCGAACAGGACCAGCCGCGTGCGCAGCACATCCAGCGACGCGAAGATGGCGGCCATGACGGAGCTGTAGACCACGCTCTCCGCCATGGAGCCGGACTGGTCCACCACCAGCGTCACGTCCCACTCGTGGTGCCGCCGCTGGTTGGGCCAGAAGTAGAAGCGCTCGGGCACCAGGCGCTTGTTCTCCGCGTCCCAGCCCTTGAGGTTGTGGCGAATCGTGCGCTTCCAGTCGATGTTGCGCGCGATGGGCAGCGGGCTCGTCCTGTCGCGGCGCAGGGCGCCGATGACCGCCGTGCGCACGGTGGACTCCAGCTTCTTGCGCAGCTCGTCCACCACCTCGCGGACAATGGTGCGGGCCAGGGACTTCGCCTCGTCCGGGATGAGCCCGCGCGCGCTCACCAGCGTCGTCACCAGCTCCACGTTCTTCTCGAGGAAGGGCAGCGTCTCCGGCTCGAACAGGAGCTGCGTGAGGCCCTTCTTCTCGATGGCGTCCTTCTGGACGAGCGCAATCACGTCGTCGCGGAAGAAGCTGCGCAGCGCGCCCAGCCACTCGGGGATGTAGGGCTTGGGGCCCTCTCGCCCGCCGCTCCGCTCGCCGTAGACGAAGGAGAGCGCGTCATCCAGCGGCTCCAGGTCTCCACCGCCCAGGCCCACCGAGGCCGAGGCGCCGGCCAGCGCGCGCAGCGAGGGACACGCCCCCGTCTTCTCCGCGGCGGGGCCCAGCGCCAGCCGCCAGCGCAGGAGCGCGTCGCGGTCCTTCTCCGAGAGGTTCTTGGGGTCCACGCTCATAGCAGGTCGTCCAGGTCATCGAGCGCCTTGCCCAGCTCGGCGCTCATGTCCTTGAGCTTCTCTTTGTCCTTTTCCTCGAGCACCGTCTTCACCGCGCGGCCCTGCTCTCCCAGCCGCCGCACGGCCACGATGTTCTCCATGAGGTAGCGCCGCTCGGTGCTACCGAGCACGCCCAGTGCTCTTCTCAATACCGGGAGGGTCTGACGAAAGAGCTCGGGGTCGATGCCCACCAGGAACTCGTCGAGCGCCTTCACCACGTCGCGGTTCTTCACCAGCACCAGCGCGTTGACCCGCAGGAAGCCCTCCAGCCACGACGCGCTCACCTCCGGCGCCACCGCGAGCGACAGCCGCAGCCCCACCTCCCTCGAGACCTCCTCCTCGGTCAGCTCCCGCGACAGGTACAGCAGGCCCGTCGCCAGCCCCGACGCCGAAGGGTGCACGGTGCCGCTGCGCATCAGCTCCCGGGCCGCGGTGAGCCATCCGGCCTTGTCCGCGAGCGGCTGGGCCAGCGCCACCTCGTGCAGCGTCCGCAGCGCATCCATCACGGCGGGCACGGCGTCGGGCGCGCAGGCGCAGGCCTCGTGCACCCGCAGCAGCGCGCGCGTGAAGGTCTTCTGGCAGAGCACGGCCACGGCCTCGTCGCCCATCGCCGTGTGCGCGCGGGAGGTGCCGTACGCGACGAGTCCCGACAGCGCCCGCGCCGCCGACGCGAGCGAGGGCAGGTCCACGTCCGTGGAGGCATGCGCATCACACGCGCGCAGCGCGGCGCCCAGCGTCTGCGCGCAGCCGGTGATCACCGACTCCAGCAGCACCTCCGCGGCGCCGCCCGTGCTCCGCGCCGCGTCCAGTTGCTCCTGGAGGACTCGCGTCGTCACGGCCTCCAGCGAGTCGCCCAGGACGATCTTCTCCACCAGCGCCACGTCGGTGGACGGGGTCCACTGGGCCTGCCACGACTCCCGCACGCGGGTGAGCGCGGCCTGGGCGCTGGCCTCCTTGGGGGTGAGCTTCTGTTGCGCGGTGCCCACGAGCGTGGCGTAGGGAATGCCCGCGACCCGCAGCCGGTGGAGGAACACCGACGAGCCCACCTCCACCTCGTTGCTCAGCCGCAGCGTGAAGGTCTCCGGGCTGTCGGTGCGCGGCAGGTGGCGCGAGTCCACCTCCCGCCAGAACTCCGCCTGGAGCGAGTTCTTCCCGATGCGACTGGCCACGCGGCCCACCTGGTGGCCCACCACGCTCTTCCACAGGAAGGAGTCGACGTGGGTCGCATCGCCTCGGCAGAGCGTGGCGATGGTGGCCTCGCGCAGCTCGTCCAGGCCCGGCGCCGTCTTCTCGCGCAGGTCCGACAGCGTCACCGCGAGCCGGTAGGCCTCCAGCACGTCGGACAGCGATGCGGTGAAGCCGCGCATGCGCAGGTGTCCGGCGAAGTCGATGAGCACCTCCAGCGTCGCGCGCCGGAAGTCACACTTCGCCTCATGGGCCTTCTGGTAGAAGTGCGGCGCGCGGTTGCCGGCCCCATAGCCGAGCTGCTCGGACAGGCGCGGAAAGCTGTACGGAATCACCGTCACCGCGCAGGGCACTGCCGCCGGGAGCCGAGCCTCCAGCGCGGCCTCCACGTCCTTCGCGACGAAGGCGGCCACGTGCGCGGCGCCCGCCACGACGGCGATCTTCTCGGGGGCAACCCCGCGGGCCACGACCTCCAGCACCTGCCGCGCCATGAAGGCATCGCGCCAGCGGTGATAGTCCAGGCGAGGCCCCGCGTTGAGCACGTCCGCCCACGCGAGCAGCACGCTCCGGAAGCCCTCGGGCGTCCAGTCCGGCGCCTCGAACAGCGCCTCCCACAGTTCCTCGAAGGAGCGATAGCCCCGCTCGCGAGCGAACCGCTCGGTGATGGGCTCCTCGGGCTCCGGAGCCGGCTCCTGGGCCTCCGCTCCGGCCTCGGCCTCGGAGGGCGGCACCGCGTCCCGCCGGTCCATGGCCAGGCTGACGCCCACGGGGATGTCGATGAAGAGCGCGCGGGCGGCGTGGGCCTGGGCCCAGCGCAGCGCCGCGTATTCGGGGGAGTACTCCGCGAAGGGCCACAGCGCGGAGCCCGGCGTGTCGTCCGTGCGATAGCCGAGCAGGGCGATGGGAGGCCGGGTGTCCGCGTCGCACAGGACGTCCACGAGCGCGGAGGCATCGCAGGGGCCCTCGATGAGCACCACCTCCGGCTTCACGTGCTCCAGCCAGCGTCCGAGCACCGCCGTGGTGCGCGGCGAGTGGTGGCGCACCGGGAACAGGTGCACCCGGGTGAGCAGGTCCAGGTCCATCAGCCCCTCAGGAGCTTCTTGCTCGCGGAGTACAGCTCCTTCCATGCGCCGGAGCGGCTCTTGGCCACCGTCTCCATGTACTCGCGCAGGGCCTTCACGTCGTCCTCCTGCTCCTTCACCACCGCGCCCACCAGCGACGCGGCCAGCTCATGCGGCGTCACCTTCCCGCCGCCGAACTGCTGCGCGAGGATGGAGCTGTTGAACAGCACGCTGATGGCCTCGGCCGTGGAGAGCACCGCGCCCGGCGTGCGGACCTTCGTCTTGCCGTCCTTCGTCACGCCCTGGCGCAGCTCCTGGAAGAGCGTGAGCAGCATGCGCGACAGCTCCTCCGTCGGCGGGACACCGACCTGGTAGTCATTGCGCAGCTCCGCCTCGCGCCTCGTCACGATTTGAATCTCCTGCTCCAGGTCATCCACCACAGGGACGGTGACGAAGTTGAAGCGGCGCTTGAGGGCGGCGCTCATCTCGTTGACGCCGCGGTCTCGCGTGTTGGCGGTGGCGATGAGGTTGAAGCCCCGCTGCGCGCTCACCACCTCGCCCAGCTCCGGAATGGAGACCTGCTTCTCCGAGAGGAGGGAGATGAGCGCGTCCTGGATCTCCGGCGAGGTGCGCGTCACCTCCTCGAAGCGGGCGAACTTGCCGCCGCGCATGGCGCGCAGCACGGGAGAGGGGACGAGCGCCTCGGGCGTGGGGCCCTTGGCGAGCAGCAGCGCGTAGTTCCACGAGTACTTGAGGTGGTCCTCGCTGGTGCCGGCGGTGCCCTGGACGATGAGGGCGGAGGTGCCGCTGATGGCGGCGGAGAGGTGCTCGGACAGCCAGCTCTTCGCGGTGCCCGGCTCGCCCACGAGCATCAGCGCCCGGTCCGACGCCAGGGTGGCGATGCACACCTGCACGAGCCCCTTGTCACCCACGTACTTGGGGGTGATGGGAACGCCGCCCACGGGCTTTGTGCTCCCGAGGATGTAGGTCTCGACGGCGCGAGGCGAGAGCGCCCACCCGGGAGGGCGAGGCTTGTCGTCATGCGCGGTGAGGGCGTCCAGCTCAGTCTTGAACTTCGCTTCGGCGGGCAGTCGGATGTCCGGCATGCGTGAAAGCTACCAGCTTGGACTGACACGCGGCGATTCAGGGGGTTGTCTTGCTTACCACCCGGCGGCCCACCTCCGAGGGGGCTTGCGATGGATGGGTTCGAGACGATTCCTCGCGGCTTCACACTGTGGCGGCGGAGCGATTGACCCCTCCGACTGATTCGGGCGTCCTGTGTCTCCATGTATCTGAAGAAAGTCGTCCTCGAGAACATCCGGTCGATGGCTGAGCTGGAGTGGGAGCCGTCCTCGCATCCGGGGTGGCACGTCGTCATCGGAGACAACGGCGCGGGCAAGAGCGCCTTCCTCCGCGCGGTCTCGCTCGCGCTGATGGGGCGCGACGCGGCGATGGCGCTTCGTCAGGATTGGAGTGAGTGGCTCCGCGCGGGCTCGCCGTCCGGCTCGATTCAGGTGTCGTTGAGTGGGGACTCGCGCTGGGACCAGGCCGGGGCCTCCGTGTCGTCGGAGGTCTCGGCGGAGCTGCGACTCCAGCGCGCGGGGAATGCCACGCAGCTCGTGCCCGGGGCGGCGAGCCTGGCCGCGGCGCCCGCGCTCTGGGGCACGGGCCGGGGTTGGTTCAGCGCCGCGTTCGGTCCGTTCCGGCGCTTCACGGACGGCGACGCGGGGCAGGAGGCGCTCTTCTCCTCGCAGCCGAGGCTCGCGCGCCACCTGTCGATGTTCGATGCCTCCGTGGCCCTGCGCGCGAGCCTCGGGTGGCTGGAGCAGTTGGAGACGGGGCCCGACGCGGGCTTGCTGGAGCCGCTCCTGGCGTTCATCAACCAGCCCGACTTCCTGCCGCATCAGACGCGGCTCGACTCCATCTCCTCGCGAGGCGTGCGCTTCGTGGACGGCCAGGGCAACGAGGTCTCCGTCGCGAGCCTCGGCGACAGCTTCCAGTCGCTGCTGAGCCTGACGCTCGAGTTGATTCGCCAGCTCGCGAGCACCTACGGCGCCAGGCGCCTCTTCGCGCCGGGCGATGCGCTGTCGCTCCAGCCGCCGGGCGTCGTCCTCGTCGACGAGATCGAAGCCCACCTGCATCCCACGTGGCAGCGCCGGGTGGGGTTCTGGTTCCGCAAGCACTTCCCGCACCTCCAATTCCTCGTCACGACGCACAGCCCGCTCATCTGCCAGGCCGCGGCGGAGGGGAGCATCTTCTGGCTGCCGCGTCCCGGCATGGACGAGCCGCCGAGCATGGTGACCGGCATCACCCGGGAGCGGCTCCTCTACGGGAGCGGGGTGGATGCCTATGGCACGGGTGCCTTCGGCGACATGTCGACGCGCTCTCCGGAGGCGCTCGCGCAACTGGAGCGCCTGGCCCTCCTCAACCAGAAGGAGCTGGAGGGAGGGCTGAGCGCGGAGGAGCGTCAGGAGCAGGAGCGTCTGCGCATGCGCACGCCGACCGCCGCGAGCGTGTTGCCGTCCCCCGCGGTGGAGCGTCTGCTCAAATGATTCGCCTGCCCGAGAAGCCGTTGCCCGCGGAGGCGCGCGAGGGACTGGTGAAGTACCAGCGGGAGCTGGACGCGGCGGGGGACTACGCGGAGCGGGTGGCGCAGGCGAAGAAGCGCTTCTCCGCGCTCAACAAGATTGGCAACCCCATCTTCGACCACGTGAAGGTGACGCTGTCGGCGATGTGCTCGGGCGTGCGCCGCTGCGCCTACTGCGAGGACTCCGTCGCGGACGAGGTGGAGCACATCCGCCCGAAGACGCTCTACCCGGAGGTCGCCTTCGCCTGGGCGAACTACCTGTATGCGTGTGGCGTCTGCAACCCGCGCAAGAATGACCACTTCGCGGTCTTCGCCGAAGGGACGAATGTCCTGACGGACGTGCGGCGCGAGCGGGGCGCGCCGGTGGAGCCGCCCATTCCAGGCAGGCCCGTGTTCCTGGACCCTCGCGTCGAGGACCCCACGGAGTTCATGGAGCTGGACCTGCGCGACACGTACTACTTCGTCCCGCGGGGGCGCGCGGGGACGGAGGCGCACCGCCGCGCGCAGTACACCATCACCGTGCTGCAATTGAACCAGCGTGAGGTGCTGCCTCAGTCCCGCCGCGCCGCGTACTGGGACTACCTGGCGCACCTGGGGAACTACCTCCGCGCGAAGACGCAGGGGTTCTCGCGCGAGGAGCTGGACCTGCTGGTGAAGCAGGTGCGGACGCGTCAACACCCCTCGGTGTGGGCGGAGATGAAGCGGCAGCATGCCCGGCTCCCCGCGGTGCTGCGCCTGTTCGACCAGGTGCCGGAGGCGCTGGGCTGGTGAGCGCTCGCCCCGCTCACTCCGCGCACGGGAACGCGGTGTCCAGCTTCTTGCGGGCCTGGATGCCGGGGCCGGTGAGGGTGGCCACCACCTTCACGGTGGACGCGCACTCGTAGGGCATGAGGAAGGGCACCTGGAGGACGCCGCTCTCGGGGAGCGCATGCAGCTCGCGCGTCTGGGTCACCTTCCACGCGCGGCGCTCGCCGGCCTCCGACTCCTCCTTGGGCGCGCTCACCACGACCTTGAGCTTCAGGGGCTTGTCGCCATCGAACTCGCCCTTCACCTGCACCAGGAACACGGCGTCGACGAACATGCCGTAGGGGTCCTCGGCCTCCTCGCGTTTGACGAGGGCGGCCTTCGTCTGGTCGAAGACGCGCAGCTCGATGTCCCCCAGCGACACGCTCGACTTGCTCGCGCTCGCGGCGGCGGTGGACAGCAGCAGGACCCCACCCAGCAGCCACCCGCGCAGCTTCGTCGTCGACGACATCGCGACCTCCCGAGCCTTCGGTTGTCGGGCGACTGTATTCCAAGCGGGGGTCTTCCGTGCCTGGGGGGCGGGCGTGAGGACGGGCCCTGGCTCGACCCGGCTCGAGCCCCCTTGCGCCCTCTGTGCTCGTGAGCAGCCTGCGGAGGAACCCTGTCCGTCGCGGGAGACCTGCGCCCGCGAGGAGCCCACCCATGAAGACCTCGATTCCTTCCCAGATGAAGGCCATCGCCATCGACCGGTTTGGCGGCCCGGAGCTGCTCGGGATGAAGACGCTCCCCGTTCCCTCGCTGGGCGCGGAGGACGTGCTCATCAAGGTGGAGACCGCGGGCATCGGCCAGTGGGACCCGGAGGAGCGCGAAGGGGGAATGGAGAGCATCAGGCCGAGCAAGTCGACCTTCCCCTACGTCCTGGGCTCGGACGGCGCGGGCACCGTCGTCGCGGTGGGGGACGGGGTAAAGGACTTCAAGGTCGGCGACAAGGTCTACGCCGCGGGCTTCCTCAACTCGAAGGGGGGCTTCTACGCGGAATACGCCTGCGTGCGGGCGGTGGACACGGCGCTGATTCCGAAGGGACTGAGCGCGGAGCAGGCGGGAGTGCTGGCGGCGGATGGCATCACCGCCCTGCAAGGCGTGGAGGATGCGCTCGAGGTCGGCAAGGGCACGAACCTCATGGTGTACGGCGCCAGCGGCGGCGTGGGGCACCTGGCGGTGCAGCTGGCCAAGCGGCTGGGAGCGCGCGTCCTCGCGGTGGTGTCCGGCGAGGACGGCGTGGAACTGGGGAAGAAGATTGGCGCGGACAAGGTGGTGAACGGCCGCGCGGATGACGTGGTGAAGGCGTGCCGGGAGTTCGCGCCGGAGGGGCTCGACGCGGTGCTGGTGCTCGCGGGCGGGGAGAAGACGGACCAGGCGCTGGCGACGGTGAAGAAGGGCGGCCACATCGCCTACCCCAACGGCGTCGAGCCCGAGCCCAAGGGCCCCGAGGGCGTCAAGGTGACCGCCTACAACGGGGTGCCGCATCCGCGCGCGCTGGGACGGCTCAATGGACTCATCGAGGCCGGGCCCTTCCACGTGGAGGTCTCGAAGGTCTACCGGCTGGAGGATGCCCCGCGCGCGCACGAGGCCGTGGGCAAGCACCACCTGGGCAAGCTCGCGCTGCGCATCCACTGAGGCGCGCGGAGCTGGAGGGCACGGACGTGGGGTGCCCTCCAGCGGCTCGCGAAGGACTACTCGGCGCGGCAGACCGCCGGCGCGGAGAGGTTCGGGCGAATCATCTTGAAGGGCTGGAGCATGTCCGGCACGCGCAGCAGGGCGTCGCGGCACCCGGCCTCGTCGTTGCCGCTCATCTCCACCTTGAAGCTGCAGTCCTGCGCGCCCTCGCAGACCGTCTTGGCCAGCCGCGCGTAGCAGTCCACGGCGCGAGCGCAGGTGCCCGCGCTCATGTCGACGGAAGCCGCGGCGGACGCGGACGACGAGGTCGTCGTGGCGGTGGCCGTGGTGGTGTTCGTGGAGACCGACGCGCCGGCGGTCATGCCGTTCGACGTGCCCGGGCCCTGGGCGTTGAGCTGGATGTTGACGTTCGTCTGCGCGGGCGCGGCGGCGACGACGCGCGGGTTCACGCGGTCCTGCGCGCAGACGTAGAGCTCCTCGCCCTTCTTGCGCACGGTGGCGAACTTCGCGTCGAGCTCCGCCGGGGGGACCTGCTTGTCGTCGACGATGACCTGGAAGGTGTACGCGTCGCGCTCGTTGTACGTGTAGTACATGGTCGCGGTCGGGTCGTAGGTGACGGCGATGGCCATCCGGTCCGGAGGCGACTGGGACTCGAGGCCGCTCTCGGTGGCGCAGGTCCACAGGGCCGTCTTCGTCTCCGAGGCCCGGTCCGCCTGGACGGGGAGCGTGTACATCTTGCTGGCGCCACAGGCCATCAGCGAGAAACACAGAGACGTCAGGGACAGGCCCTGGATGAACCGCTTCATGAGGCAGGCTCCTTGAGAGGATGGGGTCCGCGGGGGACGGCGGCGGAGTGGCGCGCGAATCGTGCGCCGATTGCAGATTCAATCCTGACACAAGAGCCACCCACCCCGGAAGTTCCGGGATGGGGTCGGTGCGGGCTTCAGGGCCTGGGTTTCCAGGTCAGCCACTCTCCGGGCCGAGCCAGCTCCACGTTCACCTTCCGCTTCTTCGCCGCCGCCAGGAGCTGGGCCTCCGCGTCGGGGACCTCGCGGTAGTCGTCGGAGGACGTGACGCCATAGTGGATGGGGACCAGGAGCCGCGCCTCCATCACCGCCGCCGCCGCGACGGCCTGCTCGGGTGTCAGCACGCCTGGGACATCGCTGACGGGCTTGCGCCAGCCGAAGCGAGCCCCGTTGATGGGCAGGAACGCCGCGTCGAACGGGCCGAGCTGCCGGCCGATGTGCCACCAGGCGCCGTGCCACAGCGTGTCGCCACAGTGGATGATGCGGCGGCCTCCGCCCGAGACGACCCAGGAGACTTGTTGATCTCCATAGCCGTCCGCGGCCGGCACGGCGGTGACGGTGAAGTCGTTGAGCAGGAGGGGCTCGTAGAGGGGCGCGGTCCGGACGCGGAACCCCGCCGATGCGGCCACGACCGCCGTGTCGGGCGAGCAGACCAGGGTGCCCGTGTCGCCGAGGACCTGGCGAACGGCCATCCGGTCGAAGTGGTCCGGGTGGCGATGCGTCACCAGCACGAAGCGACCGCCGTCGCCCGCCTCGAGTGGCACGAGCGGGTCCTTCAGCGCGGGGCCCCACACGGCGGGGTCCTGCAGCGGGTCGAGGAAGAGGGTGTCCTTCCCGAGCTGCAGCTGGACTCCGGCCCAGGCGAGCCGTCGTGCGCGCAGTTGCGTGCTCTCGTCGGGCTTCGCCGCGCGGCCTGTTCCTGGCGGCAGGAGCACCGCGCCCGCGGTGAGGGAGAGCGCGGCACGGAGGAAGTCCCGGCGCCCGGTTCCTGGCTGGCGCGACGTCATGGGGTGGCTCCGCGCGGCTGGGGCGAGAGGGGATTGATGCCGAAGATGCGCACGCCCAGCTCGGTCCTCGGCCGATGGCTGCTCCCTGGCGCGAAGAACACGGACGAACCGGCCCCGATGCGCTGCGCTCCTTCGATGAGCTCGCCACTCACGATGAAGAGCACTTCGCCGGTGTCGTGGGTGTCCACCCAGGGCCACTGGCTTCCTGGCGCGATGTCCACGACCCAGGCGCGGATGTCCGGGGTGCTCGGCAGGTCCCTGCGCAGGCAGCCGGGGCCGACGACGACGGGCTCGACGTCGTCGACTCGCAGGGAACTCCAGGGAGGGGTGGGAGCGTGGGTGAGCATCGGTGCGCCTTCGTGGCTGTGGGTGGCCCAGGTGTCTGTGGGTGGCCCCACGTTAAGGACTCGGGCCCCATGAGCGCAGCGAAACGATTTCTCGAAGAAGATGAAAGCCGTTCATGTCAGGCTGTGCCGACATGCTCGAGCTTCGTCACTTCAAGCTGATTGCCGCGGTGGCTGACACGGGGAGCCTGGTCTCGGCGAGCCGGCAGCTCCACCTCACGTCCTCGGCGCTGAGCCACCAGCTTCGCGACGCGGAGGAGCGGCTGGGCGTTCAGCTCTTCCAGCGCCGCCAGCGTCGGCTGCTGCTGACGGACGCGGGGGAGAAGCTGCTCACCTCGGCGCGGCGGGTGTTGAACGAAGTGGCGCAGGCGGAGGCGGTGTGTCGCGCGCATCCGAAGGACGACCTGCTGCGGCTCAGCACGGGCTGCTACACGGTCTACGGCTGGCTGCCGCCCCTCCTCGGACAGTGGCAGGGGGAGTATCCGCGCGCGGAGCTGCGCATCGTCCTGGAGGCCACACGCCAGCCGCTCGACGCGCTGCTGAGCGGCGGACTGGACCTCGCGTTGACCACGGATGTGCCCCCGCACGCGAAGCTGGCGCGGACCGCGCTCTTCACGGATGAGCTGATGTTGGTGGTTCCGGCGGGCCATGCGTTGGCTCGGCGTGCGCACGTCACGGCGGAGGAGTTGGCGTCGGAGCACCTGCTCACGTATGCGGCGCCGCGTGAGCAGCTCGACATCTTCACGCGGGTCTTCTGGCCGGCGAATGTCGAGCCGCAGCGCGTCTCTCCCGTGCCACTCACCGAGGCGCTCATCGAGCTGGTGCGGGGAGGCATGGGGGTGACGGCGCTGCCGGGTTGGATGCTTCCGGCGCAAGGGCAGGGGTTGCACGCGCTCCGGCTCACGCCTCGGGGGATTCGCCGACGCTGGAGCGCGGTGACCCGGGTGTCTCGTCAGCGGCCGGCCTCGTTGACGCGCTTCGTGCAACTGCTGCGGGAGCGCTTCGCCTCGGAGGGACCGAAGGCGCCCCCGCTGCTGTTGGGGACTGGGTGAACCCGGAGGCCCGCCACTTCGCGACGGGCCTCGGGTGTGAGGCGGGGGCGCTCAGCGGGTGAGCTTCGGGGTGAGGTCGATGGACGCGGGGCTGGACGGGACGACGAAGGTCTTCCCGTCGGCGGCGCCGAAGTCGAGCGTCTTGAGGTTCACCGAGTAGATGAGCTGGTCCTCGTAGAAGCGCACGTTGAAGACGGTGTGGGTGAGGTCCTTGGCCACGGTCCACTGCGTGTAGTCATCCTCCTCCCGCTGGGTCTTGTCATTGACGGAGCGGACGGTGCCCTTGGGGATGTCGACGGAGTTGAGGATGTGGAAGGCGAGGCTGGTGGCCTCGGTCGCGTTGGCGACGGGGCGGGCGAACTGCTTGAGGTAGGTGGCGCGGACGAAGCGGGAGGGCGGCATGGCGTCGCCGGGGATGCCGTGCAGGCCGCTGCCGTGGCCGGGCTGGGAGAAGGTCTCGCTGCCCAACTGGACAGGCTTCGCGTCGTAGGGGGAGAGGCCCACGTAGTTGCGCAGGTTCTGGAGTTGGACGGGGAAGGGCGGTGCGTTGGTGAGCACGGAGACGGGGTTGTCGTGGAGGTGGAGCTCGCCGTCGAGGAACTCGACGACCAGGCTGTTGCCCTGGGCGTCGTGGATGGGGAAGTGGAGGGGGAGGTACCTGGCGAGCCAGTCGCTCTCCCAGACCTGGGCGACGCCTTCGAGGAGGGCGGAGCGGACCTCGGCCACGGTGGAGAAGTTGCCGAGCACCCAGCCAGGGAACTGCGCGAGCGTCAGGGCCTTGGCGTTGACGGTGACCTTGGGGTAGCGGGAGCCGGGGAGCCAGAGGCTGCCGGTGGAGAGGCCGGCGGTGTTGATTCCATCGACGATGATGGGGAGGCTGTCCTTGGCGGTGAGGCCCACGTAGCCGTAGGAGGACGTCCACGACAGGCCGTTGAGGAGGCCGTGGGGCGAGGGCGAGATGAACTTGGAGCCAGGAGCACGGACCAGGATTTCGGAGCCGAGGTCGACCCCGAACTCCATGCTGCGTCCATTCACCACGCTCTTGTCCGAGGCAACGATGAGGAAGTCAGTGCACATGCGAGGGCTCCTTGGGGTGTGGGGCGACGCTGGATCCTCGGGGGATGTGGAGGGCGGTGGGTCGGAAGTCGCTCGGACGTGTTGCCTAATGGATGATTGTGACGAGGGGATTCCCCATGTCGAAGTCGCAGGTCGTGGTCATCGACCACGGTGCCACCGAGCTTCAAGCCGCCTTCTGTGAGTACGTGCCGCGAGTCTTCCGCACGGTCGACTTCCGTCGCTGGTGTGCGTGGGGAGAGTGGCGCGAGGAGTACCGGGCGTTCAGCGTGATGGAGGAAGGGCGCGTGGTGGCGAACGCCTCCGTGTCACGGATGTGTCTGCGGGTGGAGGGGCGGGAGGTGGAGGGGTATCAGCTCGGCGCGGTGGGTTGTGTGCCGGAGCGCAGGGGGCAGGGCTTGTCGCGCGTGGTGATGGAGGCGGCGCTCGACTTCTGTGGGAGCGCGCCGGTGATGTTGTTCGCGAACAAGAACGTGCTCGGGTTCTATCCGCGCTTCGGCTTCGTGCCTCGGGAGCAGCGGTTGTTCGGGGTGTCGTTGAGCGTGGAGCCGGCGGGGGTGTTGGCGCCGGAGGTGGACTTGTCGGAGGCGCGTGCGCGTGAGGAGTTGGTCGCACTGGCGGCGGAGGGGGTGGCCGTGACGGAGCGCTTCGGAGCGCGGCGGCATGGGCACATCGCGACGTGGTACGCGGCGGCGAACTTCGCGCGGCCGCTGCGCCGGTTGCGAGAGGACGCGTGGGTGTTCGCGGGGGTGGAGGATGGGGTGCTGCACATCGAGGACGTCTATGCGCGAGAGGTCTTCGATTTGAGGCCGCACCTGGCGCGGTTGATTGACCAGCCCGTGAAGGAGGTGCGGTTCGGCTTCACGCCCGAGCGCTGGTGGCCCGGCGCGGAGGTGGTGGGTGAAGACACGGACGCGGACCTGTTCGTGCGCAACCTGCCGCTGCCTATGGGGCCGGACCGGTTCCCGGTGATGGCTCGGACTTGAGGGTGGCCGTGTCGGTGCTAACGCGCCGGTAGTTCGCGGAACTGCACATCGTCGATGTCGAGGCTCCTCACTGCATCGATGAACCGTTCCGTGGCGATGATGGCGGTCTTGAAGTGGGAGAGTCGGAACAAGTCTCGGTCTGTTGGAAGGGATGCCCAGTCGAGGAGCGGGGCGCTGGGAAAGCTGAAGGCGAGTCGGCCGCAGGTCGAGCACGGCTGGGGCAGGTTTCGCGGCAGGCAGGTGGGGTGCAGCTCTCCACGTGACTCGAGCTGAAGCTCGAGCAGCTCGGGGGCGGCCTTGCTGCGGAGCCGCAGCTCGGTCCGACATCCCAACAGCCCTTGAAGCCCCAGACTCTGGAGTTGCTCAAGCGCTTCGCGCTGCATGACGGGTTGCCAGGGCGTCGCGAAGAAGAGCGGAGGCGGTGTTCCTCTTCCCGTGCCCACCAGCGGGCCGAAGTTCGCGCCTGGTTCAAGCACCGCGCCCTCTGGCGCCAGGGGACGCACCAGCTCTCTGAGTCGAGTGAACTCCTCGAAGTCTTCCTCCACCCGAGCGGTGAACTTCGGGTGCTCCGCCAGGCTCGACAGGTCCACGGACGGATACGCTTCACCCGTGCCGCTCCAGACCTCATCGCAGGTCGGGCAATGGATTCCGGGGAGCCACCACTTCGAACTCGCCTGGAGCCCCCAGGAGGAGCGCGGAGGAAACGTAGGGGTGGCTCGGAACATCCGCATGCCCAATCCCTTCACGGAAGTCGGAAAACTGCACGCAGAGTTGGCAGGTGCCCTCTCCATGCAGGCTGACTTACGGGCCTCTACCGAAGCGGTCGAGGAGCGCCTTGACCTTGGTGGAGTAGCTCAATCTCAACTCTTCGCACTGGACCGAGCCGAGCCAGTGTCGGACCTCCGCTGCAGGGAGAGGATCTGCCAATCTAATCAATTGGCCGCGCCGTATCCGCGCTGTTTCGACTAGCTCCTGCCCGAACTCGATGTATGGCCGAGGATGGGATAATCGCCAGAGCCTCCGAATGGGGAGGGCGGTGTCCCACTGTTTGACCACGTCAGGATGCCGGCGGACCATTTCAGGGTTTGCGATCTGGCATGTTGCAGAGCCCGCGAGCACCACAAGAGTACACACAGCGAAAACCCGGCCGCGTACTTCGACGGGGACAGGGCCGGCGACTTCCTTGGGCTTTTGAGGAATCGCTAGCAGGACTGGCTCGCCAACGCGATAGCGGCGGCCTACCTCTGTGGCATTCTGCGATTGAGGAAAGGCCAGGACGCCCCAGTCTTCCAGGTTCGTCGCATAGACATGCTTGAAGTGGAACGTACCGTTCAGGTTTATGTCCATGATGCCTTCTCCGGATCGCATGCGTAGGGCAACAGCCTGATGGATGGCCCACGGTACTTTGATGAAGTGGGGTAGGGGAGGCCCTCTGAGCTGCTGGGAGCCCGAGGCGGACCTGCGCGCTGACCCGACTGACGTGTTGGCAACACGTGGACGGTGATGTCGCCCCATCAATGTGGTGCATGTCATCGATGGAGTAGCGATATGCCAATGACCGCCGAGAAGAGGGCACGATAGAGGAGAGCTGCTCTACGGCGGCAGCTCCTCAATGACTTGTGCATAGTCAGAGGAGGTCCACGGCTTCGGATTGAAGACGTAGAGCGTGCGTGTTCCTGGAGGCACCGCACGGGGCTCATCGAAGGCGAGCCCCACGCTGCCTTGGCACGGCTGGGGAATCTCTCGTGCGAAGCGACGCCGCCAGATGGCGGCCTCTGGGCCCATGCGGAAGAGCTGGGGCACCACTTCGTCCACGGGCGCACGCGCCACCCAGCTTCCCGGGACACACCACGACGCCAACCCCGTGATGGACAGCCGCTGTGTCGGAGGCATTCGCGCTCGCACCGCGTGGAGCAATGAGAGGTAGGCGTCGTACTCGGACTCCCGTGCGTCGAAGTCAATCTGCAGGCCCGTGGCCTCCGGACGAATCGCGAGGGTGATGAGCTGGTCCGCGAGCGCGGAGATTCGCTCCGTCGAGAAGCGCGCGAGCGAGGCTCCCCCTCGCATCTCCAACCGCACCGTGGCTCGCGGCACCATTCCCGGAGGCAGGCGCAGAGGCTGCCTCCGCCGTTGGACGATGTTCGCTGTATTCGTCAGCTCGACCGTCGCCAACAGGACCGCCACGTCGACCGGCTGTCCCTCCAGGAACCGCAGGTCCTCCGGCCGCTCCCAGGCCCAGAGCACCACGCGCGGTGGCTCCGACGTGGGGACACACGCGAGTGTCGCGCAAAGCAAGAGGAGGATGGACCCACCACGGCTCACGGAAGAAGTCCCTCGCTCAGTGGTAGTACTTCGACTTCTTCGCCAGGTCGCTCTTCCCGTAGCGCCGATGCAGCAGGCGGAACGCGTCGCGTGCCTCGGAGGTCCGCTCGGCGCAGGACTTCTTGCTCGCCCGGACCACGCGATAGAGCGCCACGGGGGAGCGAGGGTCCTTCGGGTGCGCCTGCGCCCACGCCAGCGCCGCGCGTCCCAGATAGCTCATCGAGTTGTCCGCCGCGACCACCTTGCTCCATTCCTCGCGCGCGGCCTTCGCCTCTTCCTCCGACAGGAAGGACAGGGCTGTCGTCGGGGACTCCGTCTTGCTCACGCACCAGCCAATCTTCCCGTAAGTGAGCATCTCCCTCACGTACGTCTCCGCGTCCTCGCTGGACAACCCCGCGTCCCTCACGCCGTCCTCTTCGGCCTCGAGCTCCGGGGTCGCGCCCAAGGAGTCCATCAACAGGAGCTGGGCCTCGAACAGGCGCTCTTCCCGTGAGGTGTGCCGGAGCACGGCACTCAACCCGGCATGCGCGACGGGCTCCGACTTCTCGAGCACCTTCGCCACGGCCAGGAACGTCTCATGGTCTTCGACCACCACGGCGCGAGTGAAGGCCGTCCACCTCAACTGGTGCCGGATGGCGGGAGGCAGCGAAGTCTTCTCCGCCAGCTCGCTCATGCGCCGCGCCGTCAGCCGAGGATTGAGCGCCCGCACCGCCCCCCAGTCGAGGACCTGGCTCCGCTCCGCGAGCGGCGTGGCGAGTGCGTCACTGAAGCCGTTGCCCTCCATTCCCGCAGCGGACCGCAGCGCGTGGAGAATGGCCTCATCCCAGTCGCGCGCCAGGGCGAAGCGCTCATCTCTCAGGAGGTTGTCGCTGGAGACCCCCTCTCGCGACACCTCCAGGGGCACCGTCGCGAGCCGAGCCCGCGCCGCCGCGACATCCCCCAACTCCCGCAAGAGATGCGCGGAGCGATACACCAACGTCATCGTGGCCGGCGACTTCACGGGAACCCGTGCCGCCGCCTCGAGCACCTCACGCAGCCCCGGCGAATCCACCCGCGCATACTGGAGCGCCGTCACGAGCCACGGCAGCTGGCGAGTCTTCTCCCACCGCGCCACGGCCAGCGCGTAGTTCCTCCGAGCCCGAGGCTCTCGCTGACTGTCGGCGAGGAGCGGAGGGACGTACGAGACCGCGAGCCACTCCGCGAGGTCCTTCGCGGGCCCTGTCAGCCCGGAGCAGAGCGGCTGGGACGACTTCTTGTCGTCGTCGAGCACTCGCTTGAGCCCCTGGTTCAGGTCGATGAGCTCGACACCCAGCGCCGACCCAGTTCGCGGCTGAGCCGCGCGTCCCATCAGCTCACAGGTCAGCGCATCCGGCTGGAGCTGGGCACGAACGAGGTTGCGCAGCCGCAGCGTCGCCGGATGGACCTCGCGCAGCCCCGGCGTGGCGAGGACCTGGGCCATCACCTGCTCCGCCTCGGTGAGCCGAGCCATGAACTCGGGAGGCGCCTCGGGCAGGGACCGCCAATCCTCGGGGCGTTCGAGCAGCGCCTGCCGCACCTGGACACGCGCCACCAGATACGCGGCGAGCACCCGGTACGGCGAGCCCGAATCCTGGCTGATCTGCCGGAAGCCCTTCGCGGCCTCGGCGAAGCGCCGCCCGTAGAAGTCCGCGGAGGCGCGTTGATACGCGTGCTCCGCGCGGCGGCGGGCCTGGACCGAAGCGGACAGCCCTCCATCGAGCGCGGGCGCCAGCTCCTCCAGCACACTCCCCGCACTGAAGACCGCGTCCTGGTTGCGCACCCACTCCGCCACGAGCGCGGGGTGCTGCTTCCACTCCGTGACGAGCACCCGCAGCGTCTTCTCCGCGCGCAGGAAGGCATCGCCGTGGATGTAGGGGATTCGGTTGTAGTTCTCCTCGAGGAAGAGCAGGGGCGCCGTGGCGGGAGGCGTCGAGGGGAGGACCTCCGCCCGGGCCGCGAGCCAGCGCGCGGACTCCTTCTCCGCGCCCCCTGGCACGTCTTCATGCCAGCGCGCCCACGCCTCCACCGCGGACCGCTGCTCCTCACCCGTGGCGGGCACCGCCATCATCACCCGCCACGCATACGCGAGGTACATGGGCTGGAACGTCCCCTGGAGGACACCCAGGTGGCCGGCCGCGAAGGACTCGAACGGGCGGTCGGGGTGGGTGGAGTGGACGTAGATGGGTGACTCGAAGAAGGGCCCACAGGCCCAGGCCGGAGCAGCCCCGAGCACGAGCAGGAGACTCATCCATCCAACGAGCAAGGGCGTCAGCGAGGAAGGGCGCAAGTCAGACGGCACTGAAGCACGAGCCCCCCTTCGCCCACCACGCCCCCGCTCACGAACCCGAGCGAGCCCTCGCCGGAGCACCGAAGCGGCTCGGTGGCTGCCCCGTCCACCGCCGGAACGCGCGCGTGAAGGTGCTCACCTCCGAGAAACCCAACAGGTACGCGATTTCGCTCACCGACCGCCCCGGCTCGGAGAGGTACGAGAGGGCCTGGGTCCGCCGCGTCTCCGCGAGCAGCTCCCGGAACCCCGAGCCCGACTCCACCAGCTTCCGCTGGAGGCTGCGCGAGCTCATGTGCAGCCGCTCCGCCACCTTCTCCTGCGACGGCTCTCCTTGCGGCAGCAGCTCCAGCAACACCGCGCGCACCCGCGCCACCACGTCCTGTCCCGCCTGCCGGGCCAGGTGCCGGACGATGAGCTCGTCATTGATGCGCGCCAGCTCCGGATTGGCCCCCGGCAGGGTGACCTCGAACGGCAGGCGCTCGTACACGAGCACATCCGCCTCCGCGCCGAACGTCAGCTTGCACCGGAACAACTTCTCGTAGGGCGTCAGGTCCGCGGGCGCCGCGCGACGCAGCAGCACCTCCCGAGGCGACAGCTCCCGCCGGTACATCACCCGGCAGAAGCGCACCAGGAGATAGGCCACCGCGTCCGTCTCCTCCTCGCACAGGTGCGGCCCGCCGCCCCCGTCATAGAGCAGCACCTGATAGCAATCCCCATCCCGCGTGAACGCCGGGCGCAGCCCGTCCGACACCAGCGCCACCGCGTGCACCAGCCGCTCGAACGCCTCGCGCAGCGTGCTGGACGCATTGAGCCGGTAGCCCACCGCGTGGAACGTCGTGGGCGCCACGTGCCGAGCCATCTGCAGCCCGATGGCCGGGTCCGCCGAATTTTCCACCGCCAGCCGCCACAGGCGCGTCATCCCTTCCTGGGGATAGCGCGCATTCGCGTCGCCCAGCAGCGCCGGGTCCAACCCCGCCTTCACGAACAACGCCTGGGCATCCACTCCGCGCAGCTCCAGCGTGCGGTGGAGCGTGAGAGCCCAGCTCGTCAAAACGGTCGCCGGAGAGCTCATGTTGTCGCCTTCGGCCAAAGGAATTGGCGGAACGGAACAAGCGTGGGGGCCACACCAACCAGTAGCTTGGCTTCCCCGGAATCCTGCCATGTCGGAGGTGATGATGCCTGTTCATGAGCGTCGTGTGTCTTCTGGCTGATGCATCGCGTCACCTGCATCCCTGAACGAGCCTGAGCGCCGCGCTCCGTCGCTCACGCTCCCGTTGCTTTCTTCCGTCGGTGGAGGTCCCCCGCCGCGTCGGGTGGGCGTGTGCCTTCTGTTCCGCGGAGCGCGGTGAGAGGTGGTCTCTCGCCGCGATGGTCGTCCCCCTCGTCATTCCCAGAGGTCTGGCATTCCCATGACTCCCTTGCGACTCAGCGGCATCCAGAAGTCCTTGCTGGTGGTGTTGGCGTTGGTGGCCTTCGGGCCTGCCCTCGCCGCGCCGCCGAGCTTCCTGACCTTCGAGAGTGGACAGGTCCGTCCGTTGGCGATGTCTCCAGACGGGAGTCGGCTGTTCGCGGTGAACACGCCGGACAACAGCGTGTCGGTCTTCAAGGTGGAGGACTCGGGGCTGACGTTGCAGGCGAAGGTGACGGTGGGGTTGGAGCCGGTGGCGGTGGCGCCTCGGGGCAATGACGAGGTCTGGGTGGTCAACCACCTGTCGGACAGCGTGAGCGTGGTGTCGCTCACGGGGACGCCGCGCGTGGTGCGCACGCTGCTGGTGGGCGACGAGCCGCGCGACATCGTCTTCGCGGGGCCGAAGGGCCGGGCCTTCATCACCACCGCGCACCGGGGACAGCACCGCACGCATGCCTCCCTCGCCGGGGTGCCGGGCGCGGGAGACCCGCAGCTCACCACGCCGGGCGTGGGGCGCGCGGATGTCTGGGTGTTCGACCCGGCGAGCCTGGGCACGACGCTGGGCGGGACGCCCGTGCGCATCCTGAACCTGTTCGGGGACACGCCTCGCGCGCTGACGGTGAGCCCGGATGGGCGCACGGTGTACGCGGCGGTCTTCAAGTCGGGCAACCAGACGACGGCGGTGCTGGAGGAGCTCGTCTGTGAGGGCTTCAATCCCTATCTGCCCTGTCTGGTGAGCGGCGGCATCTATCCCGGAGGCAGCCCGGGGCCCGAGACCAACCACCAGGGCGTGCCCGCGCCCGAGGTGGCGCTCATCGTGAAGTACGACCGGCAGTTCAGCCAGTGGCGGGACGAGCTGGGGCGCAACTGGAACAACGCGATTCGCTTCAACCTGCCGGACCAGGATGTGTTCGCCATCGACGCGGACGGGCTGACGCAGAAGGAGGCCTTCGCGCACGTGGGCACCACGTTGTTCAACATGGTGACCAACCCGGTGACGGGCACGGTGTACGTGTCCAACACGGAGGCCAACAACCACGTGCGCTTCGAAGGTCCCGGTGTCTTCGGCGGCACCACGGTGCAGGGCCACCTGGCGGAGACGCGCATCACCGCGATTCTCGCGGGAACGGTGATGCCTCGGCACCTGAACAAGCACCTGGACTACGCGAAGCTGGCGTCGGAGCCGGGCTTCGACCCGACGGCGAAGGCGCACAGCCTGGCCACGCCGCTGGACATGGTGGTGAGCCGGGATGGGCGCACGCTCTACGTGGCCGCGTATGGCTCCAGCAAGGTGGGCGTGTTCGACACGCAGGCGCTGGAGTCGGACAGCTTCGACCCGCGCCTGAACAGCGGGGCGTACATCCCGGTGAGCGGCGGTGGCCCCAGCGGCCTGGTGCTGGACGAGGCGCGCGGCCGGCTCTACGTGATGACCCGCTTCGACAACGCGGTGAAGGTCCTGGACCTGGCGACGCGCACGGAGGTGGGGCAGCAGGTGCTGTTCAACCCGGAGCCTGTCTCGGTGGTGCAGGGGCGGCCGGTGCTCTACGACGCGGCGACGTTCTCCGCGAATGGCGAGGCGTCGTGCTCGAGCTGCCACATCTTCGGCGACATGGATGACCTGGCGTGGGACCTGGGCAACCCCGATGACGACGTCACGCAGAATCCGATTTCGGGTCGGCTGCTGGCCACGGCCACGCTGCTCAAGCCGCACATCAACGGCTCCGGCAAGGTGAGCGACTTCCACCCGATGAAGGGCCCCATGACGACGCAGACGATGCGCGGCATGAGCACGTCTGGCCCCATGCACTGGCGAGGCGACCGCGCCAATGGCTTCTTCGGCGTCAGCGGCTCGGACCCGAACCTGTCCTTCATGAACTTCATCGTCGCGTTCGAGGGACTCCTGGGCCGCGCGAGCAAGCCCACCCTGACGGAGATGCAGCGCTTCACCGACTTCCAGTTGCAGGTGGTGCTGCCGCCGAATCCGGTGCGCAACCTGGACAACTCGCTGACGGCGGCGCAGCAGCGGGGGCTGAACTTCTACGCGGGCTCACGCCGCTCGGATGGCCTGCCGCTGGGAGAGGGCTTGGGCTTCACGTGTGAGGGCTGTCACCGGCTGGACCCGTCGAAGGGGTTCTACGGCACGGATGGTCAGGTGAGCTTCGAGAACATCCCTCAGATCGTGAAGATTCCGCACCTGCGCAATCTGTATCAGAAGGTGGGCATGTTCGGGAACGCGAACACGCCGTTCTTCATGGCGCCGGACAGCGGGTGGATGGGGAACCAGGTCCGAGGCTTTGGGATGGTGCACGACGGCGCGGTGGACACGATTGCGCGCTTCCTGTCGGCCATCGTGTTCATCCCGAGCATCGGCGTGGGCTTCCCGCTGAGCAACCCGGATGGGACGCGGCGGGACGTGGAGCAACTGATGCTCGCGTTCGACACGGACCTGGCGCC
The DNA here is from genome assembly GCF_000331735.1 of Myxococcus stipitatus DSM 14675. Taxonomy (GTDB): domain Bacteria; phylum Myxococcota; class Myxococcia; order Myxococcales; family Myxococcaceae; genus Myxococcus; species Myxococcus stipitatus. The sequence continues at coordinate 10,036,957 of NC_020126.1, read as the reverse complement.
CATCGTGGGACAGCAGGTGACGCTGAGCAGCACGAACGCGGCGAGCGTGGGGCCGCGCATCGACCTGCTGCTGCAGCGGGCGCGCACGCCGTTCACCTCGAAGATTCTGGGCGGGGTGGTGAAGGAGTGTGAGCTGGTGGCGAAGGTGGCGCTGGGGGGGCGCGTGAAGGGCTTCCTCTACAACCCGACGGGCAATGCGTTCATCCCGGATGACGGCACCACGACCACCGTGTCGGATGCCACCTTGCGGGGGTATGCCAAGACGGTGGGGCAGGAGATAACCTACACCTGCGTGCCGCCGGGCTCCGGGGCACGAATCGGTCTCAATCGCTGACAGATTGTCAGGACACGTGCCGAGGGGAGCCGTTGTGCTCCTCTCGGCGTTTGACGGGGAATTGATTCATCAGGGTTGGCATGAACTGTGCGACGCTGGCGGTCATGCGAGTTTTGTCTGTTCGAGTAGGAGTCCTGCTGCTGGTGGCGCTGACGGCCTGTCGGTCCAATGAAGAGGGGGATGAGGACGGCGGGGTTCCGCCGCTGGCCTGCGAGAGGTCCCAAGGCGTCTGTGCGGGCGCGAAGCGGGCGTGGGTGGATGGGGCATACGAGACGGTCTGCACCGCGCGCTCGTATGGTGCGGACTTTGAAGAGTCCGAGTCGCGCTGTGACGGCCTCGACAATGACTGTGATGGGGTGACGGACCCGTCGCACGCGTCCCGGGTCACGGCGCTGCGCACCACCCTCTCGGCGTCGACCCTCTCTGTCCTCAAGACGGACAACGGCGTGTTCGTCGCCGTGGGTGACAACGAAAGTCGCGTGCGAGTCCTGCGGTTGGGCGTGGACCTGTCGCTCCAGGGGGAGTCGACCGTGCCCTTGCCGCAGAAGGGGCCCAACGGGCTCACGGGGGTATTGCTGCGTGCCCAGCTCGTGCAGACGAAGGATGGGCTGGCCTTGTTCCATGCGGCCGAGTTGCCGGAGCGGGGGAGCCCCGCCGAGCTGATCCTGGTCCCCCTGGATGCGCAGGGTGCTCCCATCCAGGGACAGGATGGGAAGATGGTGGAGCACGTCCTCTTCACCCTGCCCGAGCAGGCGTGGCGCTACCGCGTGGTGACGTCTCCCGCGGACGACCGGGTGATGGTGCTCTGGAGTCCGACCCTCTGGCAGGAAGGTGTGCTGGGGCAGGTGAAGGGGCTGGTGACGGACTCGCGGGGGCAGGTCCTCGTCGCGCCCAAGGTCCTCTTCACGAGCGAGCAGGGCGACACTCCGAATCCGAGCAGTGTCCTCTGGCTGCGCAACGGGGAGGTGCTGGTGGCCATGGACGACACGAGGTCCGTGCCCGAGGGGAGCACCGTGAGGGTGCGCCGCTTCTCCGCGAACCTGGAGCCCCTTGGCGTCGCGCGCACTTTCGAGATGGCTTCCGACCCCATGCCCACCTTGGTGGACCTGGGCGCGGCTCACGGTGGACCCGTGGAGTCGCCCGCGCTGGTGATGCGGTCGCGCGAGGCTCCGGCCTGGAGGAACCAGCTCCAGGTGGTTCACGACCTCTTCAATGGGGGGCTGCCCATGACGCGGGCCGAGGCGCCCCCGGGGGAAATCGTCTGGCACAACGGGTTCGCGGATGAGGGCGTGCTGCGTCTGGCGTGGCTCTCCGTGTTCAAGGACCACCAGGCTCCGCCCCCTGGGGGGAGCCCCGTCCTCGGGTGGAACGGGCGCCTGTGGACGCAGGAAGAAGGCCACACCTCCGTGGACCGGACTCCCGGGCCCGCGTACCTGCCGCTCCACCGCTATGCGCAGTGGGTCCTGATGGAGAAGCTCGGACCCAAGCACATGGGGGCGCTCTACATGACGACCACGCCGACGGAGGGCAGCATCCTCAACGGCGCGCGCTACTGCGTGCCCTGAGCGGCGTCAGCCCGTAGCGGCGGCGCGGCCCTTCTGGGAGCGCCGCCGCAGCCAGTTGTGCAGGAACGCCTTCACGGCGGGGTGCTGTGACTCGCGGAAGGAATCCGGCGGGCCGTACTCGACGACGCGGCCCTCGTGCATCAGCGCGAGGTGGTCCGCCATGCCGAAGGCCGTGGCCACATCGGGTGTAATCACCAGCGACGTGGCGCCGAGCTGCTGCTTGCCGGTGAAGATGATTTCATTCACGGACGCGGTGGTGAGCGGGTCCAGTCCGGCCGTGGGGTCGTCGTAGAGCAGGATTTTCGGCTGGAGGATGGCCGCGCGCGCGAAGCCCACGCGCTTCTGCATGCCGCCGGAGAGCTCGCCCGGAAAGCGCGTGGTGGCGTGCGACAGGCCCACCATGGCGAGCGTCTTGTCCACCGTCTGGCGAATCTCCCCCTCCGACATGCGCGTGCGCTCGCGCAGCGGGAACGCCACGTTGTCGTAGACGTTGAGCGAGTCGAACAGCGCGTTGGCCTGGAACAGGATGCCCTGCTGCCGGCGCATCTGGTTGAGCGCGGCCTCGTCCATCCGCGCCACCTCCTCGCCATTCACGCGCACCGAGCCCCGGTCCGGCTTCAGCAGCCCCATGATGTGTTTCATCAACACGGACTTGCCGGAGCCGGAGACACCCATCAGCACGCAGGTGGTGCCCTCGGGCACCTCGAGGTCCACGCCTCGGAGGGCCTCGTTGTCACCGAAGGACTTGTGGAGGCCCTTCACCTCGATGGCCAGCTTCGCCGGCGCGCTACCACCCGTGTTGCTCATGGCTTCTCACCATAGTGTGGGCCCAGGCACTTCGCTTCCTCGAAGCGCCGTGAAGGGGCCACCCGTCGCGCCGTCCGGCGTGCCGGCCCCTCCAGGCTCGAAGGGCTCCCCGCCCGTCCGCCTGGGTCGCCCCTCCTCCAGGCGGGCGGCGCGGCGAGCCCTCCCCGACGCACTCGGCGCCGCGCGGAGGGCTCGAAGGCCACCACCGCGAGGCGCCGAGGGCCTGCTCACCGCGGAGGTCTTCCGCTCAGGAGGACGCCGTGCTCGCGCACCGCTCGATGATGCCGCGCAGCTGCGTCTGCACGCCGGAGAGCGCGCTGCGCAGCCGGGCATGGCGCAGCGAGCCGGCCAGGGCGTTGGAGAGCGCCTGGAGCACGGAGACCTCGGCGGGGGGCCAGGTGCGCTCGGTCCGGCAGTCGTCGAAGCCCACGAAGCCCCACCACTCGCCGCCCAGGGTGATGGGGCAGACCAGCAGGGAGCGGATGTCCTGCGCCTCCAGCAGCTCGCGGGCGGGCGAGGCGAAGTCGCGCGGCCGGCCCATCACGACCTTGCCCGTGGACAGCGGCGGCACCCACGAGGGGAGCACGTCTTCGTACGGCACGTTCTGCAGCTCCGGGTTGTCCAGCTGCGCGGACGTGGACGCCACGGTCCACTCGTAGCGTTGGCTGCACAGGACCTTCCCGTCGGCGCCGGTGCTGTTCTCGAAGATGTAGACGCGGTCGACGCCGAGCGCCGCGCCCACTCTTCCCAGGGCCTCCGTGACGTTCGAGGGTTCGAAACCCTTGTCCAATAGCAACTGCGATACATGCATGATGGTGGCGAACGCCTTCGAGGCCATGAGGGGGATGCTCCAGGTGTCGAGTCGGGGGGCCTGTCTGCCGCGCTGGGGGATGCGCGAGACGAGCGTCGCATGGCTCCGGACCCTCGGGTCAAGCCACCCTTCCGAGCCTTCCGGGTCGAGCGTGACACTCCATCTCCACGGTACGGCGTTCCTTCATGCGCGCACGTTTGCACGAAGGCTGAAGCGGAGGTCTCACGGGGAAACACTCACCATGAAACCCGGCGCGACGGAGAGTCCGAGCCGCGGTGTGTCGTCATGAAACATTCTTGAAACGCAGTTGCACATGCATGTCGGAGACATGCGCTAGCGTGGGCGCCGCTTCACTCAGCCCCATTCTTCAAAGGAGCGCCCATGAAGTCGGGAGTGTGGTTCACCTTGGTTGGTGCCTCGCTGATGGTCTTCGCCGCGTGCGGCGATGTGTCGGTGGAGGCACCGGCTCAGGACACGGCGCGCGCCGAGTCCGAGCTGACGCAGTGTCCCTGCGGCGGGACGGAGCCGCTCTGTCAGCCTTGCGCCTATATCTGCGGCGACAACTTCTGTGACACCGCGAACGGCGAGAGCATCAACACGTGTCCGGAGGACTGCACCCCCGCGCCGTACTGTGGCGACGGGAGCTGCAACGGCTCCGAGTCGAACTCGACGTGCCCCGCGGACTGCGCCTCTCCGCCGTACTGCGGCGACGGCGTCTGCAACAACGCCGAGACGAACGTGTCGTGCGCGTCGGACTGCTACGGCCCCACGTGCGGCGACCGCCTGTGTGACATGCACGAGGTGGGGTGGTGCGTGACCGACTGCCGGCCGCCGACGTGCGACACCTGCCCGCCCTGAAGTCCCAGGACCGGTCGTCCCGGGACGCGTGGCGGGTGAGCTAGCCGCTGCGTGAAATTTCTGCGGACGCGCGGGGTTGGGGGCCTCAAGATGCGCCCCCACCCCGCAGCCCGCGAGAAGCGATGAGCGCTCCTGGTCGTCTCGACGTCTCGTCGTCCGCCGTGTCTCCTCTCCGTCCCTCCGTGAGGCCCAGTGGCTCGGGAGGGTTCGTCTGGCTCCAGAAGTCGCTGGGCGCCGTGGCGGCGACCGCGGGCTGTGGCCTGATTGTGTTCGGGCTGCTGGGGCTGGGGGTGAGCGTTCCGGAGGTCGTGTCACCGAGCCCGGGGTCGAAGTACTCCACGTGGGTGTTCGGCCTGGTGTCCTCCCTCGTCTTCGTCGGCCTGGGGCGCTTCTTGTGGAAGAAGGGCCTGTCGCCGTTCCGGCTCGCCCGGCAGCGGGAGCAGCTCCTGGGCTTCGTGCGGGCGCAGCTGCGCCTGCGCGTGACGGACGCGGCCGCGCACCTCAAGGTCTCCGAAGCGGAGGCGGAGGCGGAGCTGTCCGTGCTGCTCGCCCGGCACGAGGTGGACCTCGTGTTCCTTCCGGAGACGCGCGAGTACGTCCACCGCGAAGTCCACGAGCGGGGACGCGACGTCGCCCGGACCTGCCCGTCGTGTGATGCGCCCGTGAGCGCGGAGCGCGCGCTTCCTGGAGAGAAGGTCGTCTGCTCGTACTGTCAGTCGGCGTTCCTGGTGGGGTAGCGGGCCGCGCGTGTAACCGGCGCAATCAAACGTCGTAGGGTGTCGTAGTGGCCTCGTCCATGGACGAGGAATCCTGATGTCGGGAGGGTCGATGAAGAAAGTACTCGGAGCGGTAACCGCCGCCGCGCTGATGGGATGCGCGGCCACGCAGGAAGCCCAGAAGCCCACGCCACCGCCCGCGGAGACGCCGGCGAAGGTGGAAGCCCCGGCCGCGGCCGCGCGGCCCAAGCTGCAGGTGCCGGTGGACTACTACAAGCTCGACAACGGCTTGAAGGTGGTCCTCTCGCGCGACACCACGGCGCCCAAGGTGGTGGTGGGCGTCTATTACAACATCGGCTTCCGCATCGAGCCGAAGAACCGCACGGGCTTCGCCCACCTGTTCGAGCACATGATGTTCCAGGGCTCGCGCAACATGGGGAAGATGGAGTTCATCCGCCTGGTCCAGAAGAACGGCGGCATGCTCAACGGCTCCACCCGCTTCGACTTCACCAACTACTTCGAGCTGGTCCCCTCCAACGCGCTGGAGCCCATGCTGTGGGCGGAAGCCGACCGCATGGCGGGCCTGGAGGTGACGCAGGACAACCTGAAGAACCAGCAGGGCGTGGTGTCCAACGAGGTGAAGGTCAACGTCCTCAACCAGCCCTATGGCGGCTTCCCGTGGCTGGACATGCCGCAGGTGGCGAACACCAACTGGTACAACGCGCACAACTTCTACGGCGACCTGAAGGACCTGGACGCCGCGACGCTGGAGGACGTGGGCGCGTTCTTCAAGACGTACTACGCGCCCAGCAACGCCGCGCTGGTGGTGGTGGGTGACTTCGAGCCGGAGCAGGTGAAGGCGTGGGTCCAGAAGTACTTCGGCCCGCTGCCCACGGCGGCCCAGCCGCAGAAGCCGGACATCTCCGAGCCTCGGCAGGAGAAGGAGAAGCGCCACGACAAGAAGGACCCGCTGGCCACGCGTCCGGCGCTCGCGGTGGGCTACCACATGCCCGCGGTGAACACCCCCGAGTACTACGCCATGGCGCTGGTGGACGAGGTGCTCCTCCAGGGCAACGACAGCATGCTCTACCAGCAGCTCGTGCAGAAGAAGGGCATGACGGGCGAGCTGCAGGGCGGGGTGAACGAGCTGGGCAACCACTGGAACTACAACGGCCCCATGCAGTGGACGGCGTACCTCTTCCACGACGCGACGACGACGACGGACGCGATTCTCGCGGAGATTGACGGCGTGGTGGCGCAGCTCCAGGACAAGCCCGTCGACGCCTCGACGCTGGCGCGGGCTCGCGTGAAGGCGCGCTCGAAGCTGTACGGGGAGATTGAGTCCACGTTCGACTTCGGCCGCGCGGACCTGCTGGCCTCGTCCGCGCTCTTCTTCGACGACCCGGCGCGTATCAACCGGCTGGAGGACGAGCTGGAGAAGGTGACGCCGGAGCTGATTCAAAAGACCGCGCGCGAGTACCTGCGTCGTGAGAACCGCACGGTGCTCACGGTGACTCCCGCCCCCGCCCAGGCCAAGGCCCGCTGAGGACATGCGACCCATGAACATGCGCACACTTCGCAACCGTCTCGCCGCGCCCACGCTGATGGCGCTGGGGCTCGTCACCGCGCCCGTCCTGGCCGCCGCTCCCGCCGCCAGGCAGGCGCCTCCCGCCGCCGCCGCGCCCAAGGCGCTCAAGGCCCTGGTCCGCACCGAGTTCAAGCTCGACAACGGCCTGGAAGTCTCGCTGATGCCGTACGGCGACATGCCCAAGGTCGTCGTCCAGCTGGCGGTCGACACGGGCAACGTCCACGAGAAGGCCAACGAAATCTGGTTGGCGGACCTGGTGGGCAAGCTGCTGGAGGAGGGCACCACCACGCGCTCCGCGGAGCAGCTGGCCCAGGTCGCCGCCGGGCTGGGTGGCCAGCTCAACGTGGGCACCTCCCTGGACCAGACCTTCGTGGGCATCGAGGTCCTCTCCGAGTTCGCGCCCGAGGCCGTGGGCCTGGTCGCGGACGTCAGCCAGCGTCCGGCCTTCCCCGCCGCCGAGGTGGAGCGGGTGAAGACGAACCTGCTGCGCGACGTGGCCATCGCCCGGAGCCAGCCGCAGTCGCTCGCCGATGAGCTGCTGGCGAAGTCCCTCTACGGCGAGGGTCACCCCTACGGCCGGAGCTATCCCTCCGAGGCGATGCTCAAGGGCTATACCCGGGAGGGCGTGAGCGCGTTCTACGACGCCAACTTCGGCGCGGCGCGCTCGCGGCTGTACGTGGTGGGCCGGTTCGAGGCGGCCCCGGTGGAGAAGGCGATTCGCGAGGCGTTCTCCGGCTGGAAGGCGGGCCCGGCGCGCGTGAAGGACGTGCCCAAGCAGCAGGTGGCCAGGTCGGTGCAGTTCCTCGACCGTCCGGGCGCGGTGCAGTCCACGGTGCGCGTCGCGGTGAAGGCGCTGCCTCCGTCCAGCCCGGACTACGTGCGCCAGGAGGTCCTGAACACGCTGCTGGGCGGCTACTTCAGCTCCCGCGTGACGGCGAACATCCGCGAGAAGAAGGGCTATTCGTACTCGCCCTACAGCCGGGTGTCGTCGCACGTGGAGGACGCCTACTGGACCCAGAACGCGGACGTGACGACGGCTGTCACGGGTGAGTCGCTGAAGGAGATCCTCAAGGAGGTGGACACGCTGCGCAAGACGCCTCCCCCGGTGGAGGAGCTGCGCGACGTGCAGAACTTCCTGGCGGGGAACTTCCTGATTACGAACGCGTCGCGCTTCGGTCTCCTGAGCAAGCTGCGCTTCGTGGACCTGCACGGGCTGCCGGACTCCTACCTGGAGACCTACGTGCAGACGGTGATGTCCGTCACGCCCGAGCAGCTCCAGCAGATGGCCGCGAAGATGCTCAAGCAGGACGCGATGACCATCGTCGTCGTGGGTGACATGAAGGTCGTCAAGCCGCAGCTGAAGGTGCTGCCGGCGCCGATGCGCTGATGAAGCCTGGTGGAGCGCCCCGTCCTCATTCCGCGGACGGGGCGCGCCATCGCCTCAGAGGTTCTGCTTGAAGTAGCGCAGGGTCTCTTCGTACATGCGCTCGGCCACGAGCGGGTCCGCGAACACCATGTGTGAGATGCCATGGAGTGGCAGGAACTCATGGGGTTGGCCGGCGCGGAACAGCGCGTCCGACAGCTTGAGGGCGTGGAAGAAGAAGACGTTGTCGTCCGCGGTGCCGTGGATGACCATCAGCTTGCCCATGGGCTGTCCGGCCTTCACGTGCGTGAGCAGCGAGCTCTGCTCGTAGGCCTGGGGATTCTCGCCGGGCAGGCCCAGGAAGCGCTCCGTCAGGTGGGTGTCGTAGTCGCGCCAGTCCGTCACGGCGGACACGGCCACCGCGGCCTTGAAGACCTCCGGCCGGGTGAGCACCGCCAGCGCGGACATGTAGCCGCCGTGGCTTCCGCCGGTGATGCCCACGCGGTTCAAGTCCAGCTCCGGCACCACCTTGGCCAGCTCCCGCAGCGCGACCACCTGCTCGTCGAGCAGCACCCGGGCGAAGTCGTACTTGGGCTTGCGCAGCTTGCGGTCGGCCAGCGGTGAGGCCCCGCGCGCGTCGAGCCGCACGACGATGAAGCCCTGGTCCGCCATCCACTGCGCGACGAGGCTCTGCGCCATGCTCTGCCGCACCATCTGCGTCTCGGGGCCCCCGTAGACCTCCACGATGACGGGCAGCTTCACCCCGGGCTTCGCGTCGCGCGGACGCACCAGCGAGGTGGCGTAGCGGTCCTTGCCGGTGCCCACCTGGCGCACCTCCAGCCGAGGCTTGAAGGGAGGCTCCGTCGCCAGCGAGGGCAGCTCCCCCAGCCGCGTGCCGTCCCCCTTCAGCACGGAGGAGGACTTCATGCTCGTGGGGCCCTCGGAGGTGACGACGATGAGGGCGCCGTTCTTGGAGACACGTCCCCACTCCAGGGCGGGGCCGCCGGTGGTGACACGCGTGGGGGCCTGGCCCTTGCGCACGCGCCACAGGTAGCTCTCCGGGGTGGAGGTGCCGCCGTTGAAGTAGACCGTCTCCTCGCCCTCCACATAGGCCGCCAGCGACGAGAAGCCGGCCCCGGGCGGGACGAGCGAGCGCACGAGCTTGCCCGTGGTGTCGCGCAGCTCCAGCTCCGCGGAGCCGTTGCGCTCGGTGCGCCAGAGAAAGCCGCTGCCATCCGAGAGCCAGTGCGGGAAGGTCTGGTCCAGGTTGAGCCAGGCCTCGTCCGTCTCCACGTGCAGGGGCGTGGTGCGGCCCGTCTTCACGTCCACCGCGAGGAGGACCTCCTCGGTCTGCGTGCGGTTCTGCACCAGCACCGTCAGCGGCCCCTTCGCGGGCCACTTCACCGTGGCCAGGTAGGGATACTTCGCCGCGTCCCAGCGCACCCACGTCGTCTTGCCTCCGTTGGCGGAGATGAGCCCCAGGCGCACCTGGGCGTTGGCCGTTCCCGCGCGGGGATAGGAGAGCCGCCGCGCGCTCGCCTCGGGCGTGGTGGTGTTCGCGATGGCGAGCTTCTCCACGCCGGAGGTGTCCGCCTCCGTGTACGCGAGCAGCTTCGCGTCCGGGCTCCACCAGTAGCCGGTGTAGCGGCCCATCTCCTCCTGGGCGATGAACTCGGCCAGGCCGTGGGTCTTCTCGGGGGTGCCGCCTTGCGTGACTCGGCGCTCGGTGTTGGTGGCCAGGTCCAGGCGGTAGACATCGTGCTCGCGGACGTAGCCCACCTGCGTGCCCGTCGGAGCGAAGCGCGGGTCGATGACGCCGGGGCCCGTCTGGAGCTCCGTCACCTTTCCGCTCGCGCGTGCGACGACGTACAGCTTGCCGGACAGGCCCACGAGGAGGTTCGCGCCATCCTCGGACAGGGCGAAGGAGGAGAAGCCTCGCGAGGTGACTCGCATGCGCTCACGCCGCGCCTGCTCCTCCGGGGAGAGCTTCTCGTCGGCGCCCTTGAGGAGGGCGGCGGGCGTGAGCAGCTCCCGCGTCTCCTGCGTGGCCACGTCGAAGGCGAAGAGCGAGAGCGCCTTGGAGGTGGGGGAGTTGCGGAGGAAGAAGACCGTCTTCTCGTCCGGGGCGAGGGTGACGCCCGAGGGCCGGCCGCTGTTGAAGAAGCGTGTCTCCAGGAGTTGGCGGAAGAAGGTGTCCGCGGGTGCTGGGGGGGTGGGCTTCGGTTGAGCCACGACCGGCGCGCTCAACAGGACCAGGGCGGTGAACAGGGCTTTCATCATGGGGGCTCTCACGGGGCTCATTGTGGCACGCGCATGTTGCAGAACCGGGTGGGTGCTGTCGTCCGTCGCGGGCATCTGAAACAGGCGGGCTCGCCCGTTGACCATGACGGTTCCGTGGCAATCCCAGAGGAGAACGAACGGCCGGACATGGGCGGGTGTAATTCGCCGGGAGGTGCCGCGTTGGTGGGGTAGGCCCGCTTGATGGCGGGCAGGAGGAATCCCATGAACGCCGTTGAGACATCTCCCTCCCTGTCTGGCGCCCTGGAGCGCATGGACCTCGCCGTGTCGGGCATGACGTGCGCCGCCTGCGCGCGCCGGGTGGAGCGCACCTTGAGCGAGCTGGAGGGTGTGCAGGAGTGCAGCGTCAACTTCGCCACCCGCAAGGCGAGTGTGGTCTTCGACGCGAAGACGACCTCCGTCAACGCCCTGACCGAGGCCGTCGCGAGCGCGGGCTATCAGGCCGAGGTGCCGAAGTCGGAGGGCGCCAGCGAAGCGGACTCCGCCGAGGAGAAGGGCCTGCGCCGCCGGCTGGCGGTGGCGGTGCTCTTCGGCCTGCCGGTGGTGGTGCTGGCCATGTCGCACGGGGCCTTGGACTTCCCGGGCTCCAACTGGGTGCAGTTGCTCCTGACGTTGCCGGTCATCGCGTACAGCGGCGCGCCCATCTTCAAGGCGGCGTGGGCCGCGCTGCGGCACCGGTCCGCGGACATGAACGTGCTGGTCGCGCTGGGGACGGGGACGGCGTTCCTCTACTCGGTGGTGGCCACCGGGTGGCCGACGCTCGGGGCGTCCGGCGAGCACGCGGGCCACGGCGACCACGGCGCGGCGCTGCCCGTCTACTTCGAGGCCGCCGCCGCGGTGATTGGCTTCGTGCTGCTGGGCCGCTTCCTGGAGTCGCGGGCTCGCACCCGCGCGGGAGATGCCATCCGGCGCTTGCAGGCGCTGGCTCCGGCCAATGCCACCGTGTTGCGAGACGGTGTCGAGCGCGAGGTGTCGCTGTCGCAGGTGCGGGTGGGGGACGAGGTGGTGGTGCGTCCGGGGCAGTCCATTCCGGTCGACGGCTCCGTGGTGGACGGCGCGTCGTCGGTGGACGAGTCGATGCTCACCGGTGAGAGCCTGCCGGTGGGGAAGACGGCGGGCGCGGAGGTCTTCGCGGGGACGATGAACGGCACGGGCCGGCTGGTCTTCCGCGCGGCGAAGGTGGGTACGGACACGGCGCTCCAGCAGATTGTCCAGGTGGTGGAGCGGGCGCAGGGGACCAAGGCGCCCATCGCGCGGCTGGCGGATGTGGTGAGTGGGGTCTTCACGCCGGTGGTGCTGCTCATCGCCATCGCCACCTTCGCGGCGTGGTTCGTGCTGGCTCCCGAGGAGACGCGCCTGACGATGGCGGTGCTCAACACGGTGGCGGTGCTGGTCATCGCCTGCCCTTGCGCGCTGGGCCTCGCGACGCCCGCGGCGCTGATGGTGGGCATGGGGCGCGGCGCGCAGTTGGGGGTGCTGGTGAAGAGCGCGGCGTCGTTGGAAGGGGCCAGCCACATCGACACGGTGGTGCTCGACAAGACGGGGACGCTGACGCAGGGGCGCCCGGCCGTGGTGCGCATCATCACCTCGGGGGCGATGACGGAGCAGGACGTGCTGGCGCTGACGGCGGGGGCGGAGTCCGGCAGCGAGCACCCGCTGGCTCGGGCGGTGGTCGCGGAGGCGGTGGCGCGGGGGCTGAAGGTGGGCAAGCCCGAGTCGTTCACCGCGACGCCGGGCCATGGGGTGGAGGCGATGGTCGACGGTCGCCGCGTGTTCGTGGGCAGCCGGCGGATGATGGAGCGGCACGGTGTGTCCGGGAGCGCGGAGGCGGAGCAGGCGCTCACGTCGGATGGACAGACGCCGGTGTTGGTGGCGGTGGATGGGACGTGGGTGGGGGCCATCGGCATCGCGGATGCGGAGCGCGAGGAGGCCGCGTCGGCGATGCAGGCGCTGCGGAACATGGGCATGCACGTGGTGATGCTCACGGGTGACCACGAGGGCCCCGCGTCGCGAGTGGCGCGGAAGCTGGGCATCGACCGGGTGTTCGCCGGGGTGTTGCCGGAGGGCAAGGCGCACGTGGTCCGCACGCTCCAGGCGGAGGGGCGCAAGGTGGCCATGGTGGGTGATGGCATCAACGACGCGCCGGCCCTGGCCCAGGCGGACCTGGGCGTGGCGATGGGGACGGGGACGGATGTGGCTCGGGATGCGGCGGGGGTCGCGCTGCTGCGCTCTGACTTGAGGGGACTGCCCGCGGCGCTGGGGCTGGCCCGCTCCACGATGGGCGTGATTCGGCAGAACCTGTTCTGGGCGTTCCTCTACAACGCCCTGGGCATCCCGGTGGCGGCGGGGCTGCTGTACGGGATGACGGGCTGGCTGCTGTCGCCCATGCTGGCGAGCCTGGCGATGTCGCTGTCGAGCGTGTCGGTGCTGCTCAACAGCCTGCGGCTGCGCAGCCTGCGCCTGCCCGCGGCGCAGTCGGTGGCTTGAGCCGCGGTCGTGCACGGCGCCACGGTCCTCTCCTGGAGGGGGCCGTGGCGCTCGTGTCGTGCTACTCGGAGCGGAGCACCTCGGCCGGGTCCACGCGCGAGGCGCGGCGGGCGGGGCCGTAGCTGGCGAGCACGGCGATGAGGATGAGCAACGCGCAGACTCCCGCGAGGACGAAGGGGTCCGTGGGGCTCACCTCGAAGAGCAGCGCGGAGAGCAGGTGGCTCATCGACAGCGCGGCCACGAGGCCCAGCACGATTCCGAGCCCGGCGAAGCGCAGCACCTGGAACACCACCATGCCCGCCACCTGGCTTGCCCGCGCACCCAGTGCCACCCGGATGCCAATCTCTCCCCGGCGCTGGCCGACGATGAAGCTGATGACACCGTAGAGCCCCACCGCGCTCAGCAAGAGGGCCATGCCGCCCGCGATGCCGAGGAGCAGCAGGGAGAAGGTGGCCCTCGCCACCGAGGGGGATTGGCGCACCACGCGGTCCAGCGTCTCCAGATTCGCGACGGGCACGGTGGCGTCGAGCTCCTTCATGAGGCTCCGCACCACGGACGCGAGCTGCTCGGGCTGCGAGGTGGACGTGCGGATGACGACGCTCATCACGCGGGAGGGCCCCCACAACGGGAGGTTCTCCGCGGGCGCGAGCGGGAAGAAGACGGCCTGCGTGGGCGGCTTGTCCAAGCCCTGCGCGCGGACGTCACCCGTCACGCCGATGACGCGGTAGTACGGCGGCTCGTGGCCGTTGCCGCGGAGGCCCTTGCCGAGCGGGTCCTGGCCCGGCCAGAAGCGCTCGGCGAGCGCCTTCGTCACCACCACGCCATCCGCCTTGCCGTCGAGGTCCTCCCAGGTGAACTCCCGGCCCTCGAGCAGCGGGATGCCCAGGGACGCGAAGGCGCCGGGCGCGGCGCTCGGTGTCGGCAGACAGACGGAGTCGTCGCCGAGGGGGCCTTGCTCCTCGGTGAAGAGGGCGGCGCAGCCGCTGAAGTCGCGCAGCGGAAGCCGCGAGATGGCGCCGGCGTGGGTGACACCCGGCACTGCTTCCAGCCGCGTGAGCAGCTCCCGATGAAAGCGATTGGCCGCGTCATAGTTCGCGTAGCGCGTCGCGGGCAGGACGAAGTCGAAGGTGAGCGCGGACTCGGTCTTGAGCCCGGAGTCGACATGATAGAGCCCCCAGAAGCTGCGCAGCATGAGTCCCGCCGCCGTGAGCAACACCACCGCGAGCCCCATCTGCCCCACCACCATGCCCCAGCGCACGAGGTTGCGGCGACGCGAGGACGTCAGCCCACGCCCCGACTCGCGCAGCGCGCTCAGGCTCCGCCCCAGCTGCGTCAGCGGGAAGAGGCCGAAGATGACTCCCGCGACGAGGGAGATGGCGAAGGTGAAGGCGACGCCGTGGGCATCCAGCCCCACCTCGACCAGGCGCGGCAGGTGGTCGGGGGCAAGGACGGTCAGCACCCGCAGCGCGCTCCACGCGAGGAGAAGACCGAGCACGCCCGCCACCAGGCACAGCAGCAGGCTCTCGGTGAGCGCGTGCCAGGACAGGTCCGCGCGCGCGGCGCCGAGGGCGGAGCGCACGGCCAGCTCACGGCGACGGCTCTCGGCTCGCACGAGGAAGAGGTTGGCCACGTTGGCGCACGCGATGAGGAGCACCAGGCCCACAGCGCCGAAGAGAATCCAGAGGACGCGGTCCACGTCGCCCAGCACATGCTGCTTGAGCGGGGTGACGTCCGTGGCGAAGCCCTTCTGGCGCATGAACTCCTCGCTGTATGCGCTGGGGAAGACCTCGGGGAGGCGCCTGTCGAGCCCGGTGAGCTCCGCCTGGGCCCGCGCCACCGGGACGCCGTCCCGAAGCCGGCCCACGCCCTGCAACCAGTGCGCATTCACGGGAGGCCGCGCGGGGTCGAGCGTGAGCGGTGCCCAGACGTCCACGGTGCTCTCCGGCAGGTGGAGTCCGGGGGGCATGACGCCGATGATTTCGGTGGGCACGTCATCCAGGCGGACCACGGTGCCCAGCACACGAGGGTCCCCGCCGTACTGCCGGACCCAGAAGGCGTGACCGAGGACCGCGATGCGGGGCGCGCCAGGAAGGTCACTCCCCTGCGGGATGAGGCGGCCGAGCGCGGGCTGGGCGCGCAGCACGTCCATCATGCTCGCGCTCACCCAGGCGGTGTCCACGCGCACGGGGCCCGCGTCACTGGCGAGGCTCGCGCTCCTCGCGGAGAACACGCCCAGGCTCGCGAGGCTGGGGGCCTCCCGCGCGAAGTAGAAGAAGCCCGCTTCGGAGAGGCCCCAGCGGGCATCGGGGGCGACTCCAGGCACGCGGCTGTCGAGCGAGACGAGTTGCTCGGGCGCGGTGTAGGGCAGCGGGCGGAGGACCACCGCGTCCACCACCGAGTAGAGCGCCGTCGTCGCGCCGAGGCCGAGCGCCAGCGTGAGCACCGTCATCACCGCGAAGGTCGGGCTGCGTGCGAGTGAGCGCAGGGCCTGGCGCGTCTCGCGTTGGACCATGTCCCACAGCTCGATGCGCCGCCGCTCGTGTGCCATGTCCTGGTCAATCACGTGAGTCTGTCTCCGATAGGTGTCGACGTCGCCGAAGCGTCGGAGTGCCTCGGCTCGGGCTTGCTCGGGTGACATCCCCTGGGCGACGAGCTCGTCGGTGCGCATGGCGAGGTGGAACTCCAGCTCCTCCGCCACGTCGTCCTCGAGTCGCTCGCGCCACACCAGGGAGCGCAAGGTGCGGTAGCGGTCCACCATCCAGCCCATGACCCGTGTCTCCTTGGCTCAGGCGACCTGTGTCGCGGGACGGGAATGGAGGACCTTGGCCACGGCCTCCGTCAGCCGCGCCCAGGAGGAGGACTCTTCCTTGAGCTGCCGCCGTCCCTCCGCGGTGAGGGTGTAGAAGCGGGCGCGGCGGTTGTTCTCCGAGACACCCCAATCGGACTTCACCCAGCCTCGCTTCGTCATGCGGTGGAGCGCGGGATACAGGGAGCCCTCCTCCACCTGGAGCGCGTCGTCCGTCGTCCGCTGGAGCCAGCTGGTCACCGCGTAGCCGTGCATCGGCCCGCCCGTGAGCGCCTTGAGGATGAGCATGTCCAGCGTCCCCTGGAGCAGGTCGATTCGCATCTCGTGACTCCCCTAGAGTGTCTGGGGGAGAGTAGGGGGGCTCCCCTAGAACGTCAAGGGGAGTGGGATGGCCGAGGCGCTCGGATTTCGAGGGGCGTGTAAGAGCGCTGGGGGGCGCTCGTTAGTGGGGATGAAGGCGGCGAAACGCCGGGACGCGAGGTGTTCCCGGGTGTGTCGCACGACAGCCCTGCTTGGGAGACGGCCATGTTGGACACGACGGAAGTGATGGTGGTGGCGAGCAGTCTGGTGGCGGCGGCGGGGACGGCGTTGTTCTTCTTCGGGCCGCGTCAGCGCACGCGGGCGAAGAGCGAGACGGGCGGCACGCAGCAGGTGGACCTGATGGTGGATGGGGGTTACCGGCCCGACCGCATCGTGGTTCGCGCGGGGATGCCGGTGAAGCTCAACGTGCTGCGCACGGACCGTTCGGCTTGCTCGGAGCAGTTCGTGCTGGGGGACCTGGGGGTCTCGCGCACGCTGCCGACGGGGCGGGTGGTGAGCATCGACCTGCCGGCCCTCAAGGAGGGTGCATACGACTTCACGTGCGGCATGAACATGCTGCGCGGCCGCCTCATCGCGGAGGCGTGAGAAAGGCCCCTGTAATTCCGCGGTGGCTCTCTCGTTAGCGGGCTCGCAAGGGACAGAAGCCCCTCAAGGAACCTCATCATGAAGAAGCTCCTCGTACTCTCCTTCCTGGCGCCCCTCTCCGCCTGTGCGTCCACCCCGTGGGCCGAGCTCGACGCGAACCCCGCGTCTCCCGCCTCCCTTCGCGCCGAGGAAGCGCCTCGGGCGGATGCGGTCGCGGTGCTCGCCGATGCGGACCCGCTGCTTGCCCCGGCTGGGGCGGTGCCCTCGGCCGTGGGGCAGGGCGGCGGCCACGGACACCACGGCCACCATGGTGGTGGCGCCACGAGCGAGGGTGCGAGCGGGCACGGCGGGCATCACATGAACCACGGCGGTGGCGCGAACAAGAGCGCGGGAGACCACTCCGGCCACGCGATGCCGCAGGGCGGTGGCTCCGTGAACAAGAGCGCGGGAGACCACTCCGGCCACGTGATGCCGAACGGTGGCGGTGCCGAGAAGAAGGGCTCGAGCGACCCCGCCGGCCACGGCCAGGACGCGAAGAAGACGAATCCTCACGATGGACACACGGGGCACTCGGGTGGCGCTACGCCGGCCCCTGCTCATGACCAGCACCCGCACTGACAGCTCGCGACGATGAGACACCCCATGAAGACCTGGTCATCCTCCCGTTGGAAGAAGCCCGCTCAGGGCGCCCTGCTGGCCACCTCGCTCGTCCTCGGTGGCTGCGTCTCCGTCCCGTATGCCGACGACGTCCGTGACGTCCGCTCGACCCTGGAGCCTCGCTGGACGCCCGAGGTTCCGGTCCCCGCGCTCACCGGCGAAGCCCAGCGGAGCGAGGACATCGACGCCGCCGTGAAGGAGTTGCTGGCCCAGCCCCTCACGGCCGACTCCGCCGTGCGCATCGCGCTCTTGAACAACCGAGACCTCCGCGCCGCCATGCACGAGCTGGGCATCGCCACGGGCAACCTGGTGCAAGCCAGCCTCCCGCCCATCCCCGAGCTGGAGCTCGAGCTGGGCAAGTCCGGCGGTGAGCACGAACTCCAGGTGGGCGTGGGCGTCGAGTACAGCCTGTCCGACCTCCTCCTCCTCCCCCAGCGCCGAGGCGTGGCTCTCGCCGAGCGCGCTTCCGAGCGCGCGCGCACCGCGGGCGAGGTGCTCAGCCTCGCCTACCGCACCCGGCTCGCCTTCTACGACGTCCAGGCCCGCCGTCAGCAGCTCGAGCTGCGCAACCTCGCGCTCCGCAACGCCCAGGCTCGCTACGCCACGGCCGCGGAGCTGGAGAAGGTGGGCAACCTCCGCGCCCTCGACCTGGCCACCGAGCGCTCCGCCGTGGAGTCCGCCCGTCTCGCCGTGGCCGAGACCGAGAACGGAGTCCAGGACGCACGCGAGGCCCTCAACGTCCTCCTCGGTGTCTTCGGCGCCGGAACCCAGTGGACCGTGGACTCGCTCCTCGGCGACCCGTCGGACGCGCTGAGCAAGCAGGACGGACTGGAGGCTCGCGCCATCGAGTCGAGCCTCGACCTGTCCACGCTGCGCGGACGCATGGAGGCCGCGGAGCTGCGCCGCAAGCTCGCCGCGACCGAGGGCTTCCTCCCGGACGTCTCCGGCGGAGTCAGCGGCGAGCGCGAGGACGACCGCTGGCAGATGGGCGCGCACATCAAGGTCGGCGTCCCCCTCTTCGACCGCAAGCGCGGCGAGCGCATCGCCGCCCTCTCCTCGCGCGAGTCCTTGAAGGCGCGCTACGAGGCGACGGCCACCGCCATCCGCGCGTCCCTGCGACAGACCCGCTTCCGGGTGGAGTCCACCGCCAGCCGCGCGAAGCACGTGCGCGACGTGCTCCTGCCCGCCACGCGCAAGGCGCTGGAGGAGACCGTGCTCCAGTACAACGCGATGCAGCTGGGCGTCTTCGACCTGCTGCGCGCCCAGGACAACGTGACGAACGCGGCCAGCACGTACGTGGACACGCTGCTGGAGCACCACCGCGCTCGCGCCGCGCTGGAGCAGTTGCTCGCGGGCCGCCACGAGGGTCTGGAGATGGCTCCCACGCGCATCTCCGCGGCGGCCTCCGGCTCCGGCGCCGCGCCCGCCTCCGACGCTCACTGACCTCTTGCCTCACGGCACTCTGGATTCGAGAAGGACGCTCATCATGGACCGCAGGGAATTCATGCAGCTGGGAGCACTCGCGGGCGGCACGTTGCTCGCTGGCCAGGCGCTCGCGCAGACCTCGCCGAACCTCGCGCCCGTCCGGGCCGAGAAGCCTCGCATCGTCGCACCGGGAGGGCAGGTGGCCGTCGTCACGCCCAATGGCTCGACGCTGCCTTGGAAGCTGGTGCGTGGCGTGAAGGTGGGCCACCTGGTGGCGATGCCCGTGAAGCACACCTTCGCGCCCGGGCTGGAGGTGGAGGCGTGGGGTTACAACGGCTCGACGCCGGGGCCCACCATCGAGGCGGTGGAGGGCGACCGCATCCGCATCTACGTCACCAACCGCCTGCCCGAGCCCACCACCGTGCACTGGCACGGCCTCATCCTGCCCAACGGCATGGACGGCGTGTCCGGACTCAACCAGCGCCCCATCGCTCCGGGAGAGACGTTCGCGTACGAGTTCACGCTGAACCGCGCGGGCACGTACATGTACCATCCGCACTACGACGAGATGACGCAGATGGCGCTGGGGATGATGGGCATGCTCATCGTCCACCCCAAGCGTCCGCGCGGCCCTCGCGTGGACCGCGACTTCGCGTTGATGACGCACGAGTGGAAGGTGCTGCCGGGCATGCGTCGGCCGGACCCGAACGCGATGAGCGACTTCAACGTCCTCACGTTCAACTCCAAGGCCTTCCCCGCCACGGCGCCGCTCGTCATCGGCCGAGGCGAGCGCGTGCGCATCCGCTTCGGCAACCTCTCCGCGATGGACCACCACCCCATCCACCTGCATGGCCTGTACTTCGAGATGACGGGCACCGACGGAGGCTTCGTGCCCGAGTCCGCGCGCTACCCGGAGACCTCCGTGCTCGTCCCGGTGGGCAGCACGCGCGTCATCGAGTTCGTCGCGGATGAGCCGGGCGACTGGGCGATGCACTGCCACATGACCCACCACGTGATGAACCAGATGGGCCACGAGGCGCCGGTGACGGTGGGCGCGAACGCGAGGACCATCGACCAGCACGTGCAGGCGTTGGTGCCGCAGTACATGACGATGGGGCAGGCGGGCATGGGCGGCATGGAGGAGATGGGCATGCCCGTGCCGGCGAACAGCATCCCGATGAAGGGCGGAAAGGGGCCGTTCGGCTCCATCGACATGGGCGGCATGTTCACGCTGCTCAAGGTGCGGGAGAACCCGGAGACGGAGGATGGCAGCGGCTGGTTCGCGCATCCGAAGGGCACGGTCGCCGACAAGGCGGACCCGGCGAAGCTCGCCGCGGATGGAATCGACCCGGACGTCCACTTCGGCTGAGCGTCGAGGAAGTCACCGAGGGGCGGGGGCCAGGTCCTCCGCCCCTCTTCTCGTGTCATGGATTCCCGCCGGGATTCGCGGAGGAGTGAAGTGAAGGCGCCCTTGTCCGAGGACGTGCTGGCCCTGTTGATGGCGCACCGTCCGGAGTTCTTGCGCTTCGTCGAGCAGAAGGTGGGCAGCCGCGCGGCGGCGGAGGACCTGGTCCAGGACGCCTTCCTCCGAGGGCTGGACAGGGCCGAGGCGCTTCATGGGAAGGCGTCCCTGACGGTGTGGTTCTACCGGGTGCTCCACCACGCGGTCATCGACCACTACCGACGACGAGGTGCCTCCGAGCGCGCGCTGGCCGCGATGGCGCGAGAGTTCGAGGAGGCGCAACCGCCGGAGGTGGAGCGCGCGCGAGCGGTCTGCCCGTGCGTCGGGCGCGTCGCGGGCTCGCTCAAGCCCGAGTATGCGGAGGCCCTGCGGCGCGTCTCGATGGAAGGGACGCGGCTGCCGCAGTTCGCGCGCGAGGTGGGGATTACGTCCAGCAACGCGGCCGTGCGGCTGCATCGAGCGCGCAAGGCGCTCAAGAAGCAGCTTCAGGTCTCGTGTGGTGCCTGTGCCTCGGAGGGCTGTCTGGACTGCACCTGTGGCGTGCCCGGGGCCGGAGGCTGTGAGCCTTCGACGGCCTGAGGCACGGGCCTGTCGTGCGGACGGGAGGAGGGGGGGCCCGTCCGCACACCCAGGCTCGGCTTCACGCGGCCGGCGCGGAGTCGTAGCCAGCGTCCCGGAGCGCGTCGATGAGCGCGCTGACCTTCGCGGTCGCCGCGTCGTGCTTCACCAGCACCTGGCCTCGGTCGAACCAGACGTTGACGTCCTGGACGCCGTCGAGGTCTCGCAGCGCGTCGTTGACGTGGCGGATGCAGGACCGGCAGGTCATTCCGTCGACCTTCAGCAGCGTCTCATCGTGGGGGCTCATGGTGTGTCTCCTTCATCGGGGTGGGCGCGGCGTTCATCGCCTGCTCGATGAAGAAAACGCGGGACCGCGTGAGTGCTTACAGGGGCTCGTGCGCGACGGGAGATGTTGACTCGGCGACGGAGGTGTCGACGCGCGTCGAGGTGGGCTTGCCGCACCGGATGAGGGGGCGATGCTTCCGCCTCATGTGCTCCCGCGCCCCGAGAACCACCGCGTCGACCCCAGGCCCCCTCGCGAACGCGGGAGAGGGGTAGGCGCGTGGCGACCGTGACGCTCGAGGACGTCCGCAAGGTGTACCGAGGCGGTGTGGCCGCGGTGAAGGGCGTGACGCTGGACATCGCGGACGGCGAGTTCGTGTCGTTGGTGGGGCCGTCGGGCTGCGGCAAGTCCACCACGCTCAACCTCATCGCGGGGCTGGAGACCTTGTCGGGCGGGACGCTGCGCATCGACGGCGACGTGGTGAATGACCTGTCGCCGAAGGAGCGCGACGTCGCGATGGTGTTCCAGAGCTACGCGCTCTATCCGCACCTGGATGTGGCTCGGAACCTGGCGTTCCCGCTGGAGGTCGCGGGCCTGCCGCGCGCGGACATCGACGCGCGGGTGCGGGAGGTGGCCTCGATGCTCGGACTGGAGGCGTTGTTGTCGCGGCGGCCCAAGGCGCTCTCCGGGGGACAGCGGCAGCGCGTGGCGTTGGGGCGCGCGCTCGTGCGTCGGCCGAAGGTGTTCCTGTTCGACGAGCCGCTGTCCAACCTGGACGCGGGCCTGCGCGCGCAGATGCGCGGCGAAATCAAGAAGCTGCATGAGCGCCTCCGCGCCACCTTCATCTACGTCACGCATGACCAGGTGGAGGCGATGACGCTGTCCGACCGGGTGGTGGTGATGAGCCAGGGTGAGGTGCAGCAGGTGGCGCCGCCTCGCGAGCTGTACGACGCGCCGGCGAACCTGTTCGTGGCGGGGTTCTTCGGCTCGCCGCGCATCAACGAGGTGAAGCCGAGGACCCTGGGGTTGGAGGGAGAGGACCGTGTGCTGGGCCTTCGCCCCGAGCACCTCGAAGTGCTTCCGAGCGCCGCGTCCGCGGGCGCGCTGATGGGCCGGGTATACCTGGTGGAGCCCATGGGCGCGGAGTGCTGGGTGACGGTGGAGGTGGAGGGAGAGCGGCTGGTGGCTCGGGCGCCGGGGGACTTCCGCGCGTCCTCGGGGGCGCAGGTGGCGCTGCGCTTCGAGGCGTCGAGGCTGCGTGAGTTCGATGCGCGGACGGGGCTCGCGCGCTCAGTAGGGTGAAGGGGCCACCTCGGCGCTCTCGTCCTCCCGGGACTTGTGGGGACGGTCATGGATGATGTTGCCGAGGTAGGGCGCCTCCAGGTTCATGAAGTCGTCGTAGCGCAGCTCCAGCGCCTCGGTGTGGGAGCCCGCCCGGAACAGCACCAGGCTCTCGTCGCGCAGGTGCTCGTCCACCACGACGGGCAGGCCATAGAGGCCACCGAAGGGAGGCTCCGCGCCGACCTCGCAGCCAGGGAAGCGGGGGGCGAACTCGGCCTCGTCCGCGAGCCGGAGGTTCCGTGTCCCGGTGACGGAGGCCACACGGTCCAGGTTCACCGTGTCCGGCGCGCTCACCACGCAAATCAACAGCGCGTCATCGGACTGGAGGATGACGGACTTCGCCACCTGGAAGCCGCTGACGTGCAGCGAGGACGCCAGCGCCTGGGCGGTGATGGCGCGCAGGTGGGACTTGCGCTCGAAGGGAATGCCCTGGCTCTCCAGGTACTGGATGATGCTCTCGGGAATCATGGCGGAGGCTCCGTCGGTGCCGGTGTTTCGTAAGGTGGGCCCGACCTTGTTCGCGCACCACGCGCGGCGCTCGTGTGCCTGCCTCGCGAGCCACCGCCTGGGCGCCCTGCTTCCTCGGGCCTGGGGAGACTTCGTGGGCTCAGGCGTAGACCTGACTGCCCTCGAGCGACAGCTCCAGCCGTCGGGTGAGCTGCTCCAGTCGGCCATGCCGCTCCCGCAGCAGGTCTCGATACGCGCGCTCATCCGTGCGCGATATCTCGGTCAGCAGCTCGCGCAGCTCGTTGTCCAGGGCCTCTTTCAGCTCGCGCGCTTCCACCGCGGACAGTTCCAGCAACATGGGCCGCACCTCCTGCGGCGAACGTTAGGCACCTCGCGAAGGCGCAGCCGCGTCCGTCCGGCTGGAGCGGGCCACGGCGGACACCCGGGCGCCTCAGCTCCTCCTGGCACCGCGCCGCGCGGGGCGAGGGCTCCGCCGCACGGCTG
Source organism: Myxococcus stipitatus DSM 14675 (assembly GCF_000331735.1). GTDB lineage: Bacteria > Myxococcota > Myxococcia > Myxococcales > Myxococcaceae > Myxococcus > Myxococcus stipitatus. Next base: position 10,013,741 of record NC_020126.1, on the reverse strand, counting down.
CCGAGGCCGCGGCCCGCCCGCTGCTCGTCCTCTCGCCGGGGCGGGGTGTCGCTGAGCGTGGAGGGCTCGTGGGTTCTGGCTGAGGGGACCTGGGTGGACCCACTGCCCATGGAGCCACGAGGAGGCCGCGATGGTTCAGTTCGGCGATGTGCGCGAGGGGATGACGGTGAGGACCTCGGACGGGCGCAAGGTGGGGAGGGTCTCCGGCATCGGTGACATCCACTTCGAGCTGGAGCGGGGCCTGGTGCCCATCCCTCGCCACGACTACCTCGTGGAGTACCGCGACGTGGACCACGTCGGCGGCGAGGACGTCTACCTGACGCGCTCCGAGCATCCGCTGCTCACGCTCGAAGAGGATGACGACGGCGGGGCCCTGCCTCCGCGCCGCTCGTCCGGCATGGACGCCGAGCCCGTGAATCTCGGCGCGCCTCGCGATGACGACCTGACACGTCACTGAGCCTCGCGCCGCGCGGTGGGCAGGTGACAGTCCCGACTCGGCAGGCGGGATAACCGTTGGAAATCACTCAGGTCAGGCGGTCCTGAAATGTCAGACCGTCGGGATACATGGGGCCTCTCCGACAAGCGAGGCGAGTGGCTCCCATGCGAAGTGGTCGCACATCCTTTCTCGGCGTGGCGTTGTTCGCGCTCGTGTTCTCCTGCAACTCCGGTCCCCGCGCGGACGGAGTGGCGCGGGACGCGAGTGGTGCGCCCCTGAGGCTGGCGACACCTCGCAAGCAGGTTCCCTTCGTCGCGCTGAGGGATGGCCGCGTGCTGGCCTCGGGCGGCTTCGATGGCCAGCGCGCGCTGGCGAGCTGCGAGGTGTTCGAGCCGGAGACGGGCCTGTGGAGCCTGACGGGCGCGATGCTCACGCCCCGCCGCCACCACGCCGGGGTGCGACTGCTGGATGGCCGCGTGCTGGTGCTGGGCGGCACCCAGGGCGCGGTGCCGGGCGTGCTCGCGAGCGTGGAGGTGTTCGAGCCCTCCGTCGGGACGTGGACTCAGGTCGCGCCCATGACCGAGGCGCGCGAGGACCCGGCGGCGGTGGTGCTGCCGGACGGGCGTGTGCTCGTCGCGGGAGGCGTGGATGGAGATGGCCGGTCGCTGCGCTCCGCGGAGGTGTTCGAGCCCTCCACGGGCACGTGGGCGCCCGTGTCTCCGCCGGGCTTCGTGCGAGGCGGCGCGGGCACCGCGGTGGTGTTGCCTCAGGGCAAGGCGCTCTTCGTGAGTGGCCTCCAGGCGGAGCTGTACGACGTCGCCACGGGGCGCTGGGAGAAGGCCGGGTTCGCGGGCGGCGCGGCGGGGACGCATCGGCAGGGGCACTCCGTCACGCTGTTGCCGGACGGCCGGGTGCTCGTGGTGGGCGGAGGCACCGCGCGTGCTTCGAGCACGGCGGAGGTCTACGACGGCGCGACGGGCCTGTGGTCGCTGGTGGCTGCGCCGTCGACTCCTCGCGAGCACCACGCGGCGGTGGTGACGCGCGAGGGCTCGGTGTTGGTGATGGGTGGGGAGCACTCCACGGCGGGCGTGCTCGCGTCGGTGGAGCGCTTCGACCCGGGGACGGGGCGGTGGTCTTCCGCGCCCGCGCTGGAGGAGCGTCGGGAGTTGCCCGGTGCGCTGACATTGCCGGATGGCGCGGTGCTGTTGGTGGGAGGCGCGAACGAGGTGTCGGGGCTGCTCGTCACGAGCGAGAGGTACCCGCCGGGCGGCTGTGTCCCACGCACGTGCGTGGCGCATGAGGCCGTGTGTGGCGCGGTGGTCGACGGGTGTGGAGGACTGCTCGAATGTGGCCCCTGCGTCCTGGAGGGCTGTGACGCCCAGCAATGTCGCGCGGAGGGACTCACACGGCGGTGAGGGGTTGGCGCGCCGAGCAGGCAGTGAAGCCGAGACGTCCCCCTCCTCGCGTGCAAGAGTGCGCGGCCATGCGAACCCGCCTCCGCCTCCTCGCGCCGCTCGTGCTCTCCACCGCATGTGCCTCCGTCCAAGCTCCATCCGCGGGGGCGCCCACCACTCCCGTGAACTCCTCCTCTTCAGAGCGTCCCTTCGGAACCCTTCGTGAGCAGGCCGAGCGTCAGCAGTCCTGGCTGCGCGAGCGCATGGAGACCGCGCTGCCCCAGCTCATGCGCAAGCACGGCATCGAGATGTGGGTCGTCCCCATGCGCGAGTACAACGAGGACCCGGTGTTCAAGGCGCTCTCCGCGCCGACGACGTTCGCCGCGCGCCGCCGCACCATCTACGTGTTCCATGACCGGGGCGCCGAGAAGGGCGTGGAGCGCCTGGCCCTGGGCGGAGGCTCGCAAGGCGGTCTCTTCACGCCGCGCCGCGCGCAGCAGCAGGTGAGCCAGGGAGGTCAGGGCCTGCGTCAGGCGGAGCTGTGGGGGCCGGACCAGTGGCTGGTGCTCAAGCAGGTGCTGGAGGAGCGGCAGCCCCAGAGCATCGCCCTGGACATCTCGAGGACGTTCGCCTTCGCGGATGGCCTCTCGCATGGTGAGTACGAGGGCATGGCGGAGGCGCTCGGCCCCGACTGGGTGAAGCGCTTCAAGCCGTCGGGGGGACTGCCGGTGGACCTGCTCGCGTGGCGCGGCGCCGACGAGGTCCGCTTCTACGAGGACGAGACGAAGCTCGCCTGGAACATCATCGAGACGGCCTTCTCCAACCAGGTCATCACCCCGGGCGTCACCACCACGCAGGACGTGCAGTGGTGGATGCGGCAGCGCCTGGCGGACCTGGGCCTGGACACGTGGTTCCACCCCTCCGTCAGCGTGCAGCGGCAGGGCGCCACCGAGGAGCAGCTGGGCGACAACCCCGTCATCCAGCGCGGCGACGTGCTCCACTGCGACTACGGCGTCACCGCCCTGCGGCTCAACACGGACACCCAGCACATGGGCTACGTGCTCCGCGAGGGTGAGACGGACGCGCCCGAGGGCCTCAAGGCCGCGCTCAAGACGTCCAACCGGCTCCAGGACATCGTCTTCGAGGAGCTGCGTCCCGGCCGCACCGGCAACGAGGTCCTCAAGGTCGCGCGCAAGCGGATGACGGACGAGGGCATCGACGGCACCATCTACTCGCACCCCATCGGCCTGCACGGCCACGGCGCGGGCGCGATGGTGGGCCTGTGGGACCGGCAGGAGGGCGTGCCGGGCAACGGCGACCATCAGGTGATGGCGAGCATGTGGTACTCCATCGAGCTGCAGGCCACGAGCACCGTGCCCGAGTGGAACGGTCAGCGCGTGCGCTCCGCCCAGGAGGAGGACGTCGTCATCGACGCCGAGGGCCGCGTGCACTGGGCCTGGAAGCGGCAGACCCAGTTCCACTTCGTGCGCTGAGGTCCGCGAGCCTTCCGGTGGTGGGCTCCCGCACGATGCGCGCGGGAGTCCCTCCGAGGCTGTGTCAGCGAGGCGTCCCCGTCAGCGACTTCAAGAGCTCCACCAGGGCGCGCTTCTCGTTGTCGGTGAGGTCCAGCTTGACGATGGTGGAGGTGCGCTGGCCCACGAAGGTGCCCTCCGGGTCGCCGCCCTCGTTGTAGAAGTCGATGACGTCCTCGAGCGTCGTCTCCTTCCCGGTGTGCATGTACGGCGCCGTCAGCGCCACGTTGCGCAGGGACGGCGTGCGGAACGCCCCCTCGAGCTCCACCTGCTTCGCCTGCGTGCGCAGCGTGCGCAGGCGCTGCGCGTCCGTGCCGTTCGGGTCGTCGCTGTAGCGGCCCGCGGCGTTGAACTCCCAGTCCAGCAGCGAGTTGAGCACCGCCCACTGTCCCCCCGCGCCGGGCCCCGAGTCCTCCAGGCCCACGTTGTGGAACAGCTCGTCCGTCAGCGATGGGCCCTTGTGGCAGACGATGCACTGCCCCTTGCGCACGAAGGTCTTCAGCCCCAGGTACGCCGGGTCGCTCTCCGCCGAGCCCGCCTCCGCCGCGGCGATGAAGCGCCGCACGTCCGTGTCGAACGGGGCCTCCACCCGCATCAGCACGCGCTCGTACGCGGCCAGCACCTTGCCCACGTTGGCCATCAGCAGCGGGGCCGCCACGCTCGCGGGCTCCGTGCCGAACAGCGTCCGGTACCGCTCCTGGTACGACGGCTCCGCGACGAGTCGCGCGCGGACGATGTCCGCGTTCGAGTCCATCTCCACCGGGTTCATCAGCGGCAGCATCGCCTGGGACCAGAGCGAGTCCGCGCGCCCGTCCCACATGAACCAGCGGTTGTGCCGCACGTTGAGCACCGTGGGCGGGTTGCGCTCGGTGCGCTGGCCTCCGCAGCCCTCCGCCGTGGCCGTCTCCACCGTGCGGCCGTCACCCGTGTGGCAGCTCTCGCAGGACACCGTCCCGCAGCGCGACAGCCCCGGGTCCCGGAACAAGTCGAAGCCCAGCTTCTGCGCCACCTCCTGGCCGTCCACCCGGTTGGTGGAGTCCAGCCGAGGGTGGCTCGACAGGGAGTGGAGGCTGCGCAGTTGGTCCAGCTCGTCGAGGGTGGGGAAGGGCTCCTCGGATTCGCATGCGAGTCCCATCCCGCCCAGACTCAGGGCGAGCGCCGCGACACACCAGCTTCTTGGAATCATCACCCTGCCGTCCTTCTTCGCATCCGCCGCGGCCCGGCCCCTGCTTCCGGTGGTCCGCGGCATGTCGCGACTTCGCTTCCGGAAGCTTCGCGCCGCGCTGGGCGCGAATCAATCCGGAATTCCAGGACGGTCTGAAACCCACCCTGCTCCTCCGCTCAAAAACAGAGAGAGCGGAGGTTCAGGGTGTGACAAACGACGCGTGCTTCAGCCGCAGGAGACGACGAAGTCGCGGGTGCTGGTGCCGTAGTCGGACAGCTTGAAGGTCGGCTGCGCCGTCGCGCTGGCCGGCGCGATGGTGGGCGCGGCGCCGTTGGCACACTTCAGGGCGGCGTCCGCCACGGCGTTGGCCTGGATCTCCGTGTTGCTGGGGATGCCGGACACGGTGAAGGAGCAGCGGTTGCCGCGGCTCGCCTTCACCATGGCCTTGCCCAGCGCGTCGGACGTGTTGGCCGCGGGCGCGACGACGACGCGAATCTGCTCACAGGCGTCCTGCGCCTGGGCGATGCCGGTCTCCGGCAGACGGATGACGCCAGTGACGGTGGCGTTGCCCTCGCGGCTCCCAGCGCTCCCGGTGGTGGCGCAACCAGCAGCGGCGAAAAACAGGGCGGCAACGGCGATGCGGTACATGGTGAGTTCCTCACTCGGTGGGGGAAAAAGCTTGGCGGCAGGGTCGCCACACAGACGACCTACGACGCGCGCTCAGTACAATTGCGACGGCTTTTCATTCCGTTCAAGTCGACCTGCGGTCCATGACAGTTTCATGACGATTCCCGTGCACAGCCATGGGACTCCAGACGCGCTGTCGCCGCTTCGCGCGACTGGGAGTGGTGTCCATGAGTCTCTTTGATTGAGAGAATCAATCGCAGACATGCCCGATTTCCGAGGCTCGGTGATTGGGAGTCCCATGAGCGAACGGGAATCCCATGTTTGGGAATTCCCAGCCTTTGATTGCGGGCCGGGCGGGCGGGTCGCAGGTCCGTTGCTTGCTGCGGCGGACGCGCCGCGCCCCCACGGTGAATGCGCAGGGCCGAGAGGAGGCGCGCATGTCGATTCAGAAGCAGGAGGCGACACAATCGTGGTCGGGACTGGGCGTGGGGACGGACCGGCGGTCCTTCCTGGACGCGGTGACTGCCCAGCTTCCGGAGTTCGAGGCCGAGCGGGCCGCGGAGGCGGTGTTCTGCGGGCTGTCGGAGCTCTTGTCGGAAGGGCTGATGCGGCAGCTGCGCGAGCAGCTCCCCGAGGACCTGCGGGGGCTCCTGGCGGACGGGTGCCCGCGTCACGCGGTGGGCCCGCGAGGGAAGGTGGACCGTGACGACTTCTACCTCCAGGTGGCCAACCACCTGAACGCGGAGCCGGAGAACGTGCGGCGGGTGCTGCATGGTGTCTTCGCGGCGTTGCATGGGCAGGTGACGGAGGCGGAGGCGCGCAAGGTGGAAGGCCAGCTCCCGCGGTGGCTGCAGGGCACGTGGGCCGCCGCGCGCCTGGGAGTCGACCGGCCCTCGTGAGGCGGGCGCGGGTGTTGGCGCGTCCGGACCCGCGCCGGGTCCGGACGTCCTGCCCCAGGTCAATAGGTGCCACCGAACTGGAGGAGGCCCATGTAGCGGCCGTCCAGCGCGTTGGGCGTCGCGCTGGTGGACGCGAAGTCCTGGTCGAAGAGGAAGTGGTAGGCGACGCGCGCGTCGGCGGCGAGGCGCCGGGTGATTTGGACGCGCAGGCCCAGGCCCACGGGGATGTAGCCGGCGGTGTCGTCCCGGAAGTGGGTCTTCCCCCCCGGAGGGGCGTCGTGGCGCACGGTGTACCGGTCGAAGCCGATGCCCGTCAGCACGAAGGGCTGGACGCGTTCGAGGGGCGCCATGCCGAGGACCAGCAGCTGGCCGCCGTTGCGCACCAGGTCCGGGCCGCTGCCCAGGTCCCCCTTCGCGACCAGGCTGCCGTTCGCGTCCAGGTTGTTGATGCTGCCGTTGTAGCCGAGCTCCAGCGCCAGGAAGGGCATGGCGCGGTAGCCCACGGAGGCGCCGTACGTGAAGCCCGTGTCGACCCGGGGCGAGAGCTGGCCGGCGTAGCCCTCCACGCCGCCGCCAATCAGCACGTAGAGGCCCAGGGAGGGCTCCTCCACGCGCGGCTCCCTTCGAGGTTCGTCGGCGGGGGCCGCGGGCGCCACGGCGTCGGTGGGCTGCCCCGTGCCAGCGGGACGGTAGTCCTCCTGGGCTCCCACCGCGCATCCCCACACAGCCGCCACACACCCCGCGATACGCATGAATGCCTTCATGTCGGACTCCTTTCCGAGCCTCCGCCTGGAAACGTGGAGCCCCGTATTCCCGCCGGCAATGTCCCCAGGTCCGAGGGCGTTCGTCCGCCCGCTCGGAGGCTCAGGGCGTGGGGTTCAGGAGCGCGTCCATCGCCCGGCGCGCCTGCACGAGGCCGTGGCCGTACTCGAGGTCGACGCCGCGAGCCCCCAGGTCCTGGGCGCTCGTCAGCAGCGCGGCCGTCACCTCGGCGGGCGTGGCGGAGGGGCGCGCGCTGAACAGGAGCGCGGCGATGCCGCTCACGTAGGGCGTGGCCATGGAGGTGCCGGACAGATAGGCGTAGTCCACCGGGTGCAGCCCCAGCCGGGTGGTGGAGCCGAGCTGCTGCTGCATCAGCGTGCTGGCCGCCTGGTTGATGGTGACGGCGGGCACCCAGTGTCCGCGGCGGGGCAGGGAGATGATCTCCGCGTCGCCGCTCATGAGCTCGCTGGCGAAGATGACGCCGCGCGCGCCCTGCATCATCACGTTGACCACGGCCCGCTCCGGGCTCACGAAGGCGCTGGGGTGTACGTAGGCGATGAAGCCGCGGCAGCTGGCCCCCTCGCCGCACGAGTCCTTCATCCCGCCGCTGCCGCAGTCCACCAGGGTGCCCCACGTCTCGCCTTGAGGCGCGTACAGCAGCGAGCGCGCCAGCGGCTGGGTGCCGTCCACGTCCACCAGGGCGAAGGAGCCCAGGCCTCGGGGGAAGGTGGACAGCACGTCCACGCCGGGCGCCATCAGCGCGAGCGCCTGGCCGTAGGAGGAGAACAGGGCGCGTTGGTTCTGGGCGTCCAGCGCGCCCACCGCGAGCACGGACGGGTCCGACGCGGGATAGGACACCTCGCCGAAGCCTTCATTGCCCGCCGCCGCCACCACGAGGATTCCGCTTTCCCGCACCGCCTGGAACACCTGGGCGGAGGTGTACGTGGGCATGCCGCCGGCAATCGACAGGGAGATGACCTTGGCGCCCTGCTCCTGGCAGTACTCCACGGCCTGCATGACGATGCTCATGTGGGTGCTGCCCTCGAGGTCCAGCACCCGGGCGATGATGAGCTGCACGCCCGGCGCGACGCCCACCAGGCCGCGCTCCCCCAGCACGGGGGCGCCCCGGCCTCCGGCGCCGGGCCTCGCGGCGATGATGCCCGCCACGTGGGTGCCGTGGCCGGTGCCCCAGCGGCCGTCGATGCCGTCGGTGGGCACGTTGTCCCCGTCCATGAAGTCGCGGGCCGCCACCACCGCGTCCTTCAGCTCCGGGTGGTCGATGTCCAGGCCGCTGTCGATGACGCACACCTTCACGCCCTGGCCCGTCACCGCGCCCGGGTCCGGCCTGCCGTCGCCGTCGCGGTCCCACACCTCCGCGGCCTGCACCTTGGTGAGCTCCTGGGTGTACTCCCCGGAGATGGAGTTCGAGCGCGTGACCCCGCTCGACAGGAACGAGAGCGCGGGCAGCGTGGCGGGGCCTTGGGCGCGGAGCACGGGGTCCGGCTCGATGCGCTCCACGGACGGGTCCTGCGCCAGCGCGAGCTTCTCCTCGGCTGTGACGCTCACGGCCAGGGCGGGCGCGCCGCGGAAGGCCGCCGTCACCACCCCACCCAGCTGGTTGACTCGCGCGGCCGTCACGCCCCGCTCCCGCCGGTAGCGGACGATGACGCGCTCGCGCCCGTGGTTCGACGGCGTTGCCTCCGGTTTGCCCGGCAGCATGCCCGCGGTGATGCCGGGGCACACGTTCTGCTGTGCATCCCGATTGGACGACTCGTCCGGCATGCAGGCCGCGAGCCCCAACAGCCCGATGAACCCCCAGCGCTTCATGAGTCACATCCTTCCGTCACCGCCCGTGGGCGATTTCGCGAGGATGCGGCCCGGTGGGATACCTTCCGGCCAGACGTCCCCGCTCGTCTCAGGGAGCGCATCCCGCCGTTTTCCGGCAACGGCCGCGGGATGGGGGGCCGCGACAGGAGGTGCGCGGGTTCACATCCGGCGAGAGTCGCTGTCGCAAACTGGCTGCCGCTGATGGGCTCCTTCGTTGTTCGCTGTCCCGAAATCAGCCCCCGTTGCCCACCTGGGCGGGCCCTGGGCCCCGCGCAGCGCGTGGCTCGGCAGGGTCAACGTCGCCGGGGCTCGTACGTACTGCCGGGACGCGTCTTCTGGGACTGTTGTGCCCCAGGGGTCTGACACTCCGGGCGTGGGTGGCCGAGGCTTCGTGCGGACGGCGTGTGATGTCGGACAGAAGCAGAAGGGTGCCGCGCGGCTTGCTTCCGTGTGTGTCCGGGTGCTTCGCTGCCGGCCGAAGCCATGAGCACTGTCCCTACAGAGTCCTCCCGTTTCCTCGGGCGCTATGAGCTTGTCCACCCCTTGGGCCAGGGGGGCATGGGGGAGGTGTTCCTGGCGAAAATCAGCGGCGCGGCCGGCTTCGAGAAGCCGTGCATCGTGAAGACGATTCTTCCAGCGCTACTGAAGGACCGGCAGTTCCTGGACCGCTTCCACCATGAGGCGAAGGTGCTGGTGCACCTGGTCCACTCGTCCATCGCCCAGGTGTACGACATGGGGGAGGCGGACGGGACGTACTACATGGCGCTGGAGTACGTGGCGGGCGTGGACCTGGCCTACCTGTTGGAGCAGGTGCGGCAGCAGGGGGTGCAGGTGCCCGTGCCGGTGGCGCTCTTCCTGGGCCAGCGCATGGCGGAGGGCCTGGGCTACGCGCACCGCAAGGTGGGCCCGGACGGGGTGCCGCTGGGCATCGTCCACCGCGACGTGTCGCCCCACAACGTCATGGTGTCGTACGAGGGCGAGGTGAAGGTCATCGACTTCGGCCTGGCGAAGTCGGCGGCGCGCAGCAAGTACACGCTGCCCGCCACGGTGATGGGGAAGCTGGGCTACATGTCGCCGGAGCAGGTGCGCGCGGAGGCGCTGGACCACCGCAGCGACATCTACTCCTGTGGCGTGGTGGTGTGGGAGATGCTGGCGGGGCGGTCGCTCATTCCCCACGGGACGGTGGGGGAGATGATGGCGGCCATGTCCCAGCCGTCGGTGCCTTCGTTGACGGGGCTGCGCGGCGACGTGGACGGCGGGCTGGATGGGGTGGTGCGGCGCGCGCTGGCGGCGAAGCCGGATGAGCGCTACTCGAGGGCGGATGAGCTGGCGCGGGCGCTCAACGGCGAGCTGGTGCGCTCCGGCGCGGCGGTGGGGGCCGAGGAAGTGGGCCACTTCGTGCGCGCGTTGTGCCCGGAGGCCTTCGCGGCGCAGCGGCAGCTCATCTCGAAGGTGACCTCGTCGTCGAGCCACCACCGGACGCCCACGCCGCAGCCGCATACGGGGACGGGGATGTACGGCACGGGGCCGCAGGCGAGCCCTGGGCAGGCGGAGCCGTCCGGCTTCGAGCCGACGATGATGCGCCCTCCGTCGGGGGAGCGGCGCGTGGCGGGCGTGGCCCGTCCGGATGGGCCCGCTGGCGAGGATGCGATGGGGATGGAGGCCACCGCGGTGCGTGCCTCGCCCAGCGCGGTGGGGAGTGGGAACGCTGGGGCGGCGAGAGGGGCTGTGCCCGCGAACGCGAATTCGCCCGCGTGGGGATCTCCGGGGGCTGGGCCCGCGAACGCGACCTCACCCGCGTGGGGATCTCCGGCGGCCGCGCCTGGGAGCGCGCACGCGGGAGCTGCGCCCGCGAACGCGACCTCACCCGCGTGGGGATCTCCGGCGGCCGCGCCTGGGAGCGCGCACGCGGGAGCTGTGCCCGCGAACTCGGCCTCACCCGCGTGGGGCTCTCCGGCGGCCGCGCCAGGGAGCGCGCACGCGGGAGCTGCGCCCGCGAACTCGGCCTCGCCCGCGTGGGGATCTCCGGCTGCTGGCCCCGGGGGAGCACCCGCTGCCTCGCCCGCGTGGGGATCTCCGGCTGCTGGCCCCGGGGGAGCACCCTCTGCCTCACCCGCGTGGGGAGCCCCGACGGTCGCGAACACGCCTTCCTCCGCACACGCGGGAGCCTCGCCAGCGAACCCGGCCTCGCATCCAGGCGCCGCGCCGGTGCCGAGCTCCCAGCCGCACGGCGCGGGAGCCCACGCCGAGTCGACTCGGTCCGCTCCAGTCCGGAAGACCTCGGTGGCGCTCCTGGTGGGACTCGTCCTGCTGTTGATGGCGGGCACCGCCGTGACGACGGCGTACATCGCTCGCCGCTCGGGAAGCACGCCCGCGGTGGCCTCGGCCACCCCGTCCGCGGAGCCCTCCCAGCGCGAGGAGCCGAAGAACCCCCAGCCTCGTGCCCAGGGCGGCACGACGCCGGGCACAGGCAAGAAGCCGCCCGCCCAGCCAAGCCCCCCCGAGCAGGTCGCGGTGAAGCCCGAGCCCACCGAGACACCAGAGCCCGTCGCGACACCCGAGCCCACCGGGAAGGGTTCACCCCGGCCCGAGCCCGTCGCCACGCGAGACCCCGTGCCGCCCAAGCCGCGCACACCCCCCGCGGCGAAGCCGCCCAAGTCCTCGCCGGAGCCCACGCCGACGCCGGCCGCCACGAAGTTCGTGACCTACGTCTCACCCACGGCCGTGCTCCCGTTGCAGGAAGAGGACGGAGACTACCTCGTGCGCGGCGCCCAGGCCGCGCTCCTGCAACGCGACATGGTCGTCCAGGTCGTGGGGCCCGCGAAGAATGGCCAGCGCGTGCTGCTGGGCCGCGCCACCGTGTCCTGGGCCGCCGCCAACCCGAAGGTCCGCCGCAAGGTGCAACTGGCGCGGCTGTCCCTCGACTCGAGCGCCAGCGCCGCCACGGGAGCACGCTTCATCGCCCTGCCGGGAGGCAACACCAGCCCCGAGGTGGCGGTCGCCGTCGACGAAGCCCCCGCCCCCGAAGCCGCCGCGCCGGAAGCCGCCCCCGAGCCGCCCAAGCCCGCTCCGCCCAAGACGCTGGTGGGCACCGTGCGCGCCGTCACCGGCCTCAAGGCCATCACCAGCGACGAGGTGGTGGTCCGCAACCTCGACGAGTTCACCTGGAACGACTGCTACGTCGTCAAGGGGCTGCGCCAGACGGCGCGGCTGGGCATCGTCCTCCCGCAGACGAATCGGCCCGCGAAGAACTTCAAGGACCGGGCCGACTTCCTCGTCGAGCGGGGCAAGGTGGGCGTCTTCTGCAAGGAAGGGCAGTTCATCACCACCCTCCGGTAGGCCCCCTCAGGGCTTCGCGAGTCGCTCGGCGGCCACGGGACAGTCAGCCACCACGGCCTGCACGTCCGCGTGGCCGGAGCGGGCCTCGCGCACCGCGCGGCTCAGCGACGTCCTGCACTCCCACGTCACCTCCCGCGTGCCGTGGCAGCAGTGCCACCCCGTCAGCGTCCGGCCCAGGTACTTGACCATCTCCGCCCGCGTCGGCGTGACGATGAGCCACACCGAGCCCACGAGCAGGGCCAGCCACGGCAACTGCCGCACCAGCCCCTTCATCCGCGCCGCCGTGCCCGCCATCACCGGCTCGGCATAGAGCCCCAGCATCGTGTCGAAGGGCCGGCGCAGCAGCACCGGCGACACCAGCAGATCCACCGGCGTGGTGAACGCCCGGGCCAGCGTGCGAACCACCCCCGGAGGCCGAGCCCCGTGCACCAGCCGCACCCCCGCGAGCTGCCGCCACAGCGTCCGACCCCAAATCCCACCCACGGCGGACACCACCAGCCAGGCCACCGCCATGGCGACGACCATCGTCACCGTCGTGCGCTCCTGCTCCAGTGCTCGCAGCGCGGCCCAGCCCGCGAGGGCCGCCGTCGCCATGTCCAGCACATCCGCCACCCACAGGTGCCACTGGTACCGCGCCTCGGTGGTCACCGTGTCCGTCGAAAACAACGCCCCGTTGCTCATCCACCCTCGCTCTTCGGGCGGGGAGCATAGACGCTCGCGCGACGCGGGGTGACATGCACCTTCGTCCATCCGGCCGTCTTCACGCGGAAAGCCCAGGCGGGAGGGCGGGCGCCTCGGGGCCGCCCTGGGGCGACCGCGGGACGTGATTGCTGTCGTCTTCCCGCAGTGGCGCCTGCCACCCCTGCTTCCCATCTTCCGGTCAGCGCGATGCGGCGAGGCCCTTCCACCACCAGGACCTCGAAGCGGGGAGCGCTCGGGCCATGGCCCCGGACTCCGGGAGCTTGGGGCTCCTGGTGCCGGCGGTGGTGGCGTACGAGGCGACAGCGGCGGGGGGAAGTCTGGAAGTCGAGGGGGGGCAGGTGGTCCCCCGCCGCTGTCGCCGAGGCCGTTGGTGGCGAACGTTCCACTCCGGGTGAACGCTCGAGGTTTGGCCTCTCGGGCGATTCTGCCGGACACTGTGGGCGTCATGTGTCTTTCGGGGCATCAGCCCCGTGCCGTCTGGCGCGGGTTCTTGGGGGTGGTCCTGCTTGCCGGGCTTGTCCTGGCGCGGCCGGGCTTCGCCTTGGACCCGCAGCGCCGGGTGTCCCAGTACAGCCAGGATTCATGGCGCAGTGACGACGGGCTGCCGCAGAACAGCCTCCTGGCGCTGGCGCAGACGCGCGACGGCTATGTGTGGCTGGGGACGTGGGAAGGCCTGGTGCGCTTCGACGGCGCGCGCTTCGTCGTCTTCGACAAGCGCAACACGCCGGAGCTGCGCAGCCACGCCATCAAGGCGCTCGCGGAGGATGCATCCGGCGTCTTGTGGGTGGGCACGGACCAGGGCCTGGTGGCGTACGTGGATGGCCGCTTCCAGCGGGCGCCCGGAGCCTCCGCGCCGCTGGAGGGCGTGCGGGTGGAGGAGCTGCTCGTCGGAGAAGGCTCGCTGTGGGTGGGCACCTCCGGAGGGCTGTGGCAGGTGCCGCTGGGCGAAGGCGTGGCGCGGCACTTCACGGAGGCGGATGGCCTCCCGGGCTCCTTCGTCACCGCGATTGCGCGAGCGGGCGGAGACAACCGGCTCTGGGTGGGCACGAAGGCGGGCGTGGCGCTGCTCGAGGGCGGGCAGGTGCTGCGCACGCCCTTTCCCGTGCCCGGGCCGGCCCCGCACCCGGAGGTGACGGCGCTCTACCAGGACGTCTCCGGGACGTTGTGGATGGGCACGGACGCGGGGCTCTTCTCGTGGAACGGCGCGGTCGTCACGCGGTTCACCGTGGCGGAGGGGCTGCCGGCCATCGTCACCGCGCTGTTCGCGGACAGCCAGGGCAGCCTGTGGGTGGGCACGCGGCGCGGCGGACTGGTGCGGCGGGAGGCGGATGGCTTCAGCGCTCCATTGCACGGCGCGGGGCTGGCGGACGCGGAGGTGCTGTCGCTGCTGGAGGACCGGGACGGCTCGCTGTGGGTGGGCACGTACTCCGGCCTGTTCCGTCTGCGGGATGGGCCGTTCGCCACGTATGGCGGGCCGGAGGGCCTTGCCAACGAGACGGTGAGCACGGTGCTGGAGGACCGGCGCGGCACGGTGTGGTTCGGCACGGTGGGCGGGGGGCTGTTCTACCTGCGCGACGGGCGCATCCGCCGCATGGAGGACTTCGAGGGAGGCACCGACCCGGTCATCACCGCGCTGCACGAGGCGCCGGATGGGACGTTGTGGGCGGGCTCGAAGGCGGGCGCGTTCCGCTACGACGGCCACCGCTTCGCGCGGTCCTCGCGGGTGCAGGGGCTGCCGGACGACGTGGTGACGTCCATCCTGGTGGACTCGCGAGGCACGCAGTGGTTCGGCACGCGCAAGGGCCTGGCGCGGGTGCGCGGGGGCGACGTCATGGTGTTCGGTCCCCGGCAGGGCTTGGGGGAGCCGGTCATCGTGATGGCGGAGGACGCGGCCGGCGCGGTGTGGCTGGGCTCCGAGGGGGGCCTGTGGCGCTTCGAGGAAGGCAAGGGGCTGCGCCGCTACACGCTGAAGGACGGGCTGCCGGGGGAGGTGGTGCTGTCGCTGCTGACGGACCCGGACGGCACGGTGTGGGTGGGGACGGAGACGGGGCTGGGCCGGTGGCGCAATGGCGAGTGGACGCGCTACTCGGTGTCGCAGCACGGGCTCTACGACGACGCGGTGTTCAGCATCGTCTCGGATGGCGACGGCTACCTGTGGATGAGCAGCAACAAGGGCGTGTCCCGCGTCTCGCGCCGGGAGCTGGACGAGGTGGCGGACTCACGCCGCTCCCGGCTCGCGGTGATGGGGTTCGACCAGACGGACGGCATGCGCTCGCCGGAGTGCAACGGGAACACGCAGCCGTCGGGGTGGCGGGGGAAGGACGGGAGGCTGTGGTTCACGACCATCCAGGGCGCCATCGTCGTGGACCCGGTGCGCGTGCGCGCCAGCCGACAGCCGCCCGAGGTGCGCATCGAGGAGGTGCGCGTGCAGGGGCAGCTGGTGCCGGTGAAGGGGCCGGTGGAATTGCGGCCGGATGGGTCTCGGCTGGACATCCGCTTCACGGCCTTCACGCCGGGGGACGCGGTGCGGCTGCCCTTCCGCTACCGGCTGGTGGGGCATGACGACGGCTGGGTGCGCGCGGAGATTCGCCGGGCGACGTACACGGGGCTGAGGCCCGGGCGCTACCGCTTCGAGGTCCAGGCCGAGGGCCGCGACGGCGGATGGACCGAGCCGGTGTCGCTGGAGGTGCTGCTGGAGCCGAACCTCTGGCAGCGCACGGACTTCTGGGCGCTGTTCGTGCTGGGGCTCGGGATGCTGGGCGTCAGCGTGTACCTGCTGCGCGTGGGGCAGCTCAAGGCGCGCGAGCGGTGGCTGGAGGAGCGCGTGCAGGAGCGCACGCGGGAGCTGGCGCGCGCGAACGAGGAGCTGGAGGCGAACGTGCGCACGCTGCGGCAGACGCAGGCGCAGCTCGTCCAGGCGGGGAGGATGGCGGCGGTGGGACAGCTCGCCGCGGGCGTGGGGCACGAAATCAACAACCCGCTGGCGTACATCGTGTCGAACCTGGAGCACGCGAGCGAGGAGTCGGATGCGCTCGCGCGGGAGCTGGGGGAGGCGCGCGACGCGGGGACCCGGCTGCGCGAGGTGGGGCAGGCGCTGCGCGAGGCGTTGCATGGCGCGGACCGGGTGCGGCGCATCGTCCGGGACTTGAAGACCTTCTCCCGGCCGGACGACGAGATGCAGGGGCCGGTGGAGCTGGGGGCGGTGCTCGACTCGGCGGTGAAGATCGCGATGGGCGAGCTGCGGCCGCGCGCGAAGGTGGTGCGCGACTACGGCGATGTGACGTGGGTGGAGGGGAGCGAGGCGCGACTGGCGCAGGTGTTCCTGAACCTGCTCATCAACGCGGCGCAGGCGCTGCCGGAGGGGCACGCGGAGGAGAACGAGGTGCGCCTCGTCACGCGCGCGGGCCCGGAGGGCTGGGTGGTGGCGGAGGTGCGGGACACGGGCACGGGCATCGCGCCGGAGTCGCTGGGCCGCATCTTCGACCCGTTCTACACGACGAAGCCGGTGGGCGTGGGGACGGGGCTGGGGCTGTCGCTGTGCCACGCGTACGTGACGGCGATGGGCGGGACCATCTCCGTGGAGAGTGAGCTGGGCCGCGGGTCCGTGTTCCGGGTGGCGCTGCGTCGCGCGAGGGATGTGAGCGCGGTGATGTCCGCGGAGGGGCGCCGGCGGGGCATGACGGGGAGCCGGTCCGTGCGAGGCACGGGCGAGCGCGCGGCGTACGGAGAGCTGGGGCAGGGGATGCGGCCGGCGGTGGACCGCGCCTCCTCGTCCCTGGGCTCTCCGGGGGTGTCCGACGCGCTGCGAGGGGTGGCGGAGCGGCCGTCGTCGCCGACGGGCTACCCCGTGGTGTCCGAGCCCTCGTCGCGAGCGGTGACGGAGAGACCGTCCTCGCCGACGGGCTATCCCGCGGTGCCGGAGTCGTCGCAGGGGATGAGGGCGGCGATGGAGCGCCAGTCTTCGTCCACGGGCTTCCCCGTCATCGCCGAGCCCTCGCGAGGGGTGACGCAGCGCAAGTCCTCACCCACGGGCTACCCGACGGTGCCCGAGTCGTTGCGAGGGATGGCGGAGCCGCCGTCCTCACCGGGGGGCTCCTTGACGGAGCACGAGCCCGCGCACGGGCTGAGAGGGATTGCGGACCGCAAGTCCTCGGTGATGGGCGCTCCCTCGGTGCACGAGTCGAGGCCCGTGGAAGAGCTGTCGACCCATGGCGCGAGGCTGTCGTCGCACGGGGACCTCGCGGCCAGCGCGGACACCTCGCGACGCGCGGACTTCTCCGAGCATCGCCTCGCGTCATCCCCGAGTGCCGCGACAGAGGACGTGCTGTCTTCGGGGCGCCCCGCGCCGGTCATCGTCTCCAGACCGATGGCGGAGCGGAAGTCCTCACCCACGGGCTACGCCACGGTCCCCGAGCCCTCCTCCGGAACCCGCGCCGTGACGGAGCGCACGTCGTCGAGGCATCCCGTGATCGCGGAGCCCTCCGCGTCGGGCTCTCGCTTCGTGACGGAGTACCCCTCGCTCACGGGCCATGCGTCAGGGCTGGAGTCCTCGCCTTCCAGAGCGGAGGTCGACAGCGCCCGGCCCACGTCCTTGGCGCCCGCGGAGTCCATGCCCTCGTTCCGCGAGGCCCCCGTCGCATCGAGGCTCGAGCCCGCGTCGACGACGCCCGTCCCGCTCGTCGAGCCGAGCCCTTCGCCGTTGGAGGCGACGGGGGAGGGGGCGCACCCGGGGACCTTGTCCGCGCGAGTGCCGACCCTGGCGAAGCCCCGAGGCCGCGTGCTGGTGGTGGACGACGACGCGCTGGTGAGCGGCGCCATCCGCCGCACGCTCGCGCGAGAGAACGACGTGGACGTGGTGGTGAGCGCGCGGCAGGCGCTGGAGCGGCTGAGCGAGCCTGTGCCGCGCCGCTACGACGTCGTGCTCTGCGACTTGATGATGCCGGAGATGACGGGGATGGACCTCTACGATGCGCTCGTGCGCACCGCGCCCGCGGTGGCCGAGCGCGTGGTGTTCATCACCGGAGGCGCCTTCACGCCGACGGCGCGCACCTTCCTGGAGCGCGTGGAGAATCCGCGCGTCGAGAAGCCCTTCGACCCGGAGGCCCTGCGAGGACTCATCCGGGCCGAGGTCGCTCGAGCGCGGGGCGACGTCACCTGAGCCACGCGCCGCGCTTCACAGGTCCAGCACCAGCCGCTTGGAGCGGGCCCGCGACACGCAGACCAGCATGCGCTCATCTCCCGCGGGCTCCTGCTGGAAGAACGAGTCGCGGTGCTCGGGCTGGCCCTCGCAGACGCGAGTCACACAGGTGCCACACGTGCCGGCCTCGCAGTCGCTGGGCACTCGGACGCCGTTGCGGCGCAGCACGTTGAGCAGGGACTGGTCCTTGGGCACGCTGAGCACCTGGCCGGTGCTGCGGATGGCGACCTCGAAGTCCCTGTCCTCCTTGCCGCTGGCGGCGCTGACGCCGTCGGCGTTGAAGGACTCGAAGTGGACCTTCTCCCAGGGCCAGCGGTGCCGGGCGGAGGCGTCCCGCACGGCCTTCATCAGCCCGGAGGGGCCGCAGCAGTACAGCCGCGTCCCGGGCTTGCGCGTGGAGAGCAGCCCCGACACGTCGAGCCCCTTCTCGGGCTCACCGCCGTCGAAGTGGAAGCGCACCCGGTCCGCGAACGGCTCGGTGGACAAGAGCTCGTGGAACGCGGCGCGCTCGGGAGCACGCGCGCAGTAGTACAGCGTGTAGTCCGCGCCCGTGCGCTGGAGCTGGCGCGCCATGGACAACAGCGGCGTGATGCCGATGCCACCGGCCACCAGCACATAGCCGCGCGCGAACAGCAGCGGGAAGTCATTGCGAGGCGCGCTCACCACCAGGACATCGCCCTCGCGGACGTGCTCGTGCATGGCGCGCGAGCCCCCGCGGCCTCGGGCATCCCGCTGCACGGCGATGACATACCGGTGCGTCTCCTCCGCGTCGTTGCAGAGCGAGTACGAGCGCAGCACGGACTCACGTCCCGGCACGCGCACGTCCACGTGAGCACCGGGTTCGAAGGACGGGAGCGCGCCGCCTTCTTCGGCGACCAGCTCGTACGACAAGACGTCCTCGGCCTCGCCTGCGATGCGTGCCACGCGAACGCGCAAGGCATCATTCATCACCGTGTTCACTGCTCCCCCTCCCCCCACCCCCGCGCTCGCGGCGGCCCCATCCTCCCAGTACGACGAGGCGACATTGAGCAGAGGTGGTTCCGCGTGGGATTGCCCCTCGGGTCGATGGACTCGTCGCCCACGTCACGCTCGTCGGAGGCGCGGGACACCGTGGAGTGTCAGGGACGGTGGGCGGCTTCCCGCCATGGGAAGGGCGATTCCCTCGGTGGCCGACGACGTCCTCGGCCTGGGCTCACGCACGCCGTGCAAGGGACATCCGAAGGGGCATCCTGGATGGCCGCCGAGAGTCCAAGGGGTCGTGCTGCCCGTGGGTGGCCTCGGCATGAGCGCGGGGGCGTCCCCACCATCCAGGACATGTCGCGCGCCAGGAGCCGAGCGCTCCACGGTGGGGATGCGCGGCTCCCAGAACCCCAGGGAGGCAATCAACCATGGATGCCATCGCGTTGCTGAAGGCGGACCACAAGACGGTGGAGCAGCTCTTCCGCAAGTTCGAGAAGGCGGGCCCCAACGCCCACAAGCTCAAGCGCAAGCTGGTGGAGCAGATGGTCCACGCGCTGTCGGTGCACGCCGCCATCGAGGAGCAGGTCTTCTATCCGATGGCGCGAGCGCGCTCGGAGTCCCTGAAGGACGAAGTGCTCCGCTCGCTGGAGGAGCACCACGTCGTGAAGTGGGTGCTGTCGGAGCTGGATGAGCTCCCTCCGGAGGCGGAGCGCTTCGACGCGAAGGTGTATGTGCTGATGGAGACCGTGCGCGCACACGTGCTCGAGGAAGAGACCACTCTTTTCCCAGAAGTGAAGAAAGCGCTGCGGCCGCAGGAGCTGCGAGAGCTGGGTGGGTTGTTGGAGAAGGCGAAGCAGTCGGCGCCCACGCATCCGCACCCGATGGCTCCGGACACGCCGCCGGGCAACCTGGTGGCGGGGGCCGTGTCGGCGGTGATGGACATGGGACGGGATGTGCTGAGGGCCGCGCGCCGCAAGGCCACGACGCGTGTGCGGGAAGTCACCAGCCGCGCGATGAAGGCCCCGAAGCCACGAGTCTCGGAGTATGAGACGGGCGATGCCGCGAGTCATTGAAGCCTCATCCTCGAGTGGGAGGAGAGAGCGCTGCGCTCGGCTGGAGGGCCGCCGTACAAAGTCATGAATGTTGTCGGCGAGCCCCCGTCCGGAAGGGTATGGCAGCGACATCACGACGCGCTGTTCGCGAAACCCCGCCCCGAGGAGGCGCAATGTTCAACGTTCGACCCATCCGTTCCTGGTTGCTCTCTGCCGTCATGCTCACGTCGATGGGAGCCTTCGCGCAGGGCCCGGCCGCGCCGCGCCCGGCGGTGGACCCTGCGGCGCGCACGCTGCGCGTGGAGGGAACCGGCGAGGTGAAGGCGCAGCCGGACGAGGCCTTCATCGACCTGGCGGTGGAGACGCTGGCGCCCAACGCGAAGGTGGCGGGTGAGCAGAACGCGAAGAAGATGGAGAAGGTGATTGGCGCGCTGACGGGCGCGGGCATCGCGCGCAAGGAGATCCAGACGCGCAACTTCTCCGTGTACCCGGACTACGGGCCTCCGGCGCCGAACGAGACGGAGCCGAAGCTGAAGGGCTACCGGGTGAGCAACCTGGTGTCGGTGCACGTCACGGAGTTGTCGCGCGTGGGCAGCCTGCTGGACCAGGCGCTCGCGGCCGGTGCGAACCGCGTGGACCAGGTGCGCTTCGGCCTGGCGAAGCAGGACGCGGTGCAGGGCGAGGCGCTGCGGCAGGCGGTGGCGCGTGCGCGCAAGTCGGCCGAGGTGCTGGCCGCGGCGCTGAACGTGAAGCTGGGCGCGGTGGTGGATGCGAGCACGGTGACGGAGCCGCCGCAGCTGTACCCGGCGCGCTTCGCGATGGCGGAGGCCGCTGATGCCCGCGTCGCCACGCCCATCCAGCCGGAGGAGCAGACGGTCTCCGCGAAGGTGACGCTCATCTACGTCATCGAGTCCGCGAAGTAGCTGGCGTCTTCAGACGTTGGACCATGAAGAAGGGGCCTCGAGCCGTCGTCTGGCTCGAGGCCCCTTTCTCTTTCGCGTGCGTCCCCTTGCGTTCCTGGATGTCCAGGGGTTCAACCTCTGAGATTGTTCAGAATGTGATGGATGTCGGAAGTTGTCAGACCCCGATGCTATTCGGCTGACCTTCGACGAGGTCCAGTCCGTGGAGCCTGGGGGGCCGATGCGAGATGGCGCGGTCGTGTTGCTGTTGTTGCTGTTTCCCATGACGGCTGGGAGTGAGGAACCGCGTTCCTCCAGTTCGTCGATGCCTTCCGAGCGTCAGTGGCACTCCCTGCTGCGAGCGGAGGTCACGACTCTCGCGCTGTTGCCTCGTGCTGGTGCGGGGGCGGACGAGGGCTTCATCCAGATTGAGCCCACCTTCATCCTCGACGGTGGCCCCGAGCTCGGCCTCAACCTGGGGGCTGCGGTTCGCTTCCGGATGTGGGGCGGGAGCGATGGTGGCGCGCTCGTGCGTCGCGAGGACTGGGACACGCTCTCGGACTGGGGGCAGCTCGTTCGCGGCCTCTTGTTGGGTTCGGACGACGCGCCCGTGGGCGTCTGGTTCGGGCCGCTGGAGGAACACAAGCTTCTCTCGGGTCATCTGGTCCGTCGCTACTCCAACCGGACCCATCCGAACTACCACCCGGCTGGAGGCATCTTCACCGGCACGTTGGGGCCGCTCTACACCCAAGCCTTCGCGTCAGACGTGCTGGGGGCTCGGTTGGTGGGGGCGGAGTTCTCCCTGGACGTTGAGCACATCTTCTTCGGTCAGCCCGAGAAGGGTGGGCGGTACACGCTGGCCCTGTCCGCCGTGCATGACTGGGGGAAGGCTGGAGGCCGCGCGCCGTCGGTGACGTTGGCTCACCTGGATGCGATGGCGATAGTGGTGGCGCGCTCCGACCTCGAGGCCCACTTGCTTGCCGGGTGGGGCGGTCGTCCTGGCGAGGGCGGCGCGTGGGGCGCTGTCGTGGGGGGCGGGGTGGACTACCTCACCGACAGGTTCAACATGCGGCTTCGGCTGGAGGCGAGGCGCCAGCATGGAGGCTTCCGGCAAGGCTTCTTCGGTGCGGACTACGAGCTGGCGCGCTTCCAGGCGGCGGGCCCTGACGGCGTGCCGCTCGCGGATGCTCACTTCCCGGACGGCTCCTCCGCGTTCGGCGAGGCCATCGTGGAGTGGGACGCCGTCAGCTACGGGGGGCCCAACAAGCACCTGAACGTCTCGATGGGGGCGGAAGTCTTTTCGTGGGGCCGCGCTGATGTTGACGGACGTGTGGCGGTGCAGCTCTTCGAGCGCTGCTTGCAGGTGTCGTTGAAGGGGCTCGCGGTTGGAGCTGGGATGCCCGGAGCGCGCTACCTCGGAGCGGTGGAAGTCCGGTGGAGATTCCTGGGAGGCAGCCTCTACGCGATGGGGACGGGCGGCACGCTGTTGTTCCCCACCGCCGAAGGGACGTTGCGACCTGGCGCCTTCGCCTCGGTGGGCCTGGGGGTGGACCATGTCCGCTAACGCCCTGTGGCTGTCGCTGGCCTTGCTCACCACGGGATGCATCTCGGTGCCTCATGCTCCCGTGCGTGGCCACACGCTGAACTACACGCCGCGCGTGGCAACACCTCCCGAGGGGGTGGATATGGCGAGCGACGAACGCCCCGGGGCTTTCGACCCGTCTCCGAACTCCATCGCGGGCTCCTGGCCGCGACAGCGATTCGTGCGTCATGGGGGGGCGCGAATTGATGCAACGAAGGTCGCATCCGGAGCCGTCGGGGGCAGTGCCCAAGCCAGCGCTTCGCCGCGACAGGCTGTGCTCGACGCCATCGACGAAGTGAAGGGCACACTGGATGGTGTTGAAGGGACCTTCACGAAGTTGGCGGCCCATCGGCCCAGGGCGCTCGGTGAGCAGAGCCTCAATGACGACGGCCTGTTCTCCCGGTTTGTCGAGCATGGCTCCGCTCAAGTGACGTGGCTCCGTGGCGAGCTTGAGAGTGCGACCGGGCTGACGGAGGTGGCCTCGGAAGTGGGCGACCCGGACATGGAGATGGGGGTACTCCGCATGACGGGGCCCAAGCTCCAGGCCACGATGTTCGGGACTCTGCTGCTGGCCACCTGGGTGGACTTCCTCCAGCTCTCGGCCGCCATCATCAAGCACTGCTTCGCGTGCAGCGACGAGAAGCTGTTCGTGGACCTTCATCGGGTGCAGCGACTGATGGAGCCCACGCTGAAGGACCTGGAGTCACTCGACCCGGAGCGAGTGGAGGCCGCTGCCACGGCGATGCCTGAGTTGATGGGGAAGCTGACCCGTGAGTATGCCGCGCTGCAAGCGCGGACCCGCGAGAGCATGCGCGTGGGTGAGAAGCTGCTCACGGCGGCGCAGGTGCTGGAGATGGTGTCCATGATCTCCACGCTGAAGATGTCGCTCCCTCGACTGCCCCCGGCCGCACCGGTGACGCTCGGCATGAGCCTCGCGATGGGGTCGGAGGGCGTCATGATGGGCTCGCGCATCGTCGTCTCCGCGGAGTGGGTGGAGATGATGCGGAGGCTTGTGCAGGTGGGCGTCATCTCCCTTCCAGCCGTCAACGCGGCCATCCGCATCCACGGCGGACAGGTGATGATGGCGCAGGCGTATCAGGACTTGCCCCAGGGAGTGCGCGATGCACTGGGCGACAGTCCGGAGGTGAGGGGGATGCATGTGACGGGGAAGGCGGGCGCGGGAATGTCCGAGGCCCCGAAGCACCACGTCATGCCGAAAGAGCACCGGGAGTGGTTCGAGCAACGGGGCTTCAAGGGCGACATGGACATCGACCAGTTCTGTGTCCGCCTGGAGAGGTTCCACCACGAGGCAATTCACGGAGGGGGGAACTGGAGGTTGGGTCGCACATGGCCCGGGGAATGGAACCGGATGATCATGAAGGTGCTGCGGGAGGCTGAGGCCGAAAACGGCCAGAGGTTGACGCGGAACGAGATCTTGAGGCTCATCGCGGGATACTTGAAGGAGTACGACATCCCGATGAAGTTCATGAAGGGGACGCGCCGATGACCGACGGGCGTTCATGGCAGGGGAACTGGAAGGCCCGGCTGTATGAGCGCGTCCGAGAGCGCGGCTACGATTCGCTGACCGCATTTGCCGAGGCACGCCCGACTGCTTCGCTCGTGGCACTGGCTGAGGAACTGGGCCCTGACGATGTTGCCGGAGTGCAGGTGTTCAGTGGACTCGTAGCTGAAGCGGAGCGAAACCATCAGGTCACTCGCTTGGTGCGTGGGCAGTTCGTGCGCGAATTGCATGCGAGCCTCCCAACTGGGTGGCCCTCTGTACGGGACGACACAAACCGATTCGATGTTGCCCAAGCCCTCGCTCGCTGGAGTAGCTACACCCCGGAGACTCATGAGGCGCGCGTGAAGCAAGCCAGAGATGCGCTTCGCACAAACCCGCCGCCGCCCGGTTGGCGTCCGATGGGCCCCGACGATGAGCTACTCCTCATTCTCCTTCCCGATGACGCAGCCTGACCCGGAGATGGCGGCCCCGCCAGTTGGTGAGGCGGGGTGTCGCGTTGTAGTGCCGCCACTAGTCAATCTGGACGTCAGGCTGGGGAGTAGGCGATGAGCAGTGGAGGGGCTTGGCGGGGCGACATCAAGGCACGCCTGTACGAACGCGTCCGCGAGCGAGGATTCGACTCGCTGACTGCTTTTGCCGAGGCGCGCCCTGCTGTCCCGCTGTTCGTCCTGACCGACGAGTTGGGCAACGACGTTGCTGCGGTGCAGGTGTTGAGTGGCCTGCTGTACGAGGCGGAGCAGAGCAAGAGAGTCACGCGCTTCGTTCGAGACGTGCTCGTGCGCGAAGTGGGAGATGGACTCCCCAACGGCTGGCCGCCCGTCTTGGATGATGCAAGTCGCTTCGAGGTTGCAATGGTGCTTGGTCGCTGGTCTGGGTACATCCCAGGAACGCATGAAGCGCGCGTGCGGCAGGCGAGTGATTCGCTCCTTGCCAAGCCGCCTCCGGCTGGCTGGCGCCCACTCGGCCCCGACGACGAACTTCTACGGACACTCCTCCCCGACGAAGAAGCCTGACCACCCGGGGGCCGGTGAGTCGGCACCGATGCCTCCGTGTGTCCCCAGTGTGCCCCTCCATCATGGAACGAGACTGCACACCGGGGGACAGCATGGAGTGGGACGGGATGACGTCTCCGAGCGAAACCGAGGCACCAGCGGGTAACAGCGCGTCCTGCTTGGGGTTTCCTGGTGCCTTGGCGAAGGTGACGCTCATCTACGTCATCGAGTCCGCGAAGTAGTTCCGCGAGACGCTCGCTCGCAGGTCCCCTGGGGATTCAGTCACCGCATGGCGGGGCTGAATCCCCAGAGTCGTTTCAGGGAGGCGGTCCGCGCGTGTGTCGCCCGGACCCTGGGCTCAGGGGTAGCCGACGGTGAACATGTTCGAGGGGCCCAGGCTGCCGACGTCGGTGTGGGCCAGCACTCCGGCGCCACCGCCGCCCACGGCCTCCCAGTACTTGGGGTAGCCGACGCTGAAGGTACCGACGACCACGATGTCGTTGGCGGTGATGGTGGGCTCTCCCGTGGGGCCGCCCATCTTCCAGATGCGGAAGGTCTCCCACTCGCCAGGCACGAGGGGGTTGGCATTCACGCCCGAGCCGCCGCCGTTCGCCGCCTGGACATAGTTGCCGTTGATGGTCTGGAGCTGGACGAGGTCGCCCGTCATCAGCGCACCGCCGTCGAGGTCCACGAGCTGGAGCCGCTCCCACGGGCCCACCGCGACACGATTGGCGTTGACCGTGCCGCCACCACCGCCTTCGGCCACCACGTAGTGGCCGCTCGGGGCCCGAAGGGTGAAGGTCCTGGTGAACAGCCGCGTCACGGTGATCGCGTCGAAGGTGCTCAGCGCATCGCGCTGGCCGATGGACTGTCCACCGCGGGCCTCGATGGTGGGGCGCCCGTTCCTCGAGCCCTGCATCGGCCCGTAGTGCATGATGGAGCCGTAGTCGTAGCCGAAGGCGTCGTCGTCCTCGTTGTTGTTCTGCTGGAAGTGGGCCGACGCGCCCGCCACCATGTTCTCCCAGCGGATGATGACGTAGGTGTCCCGGTCCTGGCGGTTGTGCTCGTGGTCGAGCCCCAGGACGTGTGCGAACTCATGGATGATGGTGCCGGTGCTGCAGCTTCCATCCAGCCACATCCCCTGCTCGCCACCCTGTCGGCCGTAGCTGGCGGAACACCCGCTGCCCGACTGGACGCGAAGATAGTCAGGGTACTGCGCCGCGTTGCTCGCCGTGCGGAGCACGAACCGGATGTGGGTCCGGCCATGCCAGTGATTGATGGCGTCCTGGATGCGATTCTGGTTCGCGACGCCTGAGTCGATGGTGTAGGGCACCACGGGGGTGGGCCAGCGGGAGTTCGGGTCCGTCTTGACGAGGCCCTGCGCTCGAGGGCCCGAGGCCTCCAGCCCCAGGGCCTTCACCTCGCGCACCCGCGCCTCCATCTGCTTCACCGTTCCCAGGACCATGTCGCCCTCGTGGATGGCCAGCCCATCCACCTCGGCGTAGGTCACCGGGAGGTACTTCTCCCTCTCCACATTCCAGACATAGCCCTCGCGAAGCGGGGCTTCCTCCGGGACTCGGTCCATCTCGGGGTCCACGCCGTGACTCCGCGCCAGGTCCTCCTCGCCACAGGCGGTGAGCAGCAGGCTGGGAATGAAAAGCACGGCCAACGCCGACCTGGAAAGGTTTCGCGCCAAGGTATCTCCACTTCTTGTGAGGGTTTCGGCGCGGCCGTATAGCAGAGTGCGTCTGGGATTGTTGCGAGGATTCGAGGCCCATCTCCGTCAGGCCCGCATGGCGGGACAGACAGGGTCAGGACTGACATGCCTGGGTGCGGGCCCGCATCCGCCCTGCGAGGCGGGTGGTATGCCCGCACCCAAACCTTGTCAGAACGTACAGTTGGCCTTGCAGTTGGTGTAGCACTCGGAGACGCCGCCACATTCAGACAGACACTTCCTCCTGCAGCGGCAGATGGGGTGGTTGCACTCCTCGCTGTTGTCGCTACAGGTCTCGACGTCTCCATTGTCCAACAAGGCTTGGGGCGAGCTCGGAGCCTGGACCGTTGAAGCCCCGTCGGCGGTCGGTCCACCGCAGCCCACCGCGAAGAACGTCGACAGCAGAATCGCCCATCCCATTCGCTTCATGATGTCCCCTGTGTTGTCTTTGAGTTGCATTCGTACTTCGAGTGCATGAGTCCCCAGCCGGGACTCGTCGTCAATGCGCCCAGGCTCGGGTGTGCCCGAGGCTGGCGATACCCCTCGTTTCGCATCGGACTTTTGACGCCCGGGAGGGAGTGTCGTCAGTTCGCTCGTTTCCGCGGACATCTCCCCGCGCCTTCCGTACTACCTTCCGCGCGGGCTTCGAGGACCCACCTACGCCCAGGGAAGGCACGCCGCTTGAGCACTCGGAACGTCATCGTCGTCGGAGGCACGGGCGACATCGGCCACGCCGTCACGCAGAAGTTGCGCGCGGAAGGTCTGCGCGTGCTGTGCGCCGCGAATGACGTCCACGCCGAGACCGCGGACTCGCTGTACGTCGACGTCACGCGCGAGGACTCCGTCGTGTCCCTGTTCAGCAAGGCGGAGTCCGTGCTCGGCCCGCTCTCGGTCCTCGTCAACTGCTCCGGTTTCGGCGCCTTCACGCCCGTCCACGAGACGTCGCTGGAGGACTGGAGGAAGACGCTCGATGTGAACCTCACCGGGACGTTCCTCTGCGCGCGCGAGGCGGTCCGGCGGATGCGGGCCACGGGGGGCGGCAGGCTCATCCACATCGGGTCCGTGAGCGACCACCTCACGCTGCCCATGAACGGGGCCTACGCCGCCAGCAAGCACGGCGTCCGAGGCCTCACCGGCGTCCTGAACGAAGAGGGCCAGGCGCACGCCATCCGCGCCACGCTGGTGTCCCTGGGCGCCGTCTACACGTCCTTCTGGAAGTCTCGCCCCGAGTTCAGTCCCACGGACATGCTCTCCGTGGACGACGTGGCCCAGTGTATCTGGGAGATTGCCACCAAACCGTTGAACGTCAGGGTCGACGAGGTCCGCCTCGTGCCGCCCCGAGGAGTCCTGTGATGCAGCCCCGAACCCAGTCCCCCGTCGCCGTCGTCACTGGAGCCAGCCGTGGCATCGGTGCCGCCATCGCCACCGAGCTGTCCCGCCAGGGGTTCGAGGTGGCGCTGCTCGCGCGTGATGCAGCGCTGCTCACCCGCCTCCAGGAGCAGCTGACCGCGGCCGGCGGGCGCGCGTGGGCCATGCCCTGCGACATCTCCAACGCGAAGGACGTGGCGGCGACGCTCGAGCAGCTCGAGGCGAAGCTCGGCGTGCCCCGCGTCCTCGTCAACAACGCGGGCGCGGGCGGCCCGTTCCATCGCGCGGACGAGGTGAGCACCGAGGAGTGGGACTGGCTCTTCGGCCTCAACGTGGAGTCGGTGCGCGACCTGTGCCGCTGGGCGCTGCCGCGCATGAAGGCCCAGGGGTATGGGCGCATCGTGAACATCTCCTCCATCATGGGCCTCTTCGGCGGGGCGCAGTCCTCCACCTACGCGGCCACGAAGCACGCCCTCGTGGGCTACTCGAAGGCCATCGCCGCGGAGTGGGGCGCCTACGGCATCACCTGCAACGCCGTCTGCCCTGGCTACATCGAGACGGACATGCTCGCGAACGCGGACCCCAAGGTGCGCGCGCGCCTGCTCGAGCGAATCCCCACCCAGCGCTTCGGCAAGCCGGAGGAGGTGGCCGGAATGGTGTCCTTCCTCGTCGGGCCGCAGAGCGGTTACGTCAACGGCAGCGCCCTGGTGATGGATGGTGGGCTGTCCGCGCACCTCGCGTCGGATGTCCCCTCGTTCTGACCCGACCCAGCAGGTCTCGTCACCGCGCAATCATCATCCGGTTGCACGAATTTCGAGGTTGCAAGAATCGACACGGGCTGTCCGTTTCTGGTGAGACATTCTGAAACTGGCTTCGTCCCTTGCCTGCAGGTTCATCGAGGCGAGGAACACGGTTCATGTCATCTCTTGGTCTCCTACCGCTCATGTGGGTGCTGGGCGCCACGGCGCCGTCTGCTCCATCCGCGCCAGCGGCCACCGAGCTGCCCTTCTCTCCACAAGCGGTCATCCAGCAGGTCCAGCTCTCCTACCGTCCCGAGGGCACGGGTTTCTCGGGCGAACACCGGACGTATCGAGTCACTCACGCGGAGGGACAGCTCACCGTCTCGCCGCTCGCCTATCAGGTGGACCCGGCGGAGCCCTATCGCGCGGGGCTCTCGCTCGGCACCGCCGAAGTCAAACGCGGCACCCGCCTGGTGCGCCTGGAGTCGCCGAAGGTCCAGGTGGCCAAGGACGGCTCGCTCCAGGTGTCTCGCGGCGCCATGTCGGAGCACTTCCACAACCGCGTGGAGGGCGTCGAGCAGTCGTGGCACTTCCCCCGCATGCCCACGGGGCGCGGCGCCCTGACGGTGCGCGTGCCCGTGCATGGCCTGGAGTTCCAGGAGCGCACGGCCACGGGCCTGCACTTCTCCGATGCGAAGTCGGGCGCGGGCCTGCGCTACGGCCTGGGGACGTGGATTGATGCGAAGGGCCAGCGCACGGAAGTGATTCCCTCCTTCCAGGATGGCGCCATCGTGCTGACCGTCCCGGAGGCGACGCTGAAGGCCAGCGCGTTCCCCGCGGTGTTGGACCCGGTGCTGAGCCCGGAGTTCGGCATCGACCAGCCGGTGGTCTCCGTGGAACTGAAGGACCAGCACATGCCTCGGGTCGCGACCGATGGCACGAACTTCCTCGTTACCTGGTGGGACAACCGCCAGACCTATACGCGGCTGTGGGCCGCGCGAGTGAACCCGCTGGGCATGTTGCTGGAGCCGGGTGGCATGCCCATCCCCAACACGCCGAACTGCGGCAACTACGCGCTGAGCTACGGCGCGGGGTACTACGTGCTCGCCTGTCCCCGGGGGATGATGCGCATCTCCAGCGACGGTGTGCCCGAGGCGCCGAAGACCTTCCCGTTCAACATCCGGCACGTGCACTACCGGACGCCGGGCCTGGCCTTCAACGGGACGAACTTCCTGCTCGCCTGGCCGGGGCTGAGCAACACCTTCCCGGAGGCGGGTGGCGCCCTCTACATCGCGTTGCTCTCGGCCACGGGCGACGTGGTGATGCACCCGAAGGTGATTTCGCAGTACGAGACGGAGGCGCAAGACGCGGCCGTGACGGCGGTCGGCACGTCGTTCCGCGTGGTCTGGAGCGAGCTGACCTCGTACCTGCTCTCTGTTTCGGTGGATGGGACGACGGGGGTCGTCGGTCCGCGCGAGAAGGAGGTCTACGGAGGGGCCACCACCCAGGCCCGCTTCCCGGCGGTCACGAGCAACGGCCAGGGCTATGCCTTCGTCTACCAGTACGGAGACGACACGGGGGAGGAGAGCACGGCGGTCGAAGGGGTCATCCGGCACGAGGATGGCGGGAGCAGCCGCTTCGTCCTGGCCAACAGCGGGCAGCCGGAGCGCCCGGACATCGCCTGGGTGCCGGACTCCGGCGCGTATGGCGTGGTGTGGACCAACACGCGCAACCACAGCCAGGTGCGCACCGAGGTGCATGGTGCATGGGTGAGCCCCACCGGCGTCATCTCCGGGAGCGCGCAGCTCAGCACGACCTGGGACGGCCACTTCCATGAGGATGCGCGAATCGCGGCGGGCGCGGCGGGCAGCATGGTGGTCTGGCAGCGCGACGCGAAGACGATGGGCCTCGACGTGTTCGGCCGTCGGTTGGAGGGCGGCACTCCGGTGAACATCGGCGCCAGTGCGAACACGCAGTCGGAGCCGGCCATCGCCGCGGGCCCTGATGGCTACTTCGTCGCGTGGGAGGACACGCGCAGCTATCAGTGGGAGTTCAAGGACATCTACGGCGCGCGGCTCGGGCCCACGGGGGAGATTCTGGACGCGTCGGGAATGCTCATCGCCCGGTTGGTGTCGCCGACGAACGAGCTGACTCCGGCGGTGGCCTGGAATGGCAAGGACTGGCTGGTGGCGTGGCTGGAGCGAGGCGCCGGGACGAATCCGTCCAGCCTGCGTGCGCGCCGCGTCTCCGTGGCGGGGCAGTGGGTGGACTCGGTTCCGCTCACCCTGGGGCCCACGTGGAGCAGGCCCTCGGTCGCCAGCGGTGCGCGGGGCGCGGTGGTGGCCTGGCAGGAGAACGGCGTGAAGGGTGTGCGCGCGACGCTGATTCACGACGACGGCGGCGTGACGGTGATGAACGGGCTGCCTCCTCCTGACAGCGGCACCCTCGAGCCGTCCGTGGTGGGCAGTGGCTCGCAGTACCTGGTCGCGTGGGAAGAGGACGGTGGGGTCCGGGCGCAGCGCTTCAACACGCTCGGCGTGGCGCAGGGGAGCCGCATCGACGTCGCGCCGGGGCGCAGGCCGTCGGTGGCGTCGGACGGGACGGACTTCCTCGTCACGTATGCGCGGGATGGTGGCTCGGGCTCGCATGACTTCCTCGCGCAGAAGGTCACCTCCGTGGGACAGGTCGCCCCGACGCCGGTGGTGCTCGGGAACTCGCGGGCGTATCTGCCTCCGCGTCCCTACGCCACGTGGAGCGGCTCGACGTACCTGACGGCTTGGATGGGCGTCGACTCCTCCAATCGCCCCAGTGTCCAGGCGAGCCGCGTCGCCCGGAATGGCTTGCCCGTCGACCTCGCCTCCTTCTCGCTCTTCGAAGGGAGACCCGAAGCGGAGACGGACGAGGAGGACTTCACGGGCCTGGGGCTCGCGTCGAGGGGCGATGGAACGGTGCTCGCGGTGACGACGCGCATGGACCACACGCCCTTCATCCAGGCGCAGCGGGTGAAGGCGAGGCGCGTGGACCTCCGTGATGTCCCGCGCGCGATGGCCGCGAGCGTGACGACGACCGAGGACACCGCGGTGACCCATACCCTCACCTCGGCGGACCCCACGGCGGAGGTGACGACGTATGCCATCTCGACGCCGCCTCCGGTGGACCAGGGCTCGGTCCAGCTCACGGGGAACGTGGCGCGCTTCACTCCCGCGCCGGACTACTACGGGACGACGTCGTTCCACTTCGTCGCGCGCAACTCCTTGGGGGACTCGGCGCCGGCGAAGGTGACGGTCCAGGTGACGTCGGTGAATGACCCACCGGTCCTCGTCGTGCCGAGCACGCTGACCTTCGACGAGGATGCGACGTCCACGAACGCGAAGCACGTCCTGACGGGACTGGTCGCGGGCCCCGCGAACGAGTCCAGCCAGAGCCTCACGCTGACCGCGACCTCCGACAAGCCCTCGGTGGTGGCCAGTGTCTCGCGCACCACCATCTCCTCGGGCAAGTCGACGCTGACCTTCGTTCTCGCGCCCAACGGGCACGGCACGGCGAACGTCACCGTGACGTTGAGCGACAACGGCAGCCCGCTCTTGTCTCGCACACAGGTCATCGCGGTGACGGTGCGCCCGGTGAATGACGCGCCCGTCGCCACGGGACAGAGTGTGCTCGTGGGCGGTGGCGGCCGTTCGTTCAAGCTGCTCGGCGGAGACGTGGACGGTGACGCGCTCCAGTACCGAGTGCTCACGCAGCCCGCCCACGGCACCTTGAGCGGAACGGCGCCGGACCTCACCTTCACCCCGGAGGCGGGCTTCACCGGGAGCACGTCGTTCACCTTCGACGTGTTCGACGGAAAGGTCGCGTCGGCCGCGGCGACGGTGCAGCTCAACATCACGAGCTCCACGCCGGTGGTGACGTGGACGGGAGTGACGGAGGGAGATGAGGGCAGTGCGGTGTCGTTCAGTGCCTCGGCGACCAGCACCTACGGAGGGCCGTTCACGATGACGTGGGCCTTTGGCGATGGGACCACGGGCACGGGCGCGCAGACGTCGCATGTCTTCGCGGATGACGGCGACTACACGGTGTCGCTGTCCGTGGCGGACGGCGTGGGGCTGACGGCCACGCAGCAGAAGAGCTATCGCATCCGCAACCTGCCGCCGGTGGCGGCGCCTGTGTCCAATCAGTCCGTGACGCAGGGGCAGGTGGTGGAGCTGTCGCTCTCCGCGCAGGACCCGGGTGGGGCGCGGGACCCACTGAGCTGGATGTTGTTGTCGGGGCCGGGGACGCTGAGCACCGCGGGTCGCTATCGCGTGGAGACCGTGGCGTTGGCGGTGGGGAGCCATGAGGTCCGCGCGCTCGTCTCCGACGATGAGGGCGGCACGGCGATGGTGTCGTTCACCGTCGAGGTCCTCCAGGCGCAGACGAAGCTTCAGGCCGGGTCGGATGCCAGCCCCGGTGGGGGTTGCACTGCCTCGGGCGGGGTGGTCGCGCCGTGGCTGGTGCTCGCGGCGCTGGGATGGGCGCGGCGCCGTCAGGAGCGAAGCGTCCGCTGAGGTGAAGTGAATCGTCACAGCAGGGCCCGCTCGTCCAACGCGGCGAGCGGGCCCTTTGCTCGAGAGGGCGCCCCGAGCGGGGTGCTCGATGACGTGAGAGCTCGGAGCCGTGCGGCGGGTGGGCTGTGCGCTCGCGCGGGCGCCCTGCTCTGACGGTGCCATCGCGCAGGCGAGCCATGTGCTTGCGCGGGCGTGGCTCGAGGAGAGTGAGGAGCCGGGAGCCCGAGTGTCTGTCCACGGGGCTTCGAGGCTGGGGGCCTGGGCCCTCCGGGTTCTCGGTTGCCTGAACCGTTCGCATGTTGACGCCGAGGACGCGGCTGCGGGCCAGGCCCGAGCCCGCGTCATGCGAGAGGACCAGGACCATGGACGACCGTTCACACCAGCGGAGGTGGTGGGCGTTGCTGCTCGCGGGGGGCGTGCTGGCGGCGGGGTGTGGCGGGGGGGAGGAGTCGGGAGGTGGAGGGATTGGTCCCTCGGCGGGTGTTCGGGAGAAGCGCTCCGCGTTGTGGCGAGACCTGGTGGCATCCCGCGAGAAGCCGCCCGACCCACAGGCGCTGAAGGGGCCGGATGAGCAGGGCATCGGCAGGACCGAACAGGGGCGGCCCGCCCCCTCCGGCAGCGTGAAGGGTTACGTGGCCTGGGTGGGGGACAACGAGCTGCTCATCCGCGACACCCAGGGGAAGGAGCAGGACGTGGGCGTGGTGCCGGACACGGAGCTGCGGTTGAACGGCAAGCCCGTGGGCCTGGCTTCCATGCGCGAAGGTGACTCCGTCGAGGCCACCTACGACGACGGCCCCGGAGGCTGGGTGGCGCGCGAGGTGGTGGTGCGGGCCACCTCCGAGCCGCCCCCTCCCTCGAACGAGAGGGGCGGGGCGGAGGTGTCTCCGTGACGAGTCAGTGCGCCGCACTCCCCCCGAAGTCGTAGCGGCTGATGACGGGATAGTGGTCGCTGACGGCGTCGGCGTAGTCGGGCAGCTCGACATCCGGGCGCAGGGTGCGGACGGAGTCGCTGACGTAGTCCGCGGCCAGCTCATCACTGGCGAGGGTGTGGTCGATGGCGTCGGGATAGCCGGTGGTGGTGGGCTCTCCGCGCTCCGACAAGGCCCGGGTGATGAAGGTGTAGTGCAGGGAGTCGGAAAGGAAGTTCTCATACGGCGTGGGGCGGTACACGCCGCCGACGCGGCTGATGGAGCGGTCGACGTCGTCGTTCCAATCGCCAATCACAAACACATGCGTGTCCGGCATCGTGTCCAGGTACTTCTTGAGCTCCAGGCTCGCGTCCCTCCGCCGGTTGTAGGACGTCTCGTCATCGAAGGCCTTCATGTGCAGGACGATGACGACGAGCGGCGTCGCCGCGCCATGGATGGTGGTGGTGAAGTCGACGCGCAGGGGCGGGCGGCCCGCGAAGAGGCCCGCGTGCTCGGTGAGGATGAGTGACGCACCCTCGAGCGTGAGCGAGCTGTCGTAGAGGATGCCGGGCTTCTGCTCGTTGCTGCTGTACCAGGTGCCCGCGTTGGAGACGTAGGCCGAGTCATTGGCGAGGAAGCCCTGATACGCGCCGAGTTGGGACTTGAGCGTGTCGAACTCCGCGTTGTCGACCATCTCGACCAGCCCCCACACATTCGCGCCCGAGGCATTCAGGATGTCGCGAGCGTGCGCCAGCTGCGGCCCATCCGGTGGGCCGTTGGCGTCCGCGCCGAACCACTCGATGTTCCAGTGGCCCACGGTGAACAGCGCCGCTGGCTCCTTGATGGTGAGCTCCAGCGTGCGCGTAGCCGTGGTGCCAGAGGCATCCTCGACGGCGACGTCGAACGACGTGGTGCCCACCGTGGTGGGCGTGCCGGAGATGACACCCTCCGACGAGAGGAGAAGTCCCGAGGGGAGTGCGCCTCGCGTGAGGCTCCAGGCGAAGGGCGCCTTGCCACCGGAGAGGGCCAGTGTCGTCGAGTAGGGCTCGCCGCGCTGTGCCTCGGGGAGCACGGTGGTGGTGACGGAGGGGCTCTCGTAGATGGTGAACGCGAGCGTCCGGAAGGCGGTGCGGCCGTTGGCGTCGGTGACACGAACCTGGGTGGAGGACGTGCCGGGCGCGGTGGGGCTGCCAGAGAGGCGCCCCTCGGTGGAGAGCACGAGCCCCGACGGGAGCGCGCTGGTGGTGGCGAAGACATACGGCGCCTTTCCACCCGTGACACCGTAGGACTCGCTCACGGCGATGCCGACATAGGCCTCGAGCGAAGTGCTGGGGCCCGTGACGACGGGCAGGGCATACACCTGGAGCGAGACGTCACGGAGGTGGATGCGCCCCCGGCTGTCGGTGACGCGAAGGGTGAGCGCGGAGGTGGAGGTCTGCCCGCCGAGGGTTCCCGAGATGACGCCCGTGTCCGACGCGAGGGCGAGGCCCGAAGGCAACGTGCCCGAGGCGATGGACCAGGCGAGAGGCAGGCGGCCTCCCGATGCGGTCAACGTGGAGGAGTACGGGGTGGTGGCGTAACCGTCCTCGGGGACGTTGGTGACGGTGAGCGGAGCGGAGACCTCCAGCGAGAGGGCTCGGCTGTCGGTGCGTCCATTCCCATCCGAGATGCGCACGCTGAAGGACGTCAGCCCGGTGGACGTCGGTGTGCCGCTCAGCGTGCCCTGCGCGGAGAGCGAGAGCCCCACCGGCAGCGCTCCCGAGGCAATGGCCCACGTGCGAGTGCCCGCGCCTCCCGTCACGGCGAGGTCGTGGCTGTAGACGGAGCCCCGCGTTCCATCCGGGAGGGAGAGCGTGGTGATGGCGGGGAGGGCGGTGATGGTGACGGTGAGGGGGCTGGATGCGACGCGCTCGTTGGCGTCGAGCGCGATGACGTCGAAGGTGAAGACGCCTGCTTGCGTGGGTTGACCATGAAGCAGTCCCGCGGAGGCCAGCGTGAGTCCCGGAGGAAGCACGCCCGAGGCCGAGAAGACGAAGGGCCCCTTGCCGCCATGCGAGACATTGAGCGGCCGCGTGACGTTGTCTCGGACATAGGCGCTCAGGGGCGCGAGTGCGCCGAGCGAAGGCGGCAGGAAGGTGACGAGGGTGACTTCGCGCGTGTCCGACGCACCCAGCGCGTCCGCGACGCGAACAGTGAACGACGTGGTGCCCGCAGAGGCCGGGGTGCCATCGAGGACCCCCGTGCCTAGAAGGGAGAGTCCTGGAGGCAGGGCGCCGCTGACGAGGGACCACGTGTGTGGCGCCTGTCCTCCGGCGGCGGAGAGGGCCTGTCCGTAGGCCCTGTCGGTATAGGCATCCGGGAGGGTGGCGGTGGTGATGGTGAGTCCCTCGCGGACCGTGAGTTGGAAGGGCGCGGAGACGGTGCGGCCGTTGGCGTCCCGTGCCTCGAGAGTGAAGGACGAGGTGCCGTGAGCGGTGGGGGTGCCCGCGAGGGAGGTGGCTTCGAGCCGGAGTCCCGAAGGCAACGCACCGGAGGCCACGCGCAGGGTCAGCGGCGCGCGTCCCCCCGAGAGCGAGAAGGCGAAGGAGTACGCGGCCCCCACGACACCAAGCGAAGGGGTCGCGGTGGACAGTGTGGGCGCCGTGAAGCTGGAGAGGGCGAGTGACTGAGTGGCCTCGCCGCCTGAGGCATCCCGGACGCGAAGGGAGAGCGTGAAGGAGCCCGTGACAGTGGGCGCGCCGGAGAGGAGTCCCTGAGCGCTGAGCTGGAGGCCGGGGGGCAGCGCGCCGCTGGCGAGGCTCCAGGCATAAGGAGGCGTGCCTCCAGTCGCCTCCAGGTGGGCGGCGTAGGTGTCACCGAGATACGCATCCGCGAGGACGGAGGGGGTGACGGCGAGAGGCGTGTCTCCACCGTCGGCGGGCGGAGTGCCCGAGTCGGGGAGTGAGGGGGGCTGGGTACCGGAACACGCGGAGAGACAGAGAACGAGCAAGAGCGTCAGGGCGCGCCGGAACCGCATGGAGACTCCAGGCTGGAGAAGACAGACACTGTAGTCATCGCGGGCGGTGTCAGCTCAAGCGTGTGATTCATCACGGCGCCATGAAAAAGGCCGCGGCCCCCGAAGGGACCGCGGCCCGGATGTTTCAGTGAGGCGATGTCAGGCTACGGGTTGGGAAGACCCCAGCTCTGCGCCCCGACAGCCCAGTCCGCGCGCATGTCCGTGTCCGTCGCGCTGATGCGGCGGACGCTTGTGCCTTCCGGCGTCGTGGAGACGTTGGTCCAATCGGCGGAGACCTCGACGGCCTTCGGAGTCGAAGTCGCCGTGCAGGGCGCGCCACCGCAGCTCGTGGGCAGCCAGAAGCCGTTGGCCTGGGCGTTCTGGAGGTTGGTGTAGTAGTCGCCCGGAGGAGCGTTGGTCGCGTGAGCGAACGGCACCGCGTCCTGAATCCGGCCCAGCGGCTCTCGCACCACGAGGACCCGGCTGGAGTAGGCGATGCCCGTGGTGCCACCCTTGAAGTCCCAGGCCGCGTCGTAGTTGACGGCGACGGTGGCCTTGGGGAACTGGTCCTTCGCGGTCGTCTCGCTCTGGTAGTTCGCGTCGGCCGGGTTCAGGTGGAGGACGATGATGTCACCCACCGCCACCTCGACGTCGGGAAGCTCGGCGAGCGTGGTGGGGGGGGAGACGATGTCCTGCTGGAACAGGAGCCCCTTCGTGGAGCCCGCGCTCACGACCAGGAACTCGACCAGGTCCCGGCTGGTGCCGAGGTTGGGCTGAACCTCGTTGATGCGCAGGACGGCGGGGGGACGGTGGCCCTGGAACGTCTGCGTGT
Source organism: Myxococcus stipitatus DSM 14675 (assembly GCF_000331735.1). Classification (GTDB taxonomy): domain Bacteria; phylum Myxococcota; class Myxococcia; order Myxococcales; family Myxococcaceae; genus Myxococcus; species Myxococcus stipitatus. Next base: position 9,975,753 of record NC_020126.1, on the reverse strand, counting down.
TGTCGGGGGCGATGACAGAGCCGCCCGCCATGTCCTTCACCGAGTTGGCGACGGTGAGGCTGTACGCGGTGCCGGCCGTCTGGGTGGACGTGGTCAGGGTGACCTGCTTGCCCGACACCTGGAACTCGGAGGCCGTCAGTCCGCCCGTGAAGGTGAACTGGCTCGCGAGGTTCGTGATGCTCGCCGCGTTGATGTTGCGGCTGAACGTCAGCACCACCGAGGTGAGCGAGCCGGTGTCCACGCGGGTGAGCTTGGGCGCCGCGCAACCCAGCACCAGGTCGGAGGCGGAGAACACGGACGGCTGGGCGTTGGCGTTGAAGCGCCACATCGCGCCGGTGAACTCGAACGTGCAGTTCGTCCCGACCTCCAGCACCTGGTTCAGGGAGATGGGCATCCGGAGCAGGAAGGTGGGGGTGGCCGCCGGCACGCCGGTGGTCTTCACCTGGAAGCCCGTGAAGCCAGCGCCCTGGCCCGTTCCGTTGTTCAGGATGGTGCCGCCCTTGAGGGTGATGAGCTCGTTCTCGTAGCTGTTCAGCGCGGACACCAGGTCGGTGGACGCGCTGTGGTCCACCGCGAGGCCCGCGGGGGTGGCCGTCGCCAGGTTGCGCACGGGGTGGCCCTGGCTCAGGAGCGTGAAGCCGCTGATGGAGGAGACCATCTTGTTGCTGCCAGAGGCCGGCTGCTCCTTGGCCGCGGCCGTCAGGCTGACCCTGTCGCCCACGGCGACCTGGCCCGCGAGCGTCGCGTCCTTGACGAACACCGCCGGACCGTTGGGCTCCGCCTGGATGAAGAAGCCAACGGCCTCCGTGGCCGCCTGGTTCGGGAAGGCCGGCTTGACGGCCGTGACGAACGCGCCCGTCACCGGGAGGTCGATGGCGCCCACCGCGGCGTCCAGCATGGCCTGGATCTGCGCGGAGGTCTGCGCGGGCGTGGGGCCGTTGCCCGCCTCACACGCGTGCGTCGTCGTGTTGCACACCTGGGAGAGGCCGCAGTGGCTGTTCGTGAAGCACGCCACGCACTCCGTCTTGTTGTTGCAGAACGGCGTGTTCGCGTTGGTGCTCGCGCACTGGGCATCCGTCACGCACACCGCGCACTGGCCGCGGTTGTTGTCCGCCTGCGTGTCGCAGAAGTCGCGGTCGCTGCCATTCACGGCCGCGCACTGCGCGTCGGTCGTGCAGCCGCAGAAGTTGTTGTTGCACGCAGGCTGGTTCGCCTCGCAGTGGGTGGTGTCGTCGGTGGTGCACTCGACGCACGCCGCCGGAGCGGGGTCCAGGCGGCAGACCGGCGTCTCGGGCGTGGTGGAGCAGGAGGCGTTGTCGGTGCAGCCCTCGCAGGAGTTGCCGTCGGCGCTGCACGTCTGGGACGGCGCGCAGCCCTGCGTCCCGTTGCACACCTTGCACGCGCCCACGCCATTGTTCGCGGCGGGGTCGCAGATGTTGGTGGGCGACGAGCAGCCCAGGTCGGGGCTCGTCTGGGTCACCATGCAGGCCTTGCACGCGCCCGCGCCGTTGTTCGCGGTGGCGTCGCACAGGGGCGCCGCGGCCGAGCAGCCCGTGTCCTGGCCATTGCCGGAGGCGGTGTCGAAGCACGTCTTGCAGACACCCTGGCCGTTACCGGCGGAGGTGTCACAGACAGGCGCCGCGGCCGAGCAGCCCGTGTCCTGGCCGCTGCCCGTGGCGGTGTCCGCGCAGGCCTTGCACGCGCCCGCGCCGTTGTTCGCGGAGGTGTCGCAGACAGGCGACTGCTCGGAGCAGCCCGTGTCCTGGCCGCTGCCCGTGGCGGTGTCCGTGCACGCCTTGCACAGGCCCTTGCCGCCGCCCGCGCTGATGTCGCACATCGGCGTCGCGGCGGCGCAGCCCTCGTCCTGGCCAGCGCCCACGACGGAGTCGAGGCAGGTGCGGCACACGCCCACGCGGCCGGAGCTGACGTCACACAGCTCGCCCGTGGGGCACGTCGGAGAACACGTCACCACGCCCGCGTCGGTACCCGCATCCGTTCCCGCGTCGGTGCCCGCATCCGTGCCGGCGTCGGTGCCCGCGTCCGTCCCGGCATCCGTGCCCGCGTCCGTGCCGGAGTCCGGCACGGGGGGCTGGCTGATGGGACGCTGCTCGCACGTTCCCGAGCTGCAGACCCACTCCTTGTTGGCGTCCGGCTCCCCATTCTCGGTGCGACAGTCAAACTGGTCGACGCACTCATCTCCACAGCCCGTGCCGAACGTGACAAGCACGGCCGTCATGAGCGCTGGAAGCAGATTCCGCTTCAGCATTCAGTCCCCTCCCAGGGATGCGATTGAAATTTCGCACCCCCATTACACCTGAACCCAGGGAGGGTCCAACACGGGGCCCCCGTGACACCTGTGTGTCACGAGGTCATCTTCCGAAACACGAGTGTCTCACGGGGTCTTCTTGAATGTCTGGGGTCTAGACCCGGCATACAAGTTGATGACTTGAGAAATCGCGCTCTGACACACCGCACAGAAGGGCACGCGGTCCCGGGTGAACATCACGCAGTCCAGCTGGGGTCGGTAGTACCCGTGGGCCTCGTAGTGGGCGCCCTCGAAGGCTCCCACCTTTCCTGAGTACTTCTGGGAGGACAGGAACTTCTCCTCCCAGTCGCGCTGGGCGATGAAGACGGAGTCCATCTCCGACTCCGGCTTCTTCTGGGCGCGCACCTGGCGGCGGCGCTTCTGCACGTCGTTGGAGTGGGTCTCGTAGGCCGCCTTCTCCCACGGGGTGGGCAGGGGCGTGCCGGGCGTCATCAAGTGCTTCCACTTGAGGGACTCCGGGTCCTTGAGCGCGGTGACGTTCTTCTCCCACGGCTCCAGCCGGTCCGCGCTGGGGACGTAGACGGACTCGGACGTGTAGTACTCGTCGGCCAGGCCCGCGAAGTGGTGCCCGAACTCGTGCACGAAGACATAGGGCGCCCACAGGCTGTCCGCGGCCACCGTGCCGTAGAGCCCGAAGATGCCTCCGCCGCCGTACGTGTTTCCATTGGACAGGATTTCCACGAACTCGTACGGCGCGAAGGCGGACAGCTCGCGGAAGGCCTTGTTGTCGAAGGTGAGGATGTAGCGCTCGCTGCGGAACGCGTCGTAGGTGGTGCCCACGGGCGAGCGCCGGTGGACCCCCGTGGACGGCCGGGAGATGCCCGACTGCGCGGCGGCCGGCATCAGGCCCCAGACGTTGAAGTCGGACTTGCGCTCCTTGAACGGGGAGAAGGTGAAGAGGATGTCCACCATGCGCCGGGCGTCCTTCTCGAACTTGGGACGCTCCGCCTCGGTGTAGCCGTCGCCCAGGATGAGCAGGTCCACCTTCTGCTCCGGCGGTCCGCTCTCCAAGAGCTTCAGCAGCGGCCCGGGCGCCGGAGGCGAGGACGTGTCCACGAGCATGTCCTTGGGGTCCACCACGAGCGACCACACCTCGCGGAACGCGTTCTGCTCATCGCGCTTCTTGAGGAGCACCTGGACGGGGCGCTCCGGGTGGGGGAAGCGCAGCGACTCGTGGAACGTGCCGTTCTGGCGCTTCGCCTCGCCGGTGAGCTCCCACTCGCCGTAGATGGACGCGAAGCCTCGCGAGTAGAGGAGCCGGTTCGTGTCCCTGTCGCGCACCTCGAAGAGGTACTTGCCCAGGTTGGTGTCGTCGAGGGTCCGCTCCGGGTGCCCGGGCCAGGGCAGCGGCTCCAGCACCACCCGGTCGAGGCTGAAGCGCTCCTCGGTGGCGTTGCCAGTGTGGAAGTAGTCCACCCGAAGGGTGCGAGGGGCCGCGGCGGAGGCGCTCGTGGCCAGGAGCAAGGCAAGAAGGGCTCGCGTCATGCGCGGCACTCTATGCCGTGTCCCCGGGGATGGCGTGAGCGGGCGGCCAGCCCCGAGGACAGGAAGGCTAGAAGGAACCGGACAGACTGGCGGAGACGGCCTCGCCATCCGCCGCGACGCCCACCGACACCGGCGGCGGCGCCACCTGGGAAGGCGACACGAAGAACAGCACCGCTCCCGTCACCGCGGCGGCGCCACCGCCCACGAGCAGGCCCGTGAGCAGGTTGTTCTTCTGAATCAGCGAGTCGCGCAGCCGCAGGGAGTCCTGGTCCGTGGAGAGGATGCGTCCGTTCTTCATCCGCTTCTCCAGGTCATTCACGTCCTTCTGCGCCATCAAGCGCACCGCGCCCGCGCCGCCCAGCGCGGCGACCCCCACGCCCATCAAGACATACGAGGCGACGCGCAGCCTCGGCGTGGAGGAGGACGCCGCGCCCGCGACGCCTTCCGTGAGGCGGTCCGGCGCGTCCAGGTCCGAGGCCCCTCCCGGGACGGCGGACTTGTCACCCTTCGCGGGCTGCTCCCAAGGCGGCCGGCCGTTGGCGTTCATCACCAGGAGGTTGGAGTGCGAGCGGCCCGTGGTGACGAAGTCCACCAGGGCGGAGAGGGCCTCGGCCGGAGCATCCAGCCCCTGGGTCTTGAAGCCCCCCTCGCGCAGCTTCTGGCCCCCCTCGACGTTGAGCACCGTGGCCGCGAACCACTTGGGCCCGCTGCTGGGGCGCTCCAGGCGCACCACGATGACCTCTTCGACGCCCACCGTTCCGCCCAGCCGGACGGCGTGGCTCAGCACCTTCTCATCGTTGCTGTCGGGCGCGGCCAGACAGGGGAACGGCGTGGCGGTGACAGAGCCCTCATAGGCCAGGTCCACGAGCAGCGGCGTGTCCGCGCCCTGCACTTGATGCTGCCGGGGGAAGCTGACCGTGCCGTCCTTCACCAGGGTCAGGTCATAGGTGCCCGCGGGCACGTCGAGGGCCAGCGGCGTCTGGCCCACCTTCTTCCCGTCGAGATAGACCTCCGCGTCCGGGACGATGGTGCGCACCGAGAGCTTCACCTTGCGCGCGGCGTTCTGCTCCCGCCGCAGCTTGTCGAAGGCCTGGCGCACCGAGGGCGCGAAGAAGTCCGGGTCGAGCTTGTGGGTGGGGTCGAGCCGCAGCACGTTCCGGAACGCGGCGTCGCTCTCCTTGACGCGGCCCATGGCGCGGTAGTTCAGCCCGTGGAGGAGCTGGGCCTTCTCGAACAGCTTCCAGCGCGCCTCGCCCACCGGCAGCCGGACGATTTGCTGGAGCGCCTCGTCGAGCGCCTGGGCCGCCTTGCCGTAGCGGCTCTCGTAGAAGTGGTCCTGGGCGGCGTCGAGCTGGCGCTGGAGGTCCTCGTAGCTCCGGGTGGGCTGGGGGAAGAGCCGCTCGCTGAACCCCGTGGCGCTCAGGATGTCCTGCTCCGGGCGGGACACCAGAGCACCCAGGAAGGCATTGGCCTGGCTGCCCAGCTCCGCGTCCTTGCAGTCGCCGCTGGCGACGACCATGCGACGGGGGGCCGCGAAGGCCGTCAGGGGGAGGATGCAGCTCAGGATGAACAGGATGGCTCGCATGCCGCGCCTCTCGTGGGCTTGGAAGGGAATTGCGTGGCGCCCAATGCAGGCCGCGTTCCGTCGCCCGCCCACCAGCCGCATTCACATACCAGCCCCCTCCGTCTTCCTTCAAACCCTCTCGTGCCATCCCGAGGGTGGACACCCGTCCGAGCGCTGGTACCGCCGCGTCGCCCGCCCTCCGGGGGAGCCCTCCCGGCGCCAAGGCGCTCCCGGCCGGAATCCCCATCTTCGCCCTGAGGCCACTGGCACCAGGCACCGTCTCACCCAGGGGGGAGGGCCGCGGACATGAGTCGTGGATGGAAGAACCGCGTCGTCGTCATCACCGGAGCGTCCAATGACACGGGCCGCGCCACCGCGCGTGCCCTCGCGAGGAAGGGCGTCCAACTGGTGCTCGCCTCCCGGCGGGAGGCCCCCCTGGGGGACCTGGTCCGTGAGTGTGAAGCCCTGGGGGTGCGGGCCCTCCCCGTCCATCTGGACGGAGCTGGCGCCGACTCCGCGCAAGCGCTGGCCTGGGAGGCGGTGCGAGCCTTTGGCCACTTCGACGCGTGGATCAACAACGCGGGGGACTACCTCACGGGCAGCCTGGAGGAGACGCCGGACGACGCCTTCCGCCAGCTCCTGGAGACCCACTTCCTGGGGACCGTCCAGGGCACCCGGGCCGCCGTGGCCTGGTTCCGGCGTCAGGGGTACGGCACCCTCGTCAATGTCTCGTCGTCCCAGCCCGGGGTGACGGCGCCCTTCGTCAGCGCCTACGCCGCCTCGAGGCATGCGGTGCGAGGCTTCACCGCCTCCGTCCGCCAGGAGCTCCTCGGCACGGGCATCCACGTCTGCACCGTGATGCCCGCCGCCGTCGACACCCCTCTGTGGCACCACACCGCCAACTACACCGACTGGCGCCTGGGGCCGGAGGAGCCGGTCCACGCGCCGGAGCGGGTGGCCCGCGCCATCCTCCGCGTCCTCCGGGAGCCCCAGGCGGAGGTCCAGGTGGGACCTCCCGTCCGGACCTGGAGGGGACTGGCCCGCATCGCCGGGGCCCGACAGGCCGATAGGGAACGCCAGGCTCCGACCGCCGCCCTGTGCGGGGAGGTCTCCTCCCGTCGCAAGAGGACCCTGCGCCGGCTGCTCGTGGCGGGAGGCGTGCTGGCCACGGTCGCCTTCTTGGGGGGCAGGCAGGCTCGGAGTATCTCCCCGAGCGGGTTGTTCACGCACTCGTAGTGCGAAGTCCCCATTGTCGTCTCGGTGCCGCCAACGCGGGCCGTGACCGGGCTATGACACGGCCCGAGGAAAGTCCGCCCGCCATGACCGACATCGCGGTTCTCGTCAATTTGCGTGCACGCCGCGGCTCCGAGGGAGTCGGCGGGCTGGTGCAGCGCTTCCTTCCCCGAGCCCGCGTCGCGCTCACCCGCTCGCTGGATGAGGCCCGTCACTGGATTTCCGACCAGCTGCGGCCCAACCCGCCTTCGCTCCTGCTGGCGGGAGGAGGCGACGGCACGATTACGGGGCTGCTCAACGAGCTGCGCGCGGCGGGCGTGGCGCTGCCCGCCATCGGCGTGCTGCCCATGGGCACCGGCAACGCGTGGGCCCGAGTCACCGGCGCCCCTCGTCCCGCGGTGGCGCTCAAGCAGATCGCCGCGGTGGGGGAGCGCCTGCCGCCGCTGCGTCCGTTCTCCCTGGTGCGCGTGGACGGCAAGGTCGCGCCGTTCGCGGGCACGGGCTGGGACGCGGAGATGATTCAAGACTTCAAGGACCAGCTCGCCGCCTCGGGTCCGCTGCGCAGCCAGCAGGCGGGGCTTCGCGGGTACCTGTCCGCCATGTTCACGCGGACGGTGCCTCGGCACATGTTCGGCTCCGGCAACCCTCGGGTGTCCGTCTACAACATGGGCGACGACGCGCTCACCGTGGACGCGCAGGGCAACGTGATTCCCGTGCCGGGAGGGCAGAAGGGCGCGCTGCTGTATGAGGGCCCCGCGGGAGTCGCCGGCGCGGCCACCACGCCCGAGTGGGGCTTCGGCTTCAAGGCCTTCCCCTTCGCGCAGGCGGTGCCCCACCGGCTGTCCGTGCGTGTCTACGGCGCCAGCGTGATGGAGGCCACGCGCAACATGTTCCGCCTGTGGCGCGGCGCGCACCCCATGCCGCACATGAACGACTGGTTCGTCCAGCGCCTGCGCATGGACTTCGACCGCGACGTGCCCTTCCAGATGGGCGGCGACGTGATTGGCCTGCGGCGCTCGGTGGAGTTCGACCTGGCGGAGGAGAGCGTCCAGCTGGTCGACTGGCACAAGCTGTCGCGCATGGTGAACGCGTAGCGTCACCTCGGCGCTCGTTGACTCGGGTGTGCCGTGGACACTATGCCGGCACCCGTGAGCCACACCTACGAGTACCCGAGACCCGCGTTGACGGTGGACTGTGTCGTCTTCGGCTTGGACGAAGAGGACCTGAAGGTGTTGCTCATCCAGCGCGGCGTGGAGCCCTTCGCGGGACGCTGGGCCCTGCCCGGTGGCTTCGTGCGGATGGACGAGTCCCTGGACGAGGCCGCGCGGCGTGAGCTGGAGGAGGAGTCCGGCATCCGCCCTGGGCACCTGGAGCAGCTCTTCACCTTCGGCACGCCGGAGAGAGACCCTCGGGGCCGTGTCGTCACGGTGGCGTACTTCGCGCTGGTGAAGCTGAGCGCGCACGTGCTGCGCGCGGCCACCGATGCGCGCGAGGCGGCGTGGTTCTCCGTCTGGGACACGCCCAAGCTGGCGTTCGACCACGCGGACATCCTCAACACCGCGCTGCTCCGCCTCAAGGGCAAGGTGCGCTACCAGCCCATCGGCTTCGAGCTGTTGCCGCCCAAGTTCACGCTCACCCAGCTGCAGCGCCTGTACGAAATCGTGCTGGAGCGCGAGCTCGACAAGCGCAACTTCCGCAAGAAAATCCTGGCCATGGACCTGCTGGAGGAGCTGGACGAGGTGGAGCAGGACGTCGCCCACCGCGCCGCCCGCCTGTACCGGTTCGACCACAAGAAGTACCGGCAGCTCGAGAAGGCCGGCTTCAACTTCGAGCTCTGAGCCGCCGCCTCTGCTTCCCCGCACGCTCCCCGTGTCCCCTCCCGCCGGAGGCCGCGGGCGATGGCGTTGACATAGTGTCTGTTCGACACTATGTTGGTGTCATGGATACACGAACTCCACTTCCATTCGAGGTCGCCGCGGGTTCGGTGGTCGGGCGGGAGCACGCCCGGGCGGGGCGCAACAACCAGGATGCGTGGTGCGTGCGGGGGAGTGAGCACGGGGTGGCGCTGGTGGTGGCGGATGGCTGTGGAAGCCAGGCGTGCAGCGAGCTGGGGGCGCAGCTGGGGGTGCGCGGGGTGGCGCAGGCGGCGCTGACGCGGTTGGCGGAAGACGGGCGTGTGGATGAAGCCGGGTTTCTTCCCGGGCTGCGAGAGGACGTGCTGTGTCTGCTGAGCGAGCTTCGGGGGGAGCTCGGCCGCGACACACTGGGGGACTTCCTCTTCACGGTGGTGGGCGCGGTGGTGACGCCCTCTCACACGCTCGTCTTCTCCGCGGGAGATGGGGTCTGGTCCCTCAACGGGGACGTGCACACGCTGGGGCCGTTCCCCAACAACGCGCCGCCGTATCTCGCGTATGCGCTGATTCGGGGGGACGACACGTCGTTCGTCACGCGAGCCTTGGTGCCCACGGCGGACGTGCACGCGCTGCTGCTGGGGACGGATGGGGTCGCGGACCTGGCGAAGCTGGGGGCCGCGTCGCTCCCCTCGAGCGAGGAGACGGTGGGGCCGCTGTCGCGGTTCTGGACGGAGGACCGCTACTTCGAGAACCCGGATGCGCTGAGGCGCAGGCTCGCGATGCTCAACCGCGAGTCGGTCCGCGCGGACTTCGATGCGCGACGGCTGGTGCGCACGCCGGGGCTGCTCCCGGACGACACGACGATGGTGGTGCTGCGCCGACGGGTGGGGAGGGCATGAGGCCATGGACGTCTGGCTCGAGGGGAAGAGAGTCCGGCTGAGCCCCGCGAAGGCGCTGGGCAAGGGCGGCGAGGCGGATGTGTTCGACCTGGGGGATGGCCGAGCGCTCAAGGTGTTCAAGCCGCCGGAGCACCCGGACTACACGGGCCTGGACGCGGAGCAGGACGCGGCGAGGGCCCGGCTGGCGGAGCATCAGCACAAGCTGCGGGTCTTTCCCACGGGGCTGCCGGGGAGGGTGGTGACACCGCAGGCGCTCGCGACGGACAAGTCGGGGCGGACGGTGCTCGGCTATGCGATGCGCAAGCTGGAGAACGTGGAGACGCTGCGGCGCTTCGCGGAGCCGTCCTTCCGGCGCGCGGGGGCGACATCGGCCCGGGCGGTGGAGGTGCTGAGCAGCCTGCATCGGACGCTCGCGGGAGTGCATGCGGCGGGCGTGGTTGTCGGTGACTTCAATGACTTGAACGTGCTGGTGACGGGGACAGCGGACGCGCACCTCATCGACGCGGACAGCTTCCAGTTCGGAAGCTTCGTGTGTCTGCTCTTCACCGAGCGCTTCCTGGACCCGGTGCGGCTGGGCACCGCGAAGGGGCTGGTCCCCGCGTGTGCCGCGTCCGAGGTGAGTGATTGGTATGCCTTCACCGTGGCGGCCATGCAGTCGCTGCTGTGCGTGGGGCCGCACGGAGGGGTGCATCGGCCGAAGTCGCCGACGGCGCGGACCACGCCGACGGGGCGCCTGCTCCAGCGCATCACCGTCTTCCATCCGGAGGTGCAGTACCCGAAGCCCGCGCTGCCGCTGCGCACGTTGCCGGACGACCTGCTCCACCACCTCCACCGCGTCTTCGTGGAGGACCTGCGCGGCGAGTTTCCGCTGCCGCTCCTGGAGGGACTTCGTTTCACCGCGTGCGCATCGTGTGGTGTGGAGCACGCGCGAGCCACCTGCCCCACCTGCCAGCCGAACGCGGTGGCGGCGGCGACGCCCGTGTCCGCGGTGCGAGGCGAGGTGACGGCGACGCGGCTGTTCTCCACCCGAGGCGTCGTGCTCCGGGTGAGCGTGGAGAACGGTGCGCCGCGCTGGCTGTATCACGAGCAGGGGGCGTACCGGCGCGAGGACGGCCGGGTCGTGCTGCACGGTGCGCTGGACCCGTCGCTGCGCTGGGAGCTGCAGGGGCCGGTGACGCTGGTGGGGCGAGGGGGCACGGTGGCGGTGCTGACCGAGGGGCCCGCTGCTTCACCTGGGCCCGAGCGGCTGAGCGTGGACGTGCTGGACGGGCGGCCGTGTTTCGCCGCGAACGCGAGGCACCGCTACTGGGCGGTGGGCGGTGGGCTGTGGCGGAACGGAGCGCATGGCCCCGAGCGCATCGGCGATGTGCTCGAAGGACAGACGCGGCTGTTCGTGGGGCCTCGCTTCGGGGTGGGGTTCCACCGCGCGGGGGGGCTGCGAGACGCGTTCGTCTTCGATGCGGAGCGCGTGGGGTTGAAGGACGGGCTGAAGCTGCCGTGGCCGTCGGGGCAACTGGTGGACGCGGACTGTGTCTTCGACGGGCCGCTCGCGTGGCTGTTCCTCGCGGAGGAGGCGGGTGGGCGCACGGTGCACCACTGCGTGGTGCTGGGCTCCGACGGACAGGTGCGCGCGCAAGGGGTGGCCGTCGCGGGGGATGGCTCGTGGCTGGGGGGCGCGTTCCAGAGCGGCCGGTGCGCGATGGGAGAGGCGCTGTTCGTCGCCACGGACGCGGGGCTGGTGCGCGTGGAGTCGCGCAACGGGCGGCTGGAGACGGCGCGGGAGTTCCCCGACACCGAGCCCTTCGTGGACTCGGGCTGTCAGCTCCTGCTGACGCGACAGGGCTTGCTGGTGGTGGGCCGACAGGACCTCACCACGCTGCGGATGGCGTGAACGGACGTTGGGCTTTCCGGGACAGACGAAAGAGGGGGTAGCGCGATGAAGAAGCACCTGAAGGAACTGCCGATGCCCGGCTTCTACCGGGCGCAGCACGCGGGGATGTATGGCTATGGCGCGGACGCGGGGAAGCTCCAGCGCGAGGCGGGGGCGTGGAAGGGCGCGCATGGGCTCACGTCGGCCACGGCGGACGTGTTCAACCTGCACCTGCTGCTCATCGACGTGCAGAAGGACTTCTGCTTCCCGGAGGGCTCGCTCTACGTCGCCGGCCGCAGTGGCCGAGGCGCCGTGGAGGACAGCCAGCGCATCGCGGAGTTCATCTACCGCAACCTCGGCGCGCTCACGAACGTGACGGCCACGCTGGACACCCACTTCGCCTACCAGATCTTCTTCCCGTCCTTCTGGGTGGACCAGGACGACCAGCCGCTCACGCCGTACCGCGAGGTGACGCGCGAGCAGATCGAGCGCGGCCAGGCGAGGCCCCACCCCGCGATGGCGAAGTGGCTGTGCGGCGGCAACTACCCCTGGCTGCTCAAGCAGGTGAAGTACTACTGCGAGGAGCTGGAGCGCGCGGGCAAGTACACGCTGTACCTCTGGCCGCCGCACTGCCTCCTGGGGGGAGACGGCCACGCGCTGGCGGGCGTGGTGCAGGAGGCGCGGCTGTTCCACTCCTACGTGCGCGGCATGCAGTCGTGGGCGGAGGTGAAGGGCGGCAACCCACTGACGGAGAACTACTCGGTGCTGCGGCCGGAGGTGCTCAGCCGGCATGACGGCCAGCCGCTGGCCCAGCGCAACACCCAGTTCCTCAAGACGCTGCTGACGGCGGACGCGGTGGTGATTGGAGGCCAGGCCGCCAGCCACTGCGTGAAGAGCTCCATCGATGACCTGCTGGGCGAAATCGTCGCGCAGGACGCGGCGCTGGCGCGCAAGGTGTACCTGCTGACGGACTGCATGTCGGCGGTGACGGTGCCGGACGGCAAGGGCGGCTTCGCGGCGGATTTCACGCCTCAAGCGGACGCGGCGCTCAAGCGCTTCGCGGACGCGGGCATGCACCTGGTGAAGTCCACCGACCCGCTGACGACCTGGCCGGACCTGCGCATCGGCTGAGCCGCTGACGACGACACGAACCCGGAGACCCGGCCTCGCTCCGAGGGGAGCGAGACGGGCGGAGCCATGCCCTCTTCGCGAGGGCGAAGGAGCGATGACATGAGCGGGACAAACAATGGAGTGAGTCAGCTCTTCGAGGATGCACACGCGGAAGGGCTGTTGAGCCCTGGCAGCTTGCAGGCGCTGACGGTGGTGGACCTGGGGGCACAAATCCAGGCGGGGCTCGGCGTCTGCGTGGAGGATGTGCAGGCCAGCGAGGTGGTGCTGGTGACGGTGATGCCGGACGACTCCGCGAGCATCGACGGCGCGGGCCAGACGAAGACGGTGTGCGATGGGCACAACCTGGTGCTCGACGCGCTGATGTCGAGCAAGCAGAAGGACGGCGTCCTCTTCCACACGCGCTACCTGAACGGCCACGCGCTCAATCCCTACCGGCCGCTGGAGGACGTGGTGCGGATGCACAAGGGGAACTACAGCGCGGACAAGGGGACGCCGCTGTATGACCAGGCCGTGGTGCTGCTGGGGACGGTGCTGGCGAAGGCCCAGGAGTTCAGCGGCAACGGCGTGCCGGTGCGCACGGTGACGCTGCTGATTACGGATGGCGGGGACTGCTCCTCCAGCCACGCGAAGGCGAAGGACGTGGCGGCGCTGGTGAATGACATGAAGCGGGCGGAGAACCACATCGTCGCCGCGATGGGCATTCACGACGGGAGCACCGACTTCCGGCGCGTGTTCCGGGAGATGGGCATCGACGACAAGTGGATTCTGACGCCGGGCCACTCGGAGCAGGAGATCCGCTCCGCCTTCCAGGTGTTCAGTCAGTCCGCCGTGCAGGTGAGCCAGGGCGCCGCGAGCTTCAGCCGCACGGCGATGGGCGGCTTCGGGCGGTGACCGCGGCGCCTCTCACGAGATGACGAGGAACGCCGCCAGCGCCCCGGCGGCGATGAGCAGGAGCACGCCCCAGCGGGGGATGCGAGCCCTGGGAGGGACAGGCGGCTGCCCGTCTTCCTCGGTGAAGGTCCGCTGGGGTTCATCCGTGACGGCCTCGAGCAGCACGGTGCTGTACCCGGCGACGTGGTATCGGCCCTCGTGCGGGGTGAGGTAGACCTCCATCACCGCCGCCTTCTCCAGCGCCTCGGTGTCCTTCCAGCGGATGCCGCTGGGGGGAGGACTGTCTCCAGGGCGACGGCAGGGGACCTCGAAGGTGACGCGAGAGGAGAGGAACCCGGGCTTGCCTTTGAACACGCGAGCGATTCGGCCTGTCACCCAGGCGTTCCCGGGCGTGACGGCGGGGAGCACGACCTCCACCACCTCGACCTGGACGTGCAGCTCCGCCTTCAGCGCGGCGCGGGCGTAGTGATGGGCGGGCAGGGCCATGGCCAAAGCCTAACCTGAATCGCAGACACCCCGAACGGACGAGGCCCGGAGAGCACTGGCTCCCCGGGCCCCGAAGTTCATGCGTTCGCCTGGGTGCTCAGTGCACGCGGGCCGCCGGCAGGTTGGAGGGAATCCACTCGGCGGCGCGGAGCCCCGTCGTCGGCGTGCACACCAGCGCCTTGAGGTCCTCCGCGCGCCGGGTCAGGTCATCGAACGGACGCACGGACTTCGTCACCGGGTCCGTCACCGTGGTGCCTCGGAGGTAGGGAGACAGCACGGAGGCGGCTCCCTTCACGCGGGGCGCGACGTGGACGAACTCCGTCTGCGTCTCCCCCGAGTGACAGCCGCTGCACGTGTTGAGGGAGAACTTGTGGCGCACCTCGTTCGACACCCCGGGCGAGCGCCAGAAGAAGTCCAGCGGGACGAGCGAGTGCGCGCCGAGGAACGGAATGCCTCCCATGCTGTCGGGCACCACGTGCCGCTCCGCGAGCACGTCCGCCGTGTTCTGCGTGAGGAAGCTGGCGAGCATCTGCGTGTTCTCGAAGTGCATCGCGGGCGTGAGCTTCACCGTCGTGGGCATCAGGCCGAGCGGCGAGAGGACGAACTCGCGCATCTCCCAGGGCTCCTCGAGTTCGATTTCGTTGGTGCGAATCTGGTTCAGCGCGCTGCCCTGGTGCCGGCCCGACATCACGCCCGCCTTCGTGAAGCGGTCCGTGAGCGCCTGGAGCTTCGCGTTGTAGCCCGCGTTGCCCACCTTCACCTTGCCCAGGTCATGCCAGTCCGCGCCCCAGCGCTGGATGGCTTCCGGCGTGCCGCCAGGGAGGGCGTACTCCAGGATGAGGGTGAACTCGAGCGGCGCGCCGTTCGGTCCCACCACGCCGTAGATGAGGCGGCCCTCTCCGGCCTGGAGGCCCGGCTGCCGCAGGTCGATGCGGTTGACGATGGCCAGCAGGCGGAACGGCGCCGTGTTGAAGTCCAGCGGCGCGGAGGGCCCGCCACTGCGCGCCTCCCACGGCCCCAGCACCTTCGTCTGCATCTCCGGACGCGGCGGCAACTCCAGCCCGTTCACCATCTGCTTCGTCAGCCACGTCTTCAGCCAGGCGCGCACCAGCGGAGACGGGTCCTGTCCGCCCGTCAGCTCCCGCATCACCGTGCCGAAGTGCCACGCGCCACCGGGCGCCGTGCGCACCGGGTCCTCCACCACGGAGAGGTGCGTCACCATCAACTCGCTCGGCTTGTCGATGGTGCAGGCGGAGGGCTGGCACACCGTCCGGGACTCGCAGCCGTTGGACGCCTTGCCGTCGCAGTCGTAGTAGCCCGGCGCGCAGGTGCTGCCACACGTCGCCGCCACGCAGACGCCCTCCGCGTAGGGGCCGTCCTGGCACACGTTGCCGC
The DNA here is from genome assembly GCF_000331735.1 of Myxococcus stipitatus DSM 14675. Lineage (GTDB taxonomy): Bacteria > Myxococcota > Myxococcia > Myxococcales > Myxococcaceae > Myxococcus > Myxococcus stipitatus. Next base: position 9,960,620 of record NC_020126.1, on the reverse strand, counting down.
ACGCACCACAGTTGTTCGGGTTGACCGTCAGGTCCACCTCGCACCCGTTGGACGAGCGGCCATCACAGTCGGCCGTGCCCGGCGGGCAGCGAAGCTCATACGCGGGGCCCTCCGCGCAGGTGGAGATGTTGCCCGCGGCGTCCTTCGCCGCCAGGAACACGCGGTGACTTCCACCGGCGCCAAACGGCGCGCTCGCGGTGAAGCGTCCCTGCGCATCCGCTTGCACCGTGCGCTCGGGAGTTCCCGTGCAGGGCACGTCGATGAAGAGGCCCACCGTCGCGAAGGGCTCCGCGGTGCCCGTCACCCACAGCTCGCGCCCCGTGTTCAGGTACTGCCACTTCACGTCGATGATGCGTGGCGGCTCCGGGGGCGTGCCGTCGTTCTGGTACTCGAGCGGGTTGGAGCAGTTGGACGGCGTGGAGTAGTCGCCACCATCCCGGGCGCGCGCGGACACCGTCACCTTGCCGCCCTTCACCACGGTCATCGTGACATGGAACATGCCCCGGTCATCCGTCGTGAGCACCTTCTCCACTGGGCCCTGGCACGTGGCGCTCTTGAAGATTTCAACCGAGACCAAGGGCTCCGCGCGTCCGCTGAAGACGGGCTGGAGGCTGCCACCCGGAGACGTCGGCGACGTGCTGAGCAGCACGGGCGCCATGCGTGGCGTCCCTCCGCCCCCGCCATACGGGTAGTCCACCGTGGGGCTGCAATGTGAGGCATTGCCGACGGAGTCATAGGCTCGCGCGGAATACGTCGCGCCCGGCGTCGTGGGGACGCGGAGGGGGACCTCGCAGTAGGCGCTCTGTCCCACCACGGTGTTGGCCACCTCGCGGCCGGTGCAGCCCGGGCCCTGGTACACGCGCACCGTGGCGCCCGACTCCATGTGCATCGTGAGGTCGCGCGTCGTCCCCGAGCCCGCTGGGCCCCAGGTGGGCTGCGGTGTCTCCGGAGGCGTGCGGTCCACCGTGAGCGCGTCGCCCTGGCGCGTGTTGTTGGCCTCGTCGCTCTCGTTGACCAGGCCATCCGGGTCCACGCGGGCGTTCAAGGTGTAGCGACCCTCGGGCGTCGCCTGCGCGCTGATGAACGCGGAGACCTCCTTGCACTCCCGAGCACGCAGCGACAGCCGGGTGCTGGTGGCCAACAGGAGCTGGCTCGCGCTGGAGGTAGGGGACGTGAGGAAGAAGGCGGCCTCGGTCGTGCCGGAGGCGACGCCGTCATTGCAGAGGCGCGCCTGGACCTGCTGCTCACCCGCGCCGAGGACCGAAGGGCCCGACAGGAACTCCACCCGGAAGTCCGGAGGACCCGACTGGGGCTCGGGTTCCGTGGGTCGAGGCCGAGGGGGTTGACCGGAACCATCATCATCCCAGTCAGGGTCATCTCCAGGACCGCGCTCCACGATGCAGCCCGCGAGAGTTCCCGCGAGCGCGATTGCCCACCACCGCCGCGCGTGCATGTGTGACGTGCCTCCAGGGGGAGCCAGGGGGTCCGGCCGTGCTGCGAGGGTGGCTCCACCACCGTGCCCCTGGACGGAGGGCCTGGGTCTTTATTCACGGAGAGATGAGTGAGGGGCGCGACGCCGTGGGCCGGGTAGATTGAGCCCCATGGCTGGCTCCCCCCGTGTGCTCCTCCTCGCTGAACGCTTCCCGCCCGATATCGGAGGGCTCGCCCGCAGTGGGGCGAGGACCGCTGGGGCGCTCGCGAGGATGGGTGCGCGGGTGGATGTGCTCGCGTGGACGCGCTCGGCGGCACCGGGGGCCTTGAGCTCGGCGGAGGACGCGAGCGGGGTGACGCTGCACCGGCTGGGGTTGTTTGGAAGCACGGACCTGTCCATGCAGCACACGTTGGACGTGCTGGGACACCTGCACTCCAAGCGGCGCTACGAGCTGGTGTGGGGGCACTACCTGTCGCCGCCGGGGTTCCTCGCCGTCGTGTTCGCGGCCTCGGTGGGGATTGCGTCCACGGTGAGCGCTCGAGGCAATGACGTGGACCAGCAGATGTTCCCGCCCGGCGACTTCGCGCGGCTGTTGTGGACGCTCCAGCGCGCGGACGTGCTCACCGCGGCCTCCGCGGACCTGGGGCGCAAGATGAGCCTGTTGCTCGGAAGGGATGCGCGCGTCGAGGTCATCCCCAACGCCGTCGACGCCCGCGTGTTCTCACCGGGCCCCGCGGACCCGGCGCTGCGCGAGCGGCTGGGCATTGCTCCGGACGAGGTGGTGCTGGGGTTCTCCGGCGAGCTGCGCCACAAGAAGGGCCTGCCGTTCCTGCTGTCCGCGCTCTCCGAGGTGCGGCGCGTGCGGCCCGCGTGTCTGCTCGTCATCGGTGAGGTGCGTCCTCGCGACGCGGAGCACCTGGTCGCCTTCCGCGCCGAGCACCCCGAGGATGGGGCGCGCATCGTCGTCTCGGGCGCGCTCGCGACGACGGAGGACATCGCCGCGCACCTGCGGCTGTGTGATGTGTATCTCCAGCCGTCGCTGTGGGAGGGCATGCCGAACGCGCTGCTGGAGGCGATGGCGTGTGCCCGTCCCGTCATCGCCAGCGACGCGGGGGGCATCCCCGAGGCGGTGGACTCGAAGCACAACGGCTTCGTCGTGCCGAAGGCCCTGCTGAACCACCTGGGGCAGGCGTGCCTGGATGTGTTGTCGATGTCCGATGCTCAGCGCGCCGCGATGGGGGCGGCCGCACGGGAGCGCATCCTGGAGCGCTTCGTGGCGGGCAACGAAGAGGAGGCGCTGCGCCGCGTGCTCACGCGCGCGGTTCCGTCTTCTCCAGGTTGAGCGGTTGCATCGCGAGCGGCTTCCGCGTCATCCCCAGCTCCTCGTAGGCCCGCACCAGGGCCTCGCGAGCCCGCCGCCACGAGAAGTCCCGCTCCACGCGCGCGCGGGCCCTCGTGCTCAGGGCGGGGCCCAGGTCCGGGTTCGCGCGCAGCGTCTTCACCGCCTCCGCGATGGCCTTGGGTGAGCCGGGCCGCACCAGGAACACCTCCTCGGGGGACGCCAGCGTGCGCACCACGGGCAGGTTCGACGCGATGACGGGCGTGCCCGAGGCCATCGCCTCCAGCAGCTTCAACGGGCAGCAACCCTGCACGCAGTTCCGGTCGTTCGCCGGCAGCGGCACCAGCACCGCGTCGCAGTCGTGATGCAGCGCCGCCAGCGCGTCCTGCGGCAACGGCTCGCGCAGCTCCACCGCGCCCTCCAGCAGCAGGTCTCCGCAGCGGTCCAGCAGCACCTTGCGCTGGTGCTTGCGCAGCGGGCCCACCAACGTCAGCACCGCGGGAAGCTCCGCGCGCAGGAGCCGCAGCGCCTCGATGGCGTGGTGGACACCCTGCCACGACGTCATCGTCCCGCTGTAGAGCAGCCGCACCGGACGCTCCGGAGTCCACGCGCGCGGAGGGGCGTGGCGGAACACCTCCAGCTCCACGCCATTCGGAATCACTCGCACGCGCGAGGGCTCCGCGCCGCGCTTCACCAGGTACTCCGCCGTCACCTCGCTGGGGGTGATGAGGAGGTCCGCGCGGGTGATGCAGGTGTCCTCTTGCGCCACCAGCTTGAGCATCAGCTCCGCGTCGTCCGCGACATCCGGGTGGTGATACTTCAGCTCGATGGACGGCAGCCCGTTCACCTCGAACACCAGCTTGTCCGTCAGGGCCTCCTTGCGGCGAGCCACCGGGTAGCCCTCGAAGATGGAGCGCACGTGGACCACGGAGGCCCTGGGCTTGTTCCTCCACCAGGCCGCCAGGTTCGTCCGGAAGGACAGCGCCTGGGCGACCAGGTCGCGGCCCCGGGCCTCCATCGGGTGGTACGTCACTCCCTCCACGAGTGGAGAGGGAGTCGTGCTCGCGGTGGCTCCATCGCGCAGCGCCAGCAGCTCCACCCCTCCGAAGGCCGCGCCCAGGGCTTCGACGAAGGCCCGGATGTGCACGGCTGCTCCCTTGGGCGACGGGAAGCGGTCGAACGAGGCGTAGATGATGCCGGACGCGGAGGCCACGCCACCGTGCTATCGCGGCCTCTCGTCCGGTGCAAACAACGAGGTTTGCCCCTCACCACGCTGGCTCATACACTCAGCGCTTCATCCGTGGCTCCGAGGGGGAGCACTCCACCATGCCCTTCGACATCAACCGCTTTCGCGCGGAGAAGCGCTATCGCAACACCGCGTCCGTGGCCGAGTTGATGGGGGACCTGGGCTTCCTCGCCCGCTTCGACACGGAGATAGAGGCGCTGCGCAACAAGTGGCGCCGCCGGGCCACCGTGGCGAGCTGGGTCTGTGGCCTGTTGTTCGTCGCGCTGCTGGCCATCGGCTTCGCGCGCTCCGGCGACGAGGAAGCCGAGGGGATGGAGAAGCAGTGGGCCGGGTGGGGCGTCACGCTCGTCCTCGCGGTGGGCCTGCACCTGCGCGCCAACAAGTACTCCCGGCAGGACCTGGAGAACCGCCGCTACAGCCTGCTCTCCCAGCTGCTGCTCCGCCTGCGCCGCGACATCGAGCCGGAGGAGCCGGTGACGCTGGAGCTGGACTTCCGCGCCGTGGACCACCCCGACAAGTGGACGGAGAAGGGCCGGGCGGGCCGGTGGACCACGAATGAGTTCGAGGACCCGTGGATGATGCTCCAGGCGCGCCTGCGCGACGGCACCCACCTGCGGCTGTCCATGGAGGAGTGGCTCCAGAAGCGCACGCGCACGAAGGTCAATGCCCGGGGCAAGCACAAGACCAAGCAGAAGCAGAAGAGCGCCACGTTCCTCCAGGCGCAGCTGCGCGTGAAGCCGGAGCGGCATCCGGGCCTGGCCTCGCTCCAGGACACGGCGCGCCAGTCGGTGCGGCTGCCGCCGAAGGTGCTGCTCTCGAAGCTGGATGTCTCCGAGGACCGGCTCAGCCTCCGCGCTCGGATGGAGTCCGACTGGGTGGCGGTTCCGGTCGACTCGGCGCCCGCGCCGGATGCGACGCGGACGTGTCTCATGATGCTGTTGAGCCTCTACCAGGTGCTCAATCACTCCAACGCCCGGCAAGGCAAGAAGCTCTCCGCGAGGGCCTCCTCATGATGCGTTTCGTGTTGGCGCTGTCCATGTTGCTCGCGGGGGGCTGCTCGCGCCCCTCTGGCTCCGAGGCTCCCTCGACGCAGGCGCAGTCCGCCGTGGCGTCGGACGACGCGGTCCCCCTGCCGGGCAAGCTCAAGTTCAAGGACGCGGACGACCGCGAGCGCTTCTCCCTCAAGCCGAAGGACGACGGCTCCAAGCTGGTGGATGGCGAGGACCGGGAATTGGCGCGCCTCAAGTGGAAGGGCGCCACCCTCAAGGTCTCCAGCCCGGAGGATGTCCCGCTCGGCTACGTCCTGGGCTCCTCGGGCGGCGCCTTCATCGTGCGCGACGGGGCGCAGAAGCAGGTGCTCTACACGCTCGCGCGGCAGGGGGCGGGCTGGATGCTCACGGGTGCGAAGGGCGAGGTGCTCTACACCGTGTCCGCGGATGGTGACGGCGCGCGCATCCAGGATGCCTCCGGCGCGGAGGTGGCCCGCGTGAAGGTGCGCGAGGGCAAGGTGTCCCTCAAGGACCCCAGCGGCAAGACGCTGCTCGCCACCAAGTCCCTGGTGAACGCGGACGCCGCCGCGTGTCTGGCTTTCGAGAAGATGGACCTCCCCTTCCGCGTCGCGCTGCTGCATCAGCTCCAGACGCCTCCCTCCTCCGGGTCCTCTCCATGAGCCCTTCCTCCGCCGATGGCTGCGAAGTCAGCTCGGGCTTCCTCTTCGCCCACGCGTGTGGGCTGCCCACCAGCTCGCTGTGCCCGCGCTGTGGCCGGCGCGTGTGCGCCGTGCACATGACGACGCTGGATGGCGCGGAGGTGTGCTCGACGTGCGGCGGCCTGGGGGCCGGCGACTCGGAGGACGAGGGCGACGAGGACGCGAGCACCTACTACCAGGACTACGGCTACTACGGCTCGGGCTCCTCGTGGGGACGGGGCACCTCGAGGGACCCGCATGACTTCACGGAGGCCGACGGCGAGAGCTTGCGGCGCGAGGAAGACGCGGCCTTCGAGGAGGACCTGGGCGGAAGCTGATGCGCGGCACGCGGTGGCTCATCTACGCGCTGGGCGGAGGCATGGGGCACTTCACCCGCGCCTGTGGCCTGGCGCGCATGGCGGCGCGGCGCGGGCATCGCGTCACGGTGATGACCAACAGCGCCTTCGCTCCGGACGTGCCGTTGGAGGAGGTGCTGGGACCGGGCGCCTTCGTCCACCGCATCAACCCGGAGCTGTCCAAGTCCGCCGTGCGCGAGACGGTGGAGTGTGTCCTCGACGGAGTCCGCCCGGAGGTCCTCGTGGTGGACACGTTCCCTCGGGGGCTCGTGGGCGAGCTCGCGCCGCTGTTGCCCGGGCTGCGCATGGCCAAGGTGCTGGTGCACCGGGACCTGAACCCCGCCTACGTCGCGAAGTTCAACATCGCCGAGGCGGTGGAGGACTTCGACCTGCTGCTCGTGCCGGGGGAGGATGCGCCCTTCGCGCGGCACCCGCGTGCGCTGCGCACCGCGCCGTGGCTGTTGTTGGAGCAGGAGGAGTGGCTGAGCCGCGCTCGGGCGCGTGAGCGGCTGGGGGTCGCCGCGGAGGACCCGAGGCCATTGGTGGCCGTCATGGGCAGCGGCAACGAGCTGGAGGTGCGCGAGGCGGGCGACATCGCCGCGCGGCTCCAGGCCGAGCTGGGCGAGCGTGCGCCGGTGCGGTGGCTTGCGCCTCCGGGGCCTTGGTTCGACGTGAAGGGGAAGGCCGCGCGGAACACGGTGCGCGGGGCGCCTGGGCCGTTGTGCGTGTGGCCCGCGTTGGCGGTGATGCCTGGGGTGGATGTGCTGGTGGGGGCGGGGGGCTACAACACCGTGCAGGAGGCCCGGGTGACGGGCACTCCGCTGGTGGCCCTCGCGCGAGCCCGGCGGTACGACCGGCAGGCGGTGCGGCTGCGTCCGGAGGAGCTGGCCCGCACCGACGCGGAGCTGGTGGAGCGGGCCGTCGCGCGGGTGGGGCCTCGCCCGGAGCAGACGGCTTCGGGCTACACCTCCGGAGCCCGCGACGCGGTGGCGCTCATCGAGCGCGCCCTGCTCAGTGCTTGAGGTCCTTGTGCGGCGCGGGGTCGATGCCGTGCGCCATGATGAAGTGGTAGAGCACCTGCGGGTCTTCCTTCGGCCCGCCCATCAGCTCCACGAGGAAGTGGCCCTGCGCGCCTGAGTCCGGGTCCTGCGCCACGGTGACCTCGGTGACTTCGCGGCCCGCCATCACCATCTCACCGACGAGCGCCTTGCCCTTGAGCACCTGGACGATGTGCTGACGCTCCTCTTCCATCATCAGCCAGTGGAAGTCGTCGTGGTCGTAGAGCATCGCGTCGACGGAGCCGCAGCGGAGGATGCATTGGGTGTGTTCCTGGAGCCAGCGCCAGAAAGCATCGAACTTCAAGGTGCGTACCGGCTGGGGGAGTATGTCCATGGTGACCTCTCGCGCGCGGCCAGGGGGGCACATGCTCGCCCGCCACGTCGGACCTCCCTAGCACGATTGCCTGCCTCCGGCGCTGATGCCGTGCGGAGAACTTTCCGCCTCGCCCGGCCGCTGTCCACTGAAGTGAATCCCCCACGTCCTGGCCTTGTTGCTCCAGTCAGGGGGAGGTGACGCCCGCCCCGCTCGCGGGCGTCAGGGAGGCCCTCGTCGTGAGCGCCCCGGTCCTCTGCTCGGAGGTGACATGAGCCTGCGCGCCTGGCTTGCCGCCACCTTGGGTGGCCTGGCCCTGTTGACGTTCATCGCCGCCACCGCGCTCATCGTCTTGACGAACGCGCAGAACCGTTCGGCGAACACGCTGGGCAACTCGGTGGAGGGGCTGCATCTGGCGGAGGAGCTGGAGATCGACCTGCTCATCCACTTCCGCTTGAGCGGCGTCGGTGGGAGCGTGGACACGTCCTCCTCGCAGTTCGTGCGCGGGCGGACGCTCCAGGGTGTCGAGTCCTCGTTCCCTCAGCTGCTGAACGGGCTGCGCCAGAACGCCACCAGCGAGGCGGAGCGGTCGCTCATCCGCGAGGTGGACCAGGCCTTCAATCGCTACCTGTCGGCGCAGCGCGCGGCCGCCCGGCTGCCCCTGTCGCAGCGGATGTCGCGGTCCATCCCCTCGCTCGACTCCGCGCTGGATTCGCTGGAGCGGCTGGTCCAGTTCAACGTGGACGAGGCACGTGAGGCGCGCGAGGCGTCCTCGGACCTCAACCGCATGGGCAACGTCGTGGGGCTCGTGCTCTGCGGGCTGTTGCTGGTGTCGCTGGCGGTGAGCACGCTGCTGCTGCGGAGCATCGCCCTGCAGCCGCTGAAGGACATCAGCCAGGCCATGCGTCGGTTCGGCGCGGGCAGGAAGCGCACGCGGGCCCCCGTGGCCGGGCCCACGGAGCTGCGCGACATGGCGCGCACGTTCAACGAGATGGCCAATGGGCTGACACATCAGCAGGAGCAGCAGCTCGCGTTCCTCGCGGGCGTGGCGCATGAGCTGCGCAATCCGCTGTCCGCGCTGAAGCTGTCCACGGCGCTCTCCGAGCGGAGCCGCGCGCAGCTCACACCGGAGCGCATGGAGCGCACGCTCGCGCTGGTGGGGCGGCAGGTGGAGCGGCTGGACCGGATGGTGGGGGACCTGCTCGACGCCACCCGCATCGAGGCCGGCAAGCTGGAGCTGCGTCCGGAGGTGTGTGACGCGCGCGTGCTGGCGCGGGACGTGGTGGAGCTGTACCGCTCCAGCGACAGCGGGCACACGCTCCAGCTCGACGTCCCGGATGTGCCCGTGCCCGTGCGCGTGGACCCGGACCGGCTGGAGCAGGTGCTGACGAACCTGGTCAGCAACGCGCTGAAGTACTCGCCGTCCGGCAGCCGCGTGGACGTCATCGTGCGCCGCGAGGAGTCCCGCGTCTGGTTGTCGGTGAGGGACCAGGGCATCGGCCTCAGCGAGGACGAGAAGCGCCTGCTCTATGCGCCCTTCCAGCGGCTGGGCACGGCGAGCAGCAAGCGCGCGCCGGGCGTGGGGCTGGGGTTGACGGTGGCTCGCCGCATCGTGGAGGCGCACGGCGGGGACATCGAGGTGGAGAGCTCGCCGGGCGTGGGCTCCACCTTCAGCGTGCGGCTGGCGCTGGCGGCGACGGTGGAGGTGCGGGAGGAGGCTTCCGTGCTTCCGGACTCGCTGCATTAGCGCTGGGGGTCGACGGAAGCGTTGCGTGCCGTGCCTGGGTCGAGGAGTCTGCGTGCGCCCGGAGGGGGCAGGCAGTACCTTCCTCGCCACATGCCAGGAGCTGTACGGAACATGAAGACCTCGCGTCGAGTCGCGTCGCTCGCCCTCCTGTTGTCCCTGGGAGGACTGGGGGCTTGTGCCTCCCGTCAGACGGCGCCCGAGCCGCGCGCCGCGCAGTCCGCGTCCGCCTCGCCCGCGGCTGTCATGCAGTCCACGGAAGGGGGCTTCTCCGTCGCGCTGCCGGAGCCGGTGAGCAAGGAGAGCCGCGCGCAGGTCACGGATGTGGGCGAGGTGACACTGCACACCTTCGTCGCCGTTCGTCCGGAGTCGGACACGGCCTATTACATCTCGTACACGGACTTCCCTCCGGCGGTCATGGCGCAGGCGAAGCCGGGGGATGTCGTCTCCCGCGCGAGCATGGGGGCGCTGGAGTCACTGGGCGCGACGGGGCTCTCCTCGCGACCGCTGACGCTGGAGGGGTTTCCGGGCTGGGAGGTGGAGGGGATTTCCGGCGCGCGGCGGCTGAAGGGCCGCTTCTACCTGGTGGGGCCGCGGCTCTATCAGCAGCTCCTGCTGCATCCGGAGGGCAAGCCGCCCCAGGACGCGGAGGGGTTCTTCGAGTCGTTCCGCCTGGACCCGCAGGTGGCGGCGATGCTCTCGGGCGGTCGCCGCTCCTGAGTCGTGCTCGCGGGGCGGTGGTGCGCTATGCAGGACAGTCGATGAACCTGTCCGCCATCGACCTGAACCTGTTCCTCGTCCTGCATGCCGTGCTGGAGACAGGCAGCGCGACCGAGGCGGCCCGTCAGCTCCACGTCACGCAGTCCGCGGTGAGCAACGCGCTGGCGCGGCTGCGGGAGCTGTTGGGGGACCCGCTGCTGGTGCGCAGCGGGCGAGGGCTGACGCCGACGCCTCGGTGCGAGGAGCTGCGGCCGTTCCTGACGAACGCGGTGGCGCAGTTGCAGGTCGTGGTGGACGGGCAGCGCTTCAATCCGATGGAGAGCACGCGCCGCTTCACGATGGCCAACGCGGACAACCAGGACCTGTATGACGTGCCGAGGGTGGTGGAGGCGTTCGCCCGGCGCTTGCCGCGGGCGCGGCTCCGGGTGGTGAGCCTCGACTACCTCATCGGGGCGAGCGGCTTGGAGACAGGGGAGGTGGACGTGGTGCTGGCGCCCTGGCAGGTGGCGTCGCAGCAGGGGTACTTCGCGGAGGACCTCTACGAGGAGGAGGTGTCCTTCGTCGTGCGCAGGGACCATCCGAGATTGTTGGGGCCGCTGATGACGGTGGAGGAGTTCAATGCCTCCCGCCTCATCGACCTGGTGTTGACGCAGGGGCGGCCGGGGATTGGTCATCGCCTCTTCGAGCAGTTCGGCAAGGCGCATGGCCTGGTGCTCAACTCGGCGCTGTCGGTGTCCCACTTCATGGCCGCGGGGATGGCGGCGACGCGGACGGACTACGTCGCGGGGATGCCGAATCGGATGGCGGAGGCGCTGTGCGCGATGCTGCCGCTGCGGAAGTTGAAGCTGGTGCCGAGTCCTCCGCCCATGACCATGTCGCTGGTGTGGCATTCGCGCACGCACCTGGACCCGGGGGCACGGTTCCTCCGGCAGATGATTCTCGACGTGCTGCGGGATGGCAGCGTGGGACGGATGACGGCGCGTGCGAAGGAGTCCAAGGCGGTGGGCGCTTCGCGACGGGCACGGGGGCGCTGAAGCCCGAGCGCCCGCGCCGGGCACGAGGCTCGGGCGGGCGTCTGGGAGGCATTACGAGGTGGCGCCGGGGGCGTCCTCGGGGACGGAGCCGAAGCGTCCGGCCTCGAAGTCATGGATGGCTTCGATGACTTCGCGTTGGCTGTTCATGACGAACGGGCCGTAGTGGACGATGGGCTCGCGGATGGGCTCGCCGGAGAGGACGAGCAGGTGGGTGTCCTCGTCCGCGCGCAGGGTCAGGAAGTCGCCGTCATTGGCGAAGAGGGCGACGTCTCCCTGGGAGGCCCGCTCACCGCCGGACGAGATGCGGCCGGAGGCGACGAGGACGAGGGTGTTGTGGTGCTTCGGCAGCGCGACATGGAGGTCCGAGCCTGCCCGCAGACGGACGTCGAGCAGGGTGATGGGGGTGAAGGTCCTGGCGGGGCCTCGGGTGTCGCCGAACGGGCCCGCGATGACTCGCACGGTGCCGCCGTCGATGGCGACGGTGGGAATCTGGGCCGCGGTGATGGGCTGGTAGCCCGGCGCGTCCTTCTTGTGGGTGCGAGGCAGGTTGACCCAGAGCTGGAGCATCTCGAAGGGGCCTCCGCGTCGGGAGAAGGCTTGCTCGTGGTACTCCTCGTGGAGGATGCCGGATGCGGCCGTCATCCACTGCACGTCGCCCGGCCCGATGACGCCCGAGTGGCCCGCGTTGTCGCGGTGGGCGACGTGGCCCTGGAAGGCGAGGGTCACGGTCTCGAAGCCCCGGTGAGGGTGCCAGCCCACGCCTCGCTGGCCCTGGGCCAGGGGGGCGTAGTCATAGGGCGGATGGTGGTCGAGAAGCAGGAAGGGGCTGACACGCTCCTGGGAGATGCCGCCGCTGGGGACGACGGTCTTCACGCGGAAGCCATCGCCGACCCAGTGGAGGGGCCCGCCGCCATGGACGCTCTCGAGCGTCCGGGCGCGAGGCAGCGCGGTGTGAACGGTGGGGGAAGAGAGGGTCTGTGTCGTCGTGCTCATGGACCCAACGTAAGGGCCGGAGTCGGTGTGTAAATCGCACCTGGGCGTGATGCGTAGCATCACGTCGTGTGATGGGTCCTTGGGGCTATCGTGCCTCCCAGCGGGAGGGGCCTGTGCCAGGGCTCCAGGGAGCACTTTCGAGATGAAGCTGACGCCTCTGTCGGAGCTCGTTGAACCGCTACGACACCATCAGTGCGCGTTCATGCCCACGGAGGGATACGAGACCTTGGTCGCCTACGTCCTCGGATTTGATGCGGCGACCGGGGGAGGCGCACTCACGGGGTTTCGCGAGTGGCTCATCACCAGGGTGCGGGACGGTAACAATCTCGATTGGCCGATGCTGCTGGACATGCTCAGGGCGCAACGAGCCGCATCGACCGTGGAGGCGCGTGAGGAGCGCGAGAAGGAGCGAGTTGATTTCCTCTGCGATTCGCTCAGGGCCTTCTTCGAGGTGCAGCAGTCTCCTGATGGCCTGAGAACCATCTACGTCGATTACGAGGCGTGGCTCGGAGAGCAGGAGTGGTACGACCCACCGACGCGGAAGAGGTCCCCACGCAAGCGATGAGCCTTCTCGCGAGGCGTGCGCGGAGAAGAGGGCTCGAGGTTTTGTGGCGGACTCAATGGGTGGGCGTTAGAGATAACGGCTTCTGTGCATCGATGGTGCTGACTCACTGAATCCGGCCTCAGGGTGGTGATGGAACCCAAGAAGCTCACGGTGCGGCAGTGGTCCGATGTCTCTAGTGAACCGCTCTCGGAAGAGAGTGTGCGTGCTCTGCATGTGCCCGCGAGGAAGTATCGGGTGAGCGTTGATCGGTATTCGCCAGGGGAAGAGGTCGCTGGCGGAATGCGGGCGGGTACGTGCTACGTGTTGGCAGGGCACTGCCAGATTGAATTCGGTGAGCAGGTCGCCCAGTTCGTCGCTGGGGATGTTGCCGAGTTCCCTAGCGGTAGCTATCGCCTGGTGGTGAGCCCTGAAGCTGAGTGTGTTGCTGTTTTTGCTTGGGAGCTTCCGAAGGAGTTTGCTGGGTAGGGGAAGGCAGGACTCTGCCTTGCCGAATCCCGCCGAGTCAGTCCCCAAGCTGAACTCAAGCAGCCCACATCCACATTGCACGGGTGGTGCACGCGGGGCACGCTGGAGTTCTCGCAGGGAGCACCTGGCGAGGGATGCGCGATCTGTGCGCGCTCCAAGAAGGGGGACCTTGTGAACTCAACCAAGAAGACAGTCAACGGAAGTCAGGAAGACATGCATCGGATTCAGCGTCCCAGGCTGGTCGGAAGTGTCTGTGTCGGAATGTTGCTGCTCGCGGGCTGTAGCTCAGGAACGAACGGAGAGCCGGGCCCCCAGGGAGAGCGCGGGCTCACTGGCGAGCGGGGGCCGCAAGGAGAGCGCGGACTGACTGGCGAGCGAGGCGCCCAAGGCGAGCCGGGCGCCGCGGGTCAATCCCAGAGTGTCCCGCCCTGCGACGGGTGGGTCTACGTGGATGCGAAGGGGACGGTGGTCGCGCCCATCTGCGCGCCGTACCTCGTCGATGCACAGGGACATACCTGGGCCGTGCACAAGGAGACGGGCAAGCCTACCTTCGAGGGGACAGACCCGAGTCACCTCCTCCGCGTCGATGACCTGGCTTCCCTCGTGTACTTCGAGACGAAGGACTGCACGGGAACACCGTACATGTCGTTTGCCGTCATGCCGCGCATGCCCTTTCCCGTGAAGGGCAAGTATCGCGTGCGCGGGGATGCGGATGCCTGGGCGATGCGGACCTTCCACTCGCAGTGGCGAGATGACGGCTCGTGCGAGGACTTCACGGGCAGGCCGCCCCCAGAGCCGACGGGAGCCTTCCCCTTGGGGCCCGAGGTCGCCGTCACACCCCCTGCTGCATTCCAGGGCCCGCTCCACATGGAGCGGCGTCGCTGAGTCTTCACGAAGTGAGCACCGCCTTCGAGTTGACCTCGACTCGGAGGCGGTGGAACACGCACGCACTGCAATGGATGGGAGGGCGAAGCCATCGTGCGTGGTATCGTGCAGTCCTGATCGACGGTGCCATGGCGAGCTTCTTCAAGCGAGAGGCCGAGTTCGGCGAGTTCGAGCAGGTCTGGTGGGAGGTGCTGGCTCGATGCCCAGCTTTTTCGTGAGTGGAGACCTGCTGCGGCAGGAAGGGTTGGACGCTCTTGCGCATGGGTGCAACTGCGCTGGCGCCATGGGCAAGGGCATTGCCGTCGAGTTTCGAGCGCGCTTTCCGAAGATGTACGCCGAGTACAAGCAGCGCTGTGCGGACGGCCGCTTCGGACTGGGAGACGTGTTCACCTGGACCGAGGGGGGAATGACGGTCTTCAACCTTGGGACTCAGAAGACCTGGCGGACGAAAGCGGAGTTGGGTTCGCTCGAGAGTGCTGTCGTCAAGATGGTCCAGGAGGCGGAAGCCAAAGGGCTCGAGCGGGTCGGTCTCCCGCGCATCGGCGCAGGGCTTGGAGGACTCCCCTGGGAGTCCGTGCGAGCACTCTTGCTTCGCATCGGGGAGCGCACCCGGGTGAATCTGGTCGTCTTCGAGGATTTCGTCCCCGGCGTGACGGTGGAGCTCTCGTAGGAGGTACTCATGAAGATCGCGAACATCGGATGGGGCTGTCTTCATGATGCAACGATGGTTGCGGTGACCACTCCGCGGGTATCGGGCGAAACGTGCGTTCGGGTGCGGCTGTGCGAAGAGGCTGCACGTGATGCCGAAGTTCATGTGACGGAGCCGACGTAGGAGTAACCCCGTTGCGTGGCCACCCGGGGGCGGACGGGGGCCCTATCGGCGAAGCAAGCCCATGAAGAGTCTGACGCCATGAAGAATCTCAGTGCGAAGGGGAAAGCCCAGCGGCTGATGCGCATCTTCCAGCGGACTGGGGGCGAGGACCTATGGACCCATCCGGTTGGGAGCTTCCCGGAGACCGTGCGTGCGGTGCTTCTTGAACAGGTCAAGCTCATGCCGACCGAGCTCCCTGTCTTGGCTTGCTTCGAGAACGAAGACCAATGGACGTTGGTCACGACAGCGCGAGTCGTGGTCAAGACAGGTCCTGATGCCCGAAGCCTCCACTGGGGGGACATCGAGGACGCCACGGTCGATTCTGGCTACGTGTCCGCGGCGCTTGCCTGTGACCCGCGAGGGAAACTGGCTCTCAATCGACTGACCCTGGTTTGTCGTGACGGTGAGCGCGTAGCGCTCTTTCTCGAGCCCGGGCCACCGTTCTTTGGTTTTTGGAACGTGCTCAAGAGCATCGGCAACAGCACCAAGAACTGAGGCAGGGAGGCTGGTGGCGAATGGAATGGCTTCCGGTTCTTCGCTTCGGGAATGACACCCAGTTGGGTGTGCGGGTCGACGGTGAGTGGGTGGTTGAGAAAGGGGGCGCGTTCTTCGACCTGCGCCCGTCGAAATACGTTCCAGCCCTGCCTCTGCTGCAGATGGAGCGAGGCGCCGTGATGGACGAGGTTCGTCGCAAGACGGAGTCCAGCGGCGTGGCATGGCGCTCGATTGGAGCGTTTCCCGTCGCGCGGCTGCTGGAGACGGCCCTCAGAAGCCGGATGGATTTCTGGGCGGCGCGTGCCATCGAGTGGATGGAGCCCGCGGATGTCGATGCGGACTTGCTCGATGCCCTTCAGCAAATCCAGGAGGCGCGTTGGGCTTCGCAGTTCGTAAGAGGGCAAGCCCGGAAGGTCATCCGCGCCCTGGCGAAGCAGTGACCGCAGTCCCGACTTCGAGTGAGGTGACTGATGGAACCCAAGAAGATCACCGTGCGACGTTGGTCCGAACTCTCCAGTGCGCCGCTCTCGGAGGAGCGTGTTCGTGCCCTGCGCCCGCGTCAGTGGAATTACCGGGTGAGCTTGAACAAGCATGAGCCAGGCACAACCTTCGATGGCTTGATGAGCGCAGGTGAGTGCTTCGTCCTTACTGGGAGCTTCCGGATCGCGTTCGGAGAAAAGGTCGTCAAGCTCGTTGCTGGAGATGTCGCCGCGCTCCCTCAAGGCTCCTATCGCGTCGTGGTGCCTCAAGAAGCGGGAGTGGTCTATCTCCTGGCCTGGGACCTGGCGAAGCTGCTTGCCAAGCTCAAGTAAGCGAGTGCTCCTCCAGCCCCCAGCACCGTTTGAACGCGGGCGGCACTTCAAACGGGGTCTGCGCATCCGGACGCAGGAAGAGAATCAACCGCTGTGCGAAGTGCCTGGCAATCCAGCTCCGTCGTCGCCGCGCTCCAGGCACCCACCTCGACGCCCGAAGGGCCACCCGCTTCTGCCTCGCCCGGGCGGCGACCAGCCACTTCGTCCAGTTCGGCTTCGGGATATCCAATGCCGCCGCGACGCCGTCCCCGAAGACCGCGTCTTGGAGAAAGAAGTGGGTCAGGCTCACGGCATAGCCCGGCACCGGGTAGAGCGTCTGGACGGAGCTCAGCAACTGCTCCGCCAGGTGACGTCCTTCGGGCGTGGAGCGCACATGCCGCTGACTGATGCGCCGCGCGAGGAACATCGCCCCCTCCTCGCTGGACGGCAGAAGCGATGCCTCCACGCCGAGGAGCCGCCCGACCGCCGACCACGCCTGGATGTAGGCCGCCGCATCGGCTGAAGACACCTTCACGCCCATCTTCCGCAGGCCGTCGAGCGTGGCGATGGAGAAGGTCAGCAGCGTGCCCGCCTGGTCCTCCTGGTTGATGGGCACCCCCCACTCCTCGAGCCAGGGATTGGAGGTATCGCTCAGCAGCCGGTGCCGGATGAGCGCATGAATCAGCCGGACCTTGCGCGTCGCGAGCCAGCCAATCCTCCCTTCCGCCAGTCCACCGGGCTGCATGACGTTGATGACCATCTGCGCCGTGTCGCAGAGACGGCGGATGGGGTCGTCCTTCAGCCGTCGTGAGCGATAGACCGCCTGGACACCGTGTCCCGCCGCGTAGGCCAGGTGGAGGGAGTAGGAGCCCAGAATCATGAGGACCTCGGGCCCGTAGAGCCCGAAGAGTCGCTGCCCCCTCGCGATGACCTCCGGCTCCACCAGGTTGTTCCGAGGCAACGCCGCGAGGTAGCGCAGCACCCAGGGCTCACCTGCGGGCAGTCGCTGCATCCGGAACAAGTCACGGAGCAAGTGCTCGAGAGACTCGGGGCCATGCGAGGTGAGGTGCTCGGCGACGAGGTCGTCCACCACGGGGTCGCCAACACCCCTCAGCCTGTCCAGTGTCTCAGTGCTGGTATCGAGCATGCGTTCCCCCGCGACACCACCAGCAGGCCGTTCCGGGGTCGAGACGAACAATACAGAAGCGACACGCGCGAGCCGCGAGCGGCGCGGTGTCTCCGTCGCCGCGTCAACATCCCTCCCGCGGTGAGACACGACGCCCGATTCAATACCCGACAGGGATTGCTCGTGGGACTCAACCCTCGTCGAGCGCGAGCTGACACAGCGCCGTGAGCCGGTTCGCGGCCCACGTCGCCACGGGCCCCAGCGGTGCCCCCTTCCGTCTCACGAGCGCGAGCGTGCGCTGCGGCGGAGGTCCTCCCTCCCACGCGGCCAGTCGAAGCTGCACGAGCCTCCCCGCCGACAGGTCCTCGCGCACCAGGTGCTCGGGCTCATGACCCCAGCCAAGCCCTCCGAGGATGAGCGCATGCTTCGTCATCAGGTCCGCGACCCGCCAGCTCCTCGGCGAGAACACGCCCCGGTCCGCCGTGCCCGTCTTCCCCTCGGGCAGCCGCTCACTCAGCACCAACTGTGTCGCCGTGGCGAGCTGCTCCTCCGTGATGACGCCCTTCACCGCCGCCAACGGATGCGAAGGCGCGGCGACGGGCAGCATCTTCATGAGCGCGATGGGCCGCTGCTCCAGCCCGGAGAGGTCCGCATCCGAGCCCGCGATGCCCAGCGTCGCCTTGCGCTCCCTCAGGCGCTCCGTCACCGCCGCCAGCAGCTCCACCTCCAGCGAGAGCTCCACGCCCGGATGCGCCTTCGCCAGCTCCTTCACGAAGGAGACCAGCGCCTCCGTGGGGAACATGGCGTCGACCACGAGCGCGAGCTTCGTCTCCTCGCCGCTCTTGATGCGGCCCACCACCGCCTGGAACGTGGCCAGGTCGTCGTGCAGCCGCCGCGTCGCAGCGACGACGGCCTCTCCCTTCGCCGTCAGCCGAGGCACCCGGCTGCTGCGGTCGAACAGCCGCATCCCGAGCTGCTTCTCCAGCCGCTGCATCGCCTGGCTGACCGCGGGCTGTCCCTGGCCCAGGCTCCGAGCCGCCGCGGAGAAGCTGCCCTCCTCCGCCACGGCCTGGAGCGTCCTCAACTGGTCGATGGTGACACTTTCGAGCACCGCGCGACTGCATCACATCGACCCAGCCGATGCACGCGCATGGCGCCCTGCTTGCGCACGGATGACTCCGCGAGGAGCGTGGTTGATGCCTCACTCCGACGAAGTCGAGGCACGCGCGTCCTACTTGCGCGCCGACAGCCACGAGATGATGAGTGAGGCCAGCGTCGCCGCCGCCACGCTCTCAGAGACTGTCTCCCGCAGCATCTCCCGCGAGATGGCCTCCGCCGCGCCGATGATGCCCACGCAGCGCTGCCGCAGCGCCTCCTTCGGCAGCTCGCAGAACGGCTCGAGCGTCTCCGCATAGAAGGCGACGTAGCGGTCGAGCACTCCTTGATAGAAGGCCTCCATCTGCTCGTCGCCCTTGAGCGCCGCGGTGATGGCGTGCTGCTCCGGGCCGCTGGTCCGGTAGCAGCTCATGTACGCGGCGCTCATCACCTTGGCCACGTCCTCCAGCTTCCGCTTCGTCTTCTGGAGCGCCTCCCGCAGCAGGGTGACCTGTCGCGAGTCGATGCGCTCGAACATGGCCATCAGCAGGCCCGAGCGGGTCTCGAAGTGCTCATAGGCGATGGGCTTGCTGACCCCCGCCCGCTCGGCCAGGCGCGCGAGCGTCAGCGCGTCCGTGCCTTCCTCCCGCACCAGGGTGAACGCCACGTCGAGCAACTGCTCCCGACGCTGCGCCTTCGGCATCTTCTTGGATGAGGTCTCGCTCATGGACGTCGTGACTCCTCTCCGGGCTTAGCCGCCTCGTTCCGCACGCGCAACCGCCGGAGCACTTCCTCAAAAGTCGTTGCGAACTTACGACTAGTAACTTACTAAGTGTAGAGACATCGCGTCACTGTCTTCCGCCGGACCACCGGCAACCCCCACCCACTGCCCTCGCGGCAGAGGAGCGACCTCGTCATGTCCACGCACAAGCAGAAGCCCGTTCTCATCGTTGGAGGCTCCGGCGTCGTTGGTTCCCTGGCGGCCAAGGAGCTGCGCCGGCTCCAGCCCACGCTGCCCATCACCATTGGAGGAAGGGACCTGGCCCGCGCCGAAGCGGTGGCGCGCGAGCTGGGCCACGCGGATGCGACGCGAGTGGACCTGACCCGCGCGGACCTGGGCCAGCCCGCGGAGCGCGCCTACAGCGCCGTCGTCATGTTCTTGAAGGACGACTCCCTCAACTCGCTGCGCTACGCCCAGGCGCAAGGCGTGCCCTACCAGGGCATCTCCACCGCGCTGTTCGAGGTCGCTCCCGAAGTCGCCCTCCACATGGCGCGGCCTGGGCGCTCGGCCATCCTCATGAATGGCACGTGGCTGGTGGGCTCCGCCATCGCCGCGGTGCTCCACTTCGCCCGCGAGTTCAAGACGCTGGACTCCATCGCCATCGGCGGTGTGCTGGACGAACAGGACGTGGGCGGCCCCGCCGCGTACGCGGACCTGGACCGCATGACGAAGTCCGCGGCCAACGCCCTGCTCCTGGAGAACGGCCAGTGGCGCTGGGTGGACAGCACCGAGGGCATGCGCAAGTTCCGCGACTCCACCGGGCTGGAGGTGCAAGGGCAGGCGTACTCCCTGCTGGACCCCTCGGCCCTCGCGGCGGCGACGGGCGCGAAGTCCGTCCGCACCGACGTCTTCATCGGGACCTCCGCCTCGCGCCGCCGGGGCGAGCCGTACTCCACCGAAATCATCATCGAGCTCGAGGGCACCCGCCCTGACGGCACGCCCGCCCGCACGCGCCACGAGCTCATCCACCCCGCGGGACAAGCGCCCGTGACGGCGGTGGGTGTCGCCGTCGGCGTCGAGCGCCTGCTGGGCCTCGCGGGGGGAGCCCCCGTCGAGCCGGGGCTCTACCTGCCCACCGTCCTCATCGAGCCCGAGTACCACCTGCGCCGACTCCAGGAGTCCGGCCTCCAGGTCCGCGGCGCGTAATCCCTCCCCTCCTCATCACAGGAACTTCCCCATGACTGCCTCGAACGTGACTGCCTCGAACGTGAAACCCGTCCTCATCATCGGTGGCTCCGGAGTCGTCGGACGCCGGGCCGTGAAGGCGCTGAGAGACCTCCACCCGGAGCTGCCCGTGCGGATTGGCGCGCGCGACATGACCAAGGCCGCGGCGCTGGCGAAGGACATCGGCCACGCGGAGGCCGTGCGCGTCGACCTGGAGCGCGATGACCTGGGCCTGGCGCCCGACGCGGCCTTCAGCGCCGTGGTGGTGCTGCTCAAGGACGACTCGCTGCGCTCCATGAAGTACGCGCAGGACCACCGGCTGCCCTACGTGTCCTTCTCCGACTTCGCGTTCGATATCGGCCCGGCCGTCGGGCGCTACATCCAGCGGCCGAAGGACTCCGCCGTCCTCCTGCTGGGCAACTTCCTGGGAGGCACCGCCGCCCTCTCCGCGCTGCACTTCGCCCGAGAGTTCAAGAAGGTCCACGCCATCTACCTCTCCGGCATCTTCGACGAGGAGGACGTGGGCGGCCCCGCGGCCTCCGGCGACATGGTGCGCCTCCAGAAGTCGGTGCCCAGCCCCCTCATCCTCGAGGACGGGAAGTTCATCTGGGCCTCGAGCGAAGAGGACGCCACCCGAACCTTCCAGGGCGTGGACGGAACCTCGTGGAAGGGGCACGCCTATCCCCTCCTCGACGTGGCCACGCTCGCCGCGTCGACGGGGGCGAGCACCGTCCGGCTGGACATGGCGGTGCGCTCCGCGTCCCAGCGCGCGCCCGGCAAGGGCCCTGGCCATGAGCTCATCATCGAAATCGAGGGCGAGCTGCCCGATGGGACGACGGCCCGCGTGCGCCACGCGCTCGTGGATGGCGACGTGCACTCCGGCTTGAGCGGACGCGGCGTGGCGCTCGCGGTGGAGCGATTGCTGGGCCTCAGAGGGGGAGCGCCCGTTGCGCCGGGACTGTACTCGCCCGAGGGCCTCCTCGACCCTGCCTATGTGGTTGAGCGCTTGCGCCACTGGGGAACAGTTGTCGGACGCGCGTAATCACAAAACCTACCAGGGTGTTTCCTTGCGTCGGGCCCGGAAGCTGTCAGTGCTGAAGGCGATACTCCGCAGTGGCTGCCTTCCACCCCCCGCACGAAGGAGACACACTGATGACCAGCCCGCTGACGGCTGCCCCCTCGATGTTGCCGCCCCTGGTGACGCAGTCCCAGGGCGGCGCTCCAGCCGAAAAGCTCGAAGCCTCTCGATTCGATGGCGTCCTCTCGGACAAGGCCCAGGCAATGACAAGCACGGGCACCCCGAGGGACGTCTCCTCGGTGGGCGTGGTCCCCCCCGTCGCGGGCACCGCCAAGAGTGTCTTCAATGGCATCTCCCGGTTCGTCCGGGAGTTGGAAGTAGGCCAGGGCGTGTTGGATGGCATCATCCAGTCCGCGTCCTCCGGCGCGCGCTTCTCCAACACGGAGCTGCTGTCGCTCCAGGCCTCCATGTATCGCTACGCCCAGGCGTTGGACCTGGTGAGCCGCGTCGTCGACAAGGGCTCCAGCGGCTTGAAGGACGTCCTCAAGACCCAGGTGTAGCCGGACTACTCCTGCTTCTTGCGCCTGCTCGTGCCAGGCAGCGTGGGTTCATGCCCCAGCCGCGAGCTCAAGGACTCGCGGAGGGAGAGCACGCGCGACTTGAGGTCCTGGAGCTCCTCCAGCGCGCAGCCGGAAGCTTCCAGGATGGACAGGGGCACGGACTCCGCCTTGGTGCGCAGGGCGCGGCCCGTCGCCGTCAGGCGGATGCGCACCTGCCGCTCATCCAGGACGTCCCGCTCCCGCTTGACGAACCCCGAGGCCTCCAGGCGCTTGAGCAGCGGCGTCAGCGTCCCGGAGTCCAGGAGCAGCCGCTCCCCCAGCGCCTTCACCGTGACGTCGTCCTCCTCCCACAGCACGAGCATGGCCAGGTACTGGGGGTAGGTGAGGCCCAGCTTCTCCAGGAGCGGCCGGTACGTGCGGTTGAGCAGGTGCACCGTCGAGTAGAGGGTGAAGCAGAGCTGCTCGTTCAGGTGCAGCGGGTCCACGCGCTTCTTGGAGTGGGGCATGGCGATTCCTCCCTGCACCATGCGCTCCAGGTCGATTGTGCGCAATGGAATCATGGCCGCTAGGCGGCCGGGCAGGTTGGCCGGGAACATGCGTGGGAGGGGGCTTTCGTCTACGCTGTCAGCCGCATGACGCATCTGGAAGTCGGGTGGGGTGGCTGGCGGGCCGTGCTCCACGTCCTGGCCTGCGGTGGCCTGTTGACCGCCTGTGAAATCGGGTCCGAGGCCCGCCCCGCGCCGCCTCCTCCGGTGGTGGGGGTGTCGCCCCCTCGACAGGTTCCGGCGCCCGCGCCTCCGGGGGGGCTCCGCCGGGTGGTGCCCGAGCCCCAGGAGCGTACGCTCGCGAACCAGGCGCTGGCGCTGAAGCTGGGCGCCGTGGGGGCCCGGGTGGATGACCCGTGTGTCACGCCGTCCGCGGCGGGCTGTGGCCGCACCGCGCTGGCGCCCTTCTTCGAGTCGCTGGACGCGATGTCCGCCGGCACGGCGTCCACGCCCACCGTCATCGAGGCCTTCGGCAACTCGCTCATCGCGGGCGACCGCATCGTGGACATCCTCCGCGAGGACCTGGGCGCGGGCTTCGGCGTCGCGGGCCGGGGCGTGCTGCTGGTGGACCGGATGGCGCCGTACGGTGGACGCGGCCGCACGGGCTACAGCAGGAGCGGGTGGCAGCCGCGCACGCTGGGCGAGCTTCGCAAGCCGCCGCATCCGTTCGGAATCACCGGCGTGTACCACGTGGCCACCACGGCCCAGGCGCGCAGCCGCTTCAAGCTGGAGGGCGAGCCGCACGGCACGCTGTGGTGGCTGGATGTCCCCCACGCGGGCGCGCTCACGGTGCGGAGTGGCGACGCGGTGCTCGCGCGGACGGAGCCCCTTGGCAGTGGCCTGTCGAAGTCCACGCGCTTCGTGGTGCCCGCGGGCGCCACGGTGGTGGACGTGGTGGCCGAGGGCAAGGGCGCGGTGGTGCAGGGCGTGGTGCTCCAGCAGGCGCGGCCCGGCATCGTCCTGGACATGCTCGGGGTGCCGTCGGCGGACGCGAGCCTCTATGCGCGGCTGGAGGACGGCGCGCTGCGCTCGCAGCTCGCGGAGCGGGAGCCTCGGCTGTTGGTGTTCTTCCTGGGCGGCAACGAGTCCAAGCGCCTGGAGTGGAAGCGCACGGACTTGAAGACGCTGCGCGCGGACCTGGGCACGCTGCTGCGCCGGGCCCGTGCGGCGGCGCCGTCCAGTGCGTGCCTGGTGGTGGGGCCGATGGACGCGGTGCGCGACGCGAAGGACCGGGGCAAGGCCCTCACCCAGCGCCCCTTCCTGGAGGCCGTCGTCAGCGCGGAGCGGGAGGTGTCGCTGGCGGAGGGCTGTGCCTTCTTCAACCTCTACGAGGCCATGGGCGGCAAGGGCTCGCTGGAGCGCTTCCACCGGTCCGGCTACATGCACGATGACCTGGTGCACCCACGAGGACGCGGGCTGGATGTGCTGGGGCACCTGGTCACGGATGCGCTGCTGCGGGCGTGGGCGGAGACGCCGCCGTCCTCGGGCTCCGTGGCCTCGCGGGTGCCTGTCCAGGCGCCGCCGTCCGCCACCGCCACGGAGACTCCGCCATGATGAGGTCCACGGGGTTGTTCGCCGTGCTGTGGTTGCTCGCGTCGCCCGCGCTGGCGGCGCCGCGCCTCCCGTCGGAGTGCGAGCCCGCGAGCCCCGAGGCCGCTGACGGCTCGAGCGCGTTCCCCGAGGAGGTGACCCGGGTGCTGGATGCGATGGTGCGCGCGGAGCTGTCGCAGGGGCCCACGGTGGGCATGTCCGTGGGCATCTCCCGAGGGAGTCGGCGCTGGGTGTGTGGCTATGGCTTGCGAGACATGGCGCGCAAGCTGCCCGTCACGCCGCGCACCACGTACCGGCTGGCGTCCATCACCAAGTCCTTCACCGCCGTCGCGGTGATGCAGTTGGTGGAGCAGGGCAAGCTGAGCCTGGACGCGGACATCCACACGCTGGTGCCGGGCTATCCGACGAAGCAGTGGGCCGTCACCGTGCGGGACCTGCTGGGGCACCTCAGCGGGGTGCCGACGTATGACGGGCTCGCCTCCACCATCAACCTGAAGCCCTTGAGCACGGCGGAGGCCGTCTCCGTCTTCTCCGGGAAGCCGCTCTCCTTCGAGCCGCGCACCCGCTACCTGTACAGCACGTGGGGCTACAACCTGCTGGGCGCGGCGGTGGAGACGGCGTCGGGGAAGTCCTACCGCGACTACCTGCGCGAGCACGTCTTCCAGCCCGCGGGCATGGCGCACGCGGACCTGGATGTCACCGCGACGCGCGATGAACACCAGACGGTGGGC
The DNA here is from genome assembly GCF_000331735.1 of Myxococcus stipitatus DSM 14675. Lineage (GTDB taxonomy): Bacteria > Myxococcota > Myxococcia > Myxococcales > Myxococcaceae > Myxococcus > Myxococcus stipitatus. Next base: position 9,936,055 of record NC_020126.1, on the reverse strand, counting down.
TACCGGCTGAAGGATGGCGTGGTGAAGACGTCGCGCTTCCTGGATGTGTCCAGCCGCTTCGGCGGAGGAGGCACGCGCGGAACGGTGGGCGACATGCTGGGCTTCGGCCGCGCGGTGCTGACGCACAAGCTGGTGTCGCGCGACACGATGGGGATGATGCAGTCGTCCATGGCCACGCGGGATGGGCGGCTCACGGACTACGGCATGGGCTTCGCCACCTATCCGCTGCGCGGCCACTACCTGGTGGCGCACGCGGGAGGGCAGCCGGAGACCACGACGCTGCTGGTGATGTTCCCCGCCGAGGACACGGTGATTGCGCTCGCCACCAACATCGAGGGCGAGGCCAAGCGCCTGCGTCGGCTCTCCATCCGGTTGATGGAGGGCGTGCTGGAGGCGGGCGCCACGCGCCGCGACGCGCACTTCGCGGACCCGGTGGACGCCGTGGTGTACGAGGGCCTGTCGCGCATCGTCAGCTACGGCCTGGCCTATCACCTGTGGGCCACGCGAGGGCCGGGCACGCTGACTCCGGACGAAGACGTGCCCGGGGCGTTCGCGCGGGTGTCGGAGATGCTGGACCGCAAGCTCATCGCGAAGGACTCGAAGGCGGCGCTGGAGCGCATTCGCAGCGGACATGACCCGAAGCTGGGCTCCGTGTTCATCCGCGTGGGCGCGCACATGGCTCGCGTGCTGGAGAAGGCGCAGGGCCCCGAGCGGCTCCTCGCGTACCCGGCGGAAGGGCCGCTGTCGTTCTTCGCGGACTATCTGGCCGCGTGTGAGGCGGAGGGCGCGGCCGAGACGCCGCGCCTGGGTGAGCCGCTGCGCGGGGACCTGCTGCGCTTCGTGGCGGGGTGGAAGCGCGCGGAGGTTCCGGCGGAGCTGCGGCGGCTTCGGTTGGATGAGGTGAAGAACCCGGAGGTGCACTGGCCCGCGCTCGAGAAGGCGGTGGCGCAGTGGCCCGAGCTTCGCCCGGACTACACGGACGAGCTGGTGCGCGTCGCGGAGGGGTTCGGGTGGCGCAAGCAGTTGCCCGCGCGGCTGCGTTGGCTGGAGCGCGCGGTGGAGGTGTCGCCTCGGAGCGTGGAGGCCCGGCTCGCGTTGTCGCAGGCGTTGCTGGTGGCGAAGCGGGACGAGGAGGTGCTGCCGCTGCTGCGCGAGGCGATGGAGACGCCCCAGGGCGCGCTGGCGCTGGCGCCGATGATGCTGCTCAAGCGGGTAGTCGAACCCGAGTCTCCGCGCGTGGCGTTGGGGTTGTTGCGCGCGGGCGTCGCGCTGCATCCGGAGTCGCCCGAGCTGTGGGAGGCCCTGGCGAAGCGGGAGAAGGCGCAGGGGCACAAGGCGGAGGCTCGCGCGGCGTTGAGGCAGGCACGGCGTGCGCGGGAGGCTCGGCCGGAGCCGGCCTCGGATTCCGTCGTCCGTGGCGCGGGGGCCGTGCCGGATGACCACGGGCTGGTGCGTCCGCGTCAGGCGCTCTGACGCGCCTGGGGTCGGGCGCGAGAGCGACCGCCGGGCCTCCTGGGCTTGGGGGCAGGGCATCCGTGAGCAGGGGTTGTCCGACTGGAATGCCGGACGAGTGTTGACCTGCGAGGACTGAGGGTTGTGTTCTCACCACCTCTCGCGGGTCCGCGTCCTCCGGCCGGAGTGGGCAGGGGGACGATGGCGGCATGTCTTCCGTCTCATGTCCCCTGTGCCAGGGCGCTGGCTGTGGCACGTGTGGCGCCTCGTCGCCGATGGAGCCGCCTCCTGAAGCGGGGATGGCTGTCTGTGTCGTCCATCCTTCGCGGGTGAGCGTCCAGCCCTGCACGCGCTGCGGTGCCTTCTCCTGCGCGGCGTGTCTGTGCTTCGGCCCCACGGGCTCGCCCTACTGTGACTCTTGCAAGGAGCACATGCGGCACGCGCCCGTTCCTTGGGACCAGCGCGAGGAATTGGGCTGGGCGAGGGCGTTCTGGATGACGTGCATGGAGGTGATGCTGCGTCCTGATGCCACGTTCGCCCGGATGGAGCCCAAGGGGAGCGTGAAAGACTCCGTCTTGTTCATGTTCCTCTGTGGTTGCACAGGGTTCCTCCCGACGGTTGTCTTCTTCTTCGCCATAGAGCCGCTCCTCTCGGGTCGCCCCGAATCGATAGACGTCCCCTCCTTCGCCAGCTGGCTGGTCGTGTTGCCCCTGGCGAACGCGGTCGGTTCCTTCCTGGCGGCATGCTTGGACAATGTGATTCTGCGGATGGTCGGCGCACGCGTCCCGCTCGAATCGACGATGCGCGGATATGCCCTTTCCCAGGGTGTCTACCTGCTGGGATTGGTGCCGGTCCTCAGCCTGTATGTGATTCTCATCTGGAGCTTCATGGCGCGCGTCACTGCGTACCACCATGGGGGCCGCATGGGATGGAGACAGGCCGCGGTGGGTGTATTCTGGGTCTGGTTCCTGGCCTTGGGATTGCTCGGGCTCTGCGGGGCCGGCCTTTTCTGGCTGTTTGATTCGGCGGTCCGCGAGAACGGCGGCATCCGCTAGCCACCCCCGCCGTCTCCGCTCGCGGCGAGAGAGCTACTGCGCCGCGGACGTCCCGGACGGAATCGCCGCGGTGACGGTGCGCGGCTTGGGCCAGAAGCGCGCGTCGTGCACGCCATCCAGGTGCGCGATGCGCTTCTTGGTCCGCGTGTCGTAGATGCGCGCGCCGTGGTCCGACGTCACCAGCAGCAGCGAGCCCCTCACGCGCAGCTCCACCACCGACGTGGGCGACAGCGACAGGGACTCCGGCTCGGCGAGGCGATCACCCAGCTCCCAGCGCAGCGGCGGCATCAGCACCGGCAACTCCCGCGCCGCGCGCCACGCATACAGCGGCCCGCCATGCGTCTCCAGCGACACCCACGTGCCGAACTCCGTGTGGCCCTTGTCCTTCACCACCGCGTCCAGCCGCACCGCGTCCTCACTGCCCTCGGAGAGCTCCGTGGCCGTGGGCACCTCCGGGTCCTGGCCCGACGTCGAGGACACCAGCTGGGTCGCCGTGGCCAGCACCGTCGTGCCCGGCGCGTCCTCCGTCTCGTACACCGTGGCCACCGACTCGACGCGCCGCCACTGCTCTCCCTCGCGGCGGTACGCGTGCGCCAGGCCCGCGCTGCCTTCCGTCTCCGGCACGGGGAGCCGGCGACCCTCCACCACGAAGAACTCCTCGCCTCGCTCCGCCTTGCGCGTCAGTCCCTCCAACTGGGACACGAGCGCCACGGTGTGGCCCTGCGCGTCAAAGCCCACCGAGTCGGTGTGACCTTCCGCCGGGAGGGAGAAGGGCAGGGGGCCCTGGTCCGACTCGAAGTCCACCTTCCAGGCGCGTGGCGCCGTGGCGCCGTGGCCTCGGTCCACCAGCACGCCCTGCTTGCCGTCCGCGCTCCAGGCCAGGTCCACCTGCTCACAAGGCGCATCCACGGTGGCCACGGCCTTGCGTGCGCCGGTGGTGTCCTGGCGAATCCAGGTGCAGCCCGAAGCGGGCGCGTCCTGGAGGAGGGAGAGGGTGAAGGTGGCGGTGGGCTCCGCGGTGGGACGAGGCGCCGGTGGAGTCGTCGGCGCGGGGTCCTCTGATTTCTTGCAGGCGCCGCAGAGAAGCACGGAGCCAAGGAAGAACGCGGGGCCAAGGCGGCGGAGCATGAGGCTCTCCGATGCGGGGTTTCCTCCCACCATCGCAGAACGCCGGGCGTGGGAGGAAGTCACCTGCGGAGTACAGCGTGAAGAAGTTTCGGATAGCCCACGCGCGGCGGGTGCCAAATGCCCCGGTGTCGTCGAGCGCTTCTTCTCAGACGAGCCAGCCGCTCTCATCCAGGAAGAGGTCCTCGCCGAAGATGGGCGCGTCCTCGCGCGCGGCCTCGGTGTCCGCCATGTAGAGACTCTGGCCATCCTTGACCACGTGCATCACGCGCAGCTCCTCGCGAGCGCGCGGTGTCACGGTGAGCGGGTTGCCGTTGAGCACGACGAAGTTGGCGCGCTGGCCGGGCTCCAGCGTGCCTTGTGGTTCCTGTTCGACATTCTCCGGCGAGGTGTCGTCGTCGACGATGGCGGGAATCATCGTCCCGCCCCGCATCGAGACGACCTCCGTGTCGGGTCCTTGAAACGCGAAGACCTCGTGGCGCGTGCCCACGGCGAGGATGCGGCCGCCCTGGAGCGCCACGGCCTGGGCGGAGGGCTGGCGTTCGTTCATGGTGAGGAGGGTGCCCCCCTCGAAGATGCGGTCGGCGGGTTGGGTGGGGTCCATGTCCTTGCTCGGGGGAGGGGGTTACCCAGGCAAGGTGTTGTCGGCGGCGGAGTGCGTCCACGGGGCAGGGACGTGTCGCATCGTCGCCTGAGTGCTCGCGCGCCAGGGAGGAGGCTCCGTGCGGACGGAGCCTGGGCCCGCGGGCGCGGGTTGCCCTCGGCGGCGGGCATCCCCACGGTGTCCAGGAGGTGTCGTGCGCATGCCCCTCGACCTGTCGGAGCCCCATTTCCAGGAAGAGGTCATCGCCGCGGGGACGATGGTCGCGGACCTGGCGGGCGTGTTCTCCGGCTCCGTGCTGGGCGCGCTGCTGGCCGAGCGCCGGAAGATGGACCTGATGGGCTTCCTGGTGCTGGGGCTGGTGTCCGGCGTGGGAGGCGGCATCCTGCGCGACACCCTGTTGCAGGTGGGGCCTCCGCTCGCGCTGGTGAAGCCGTCCTATCTGGTGGCGGCCTTCACGGGCGCGTTCGCCGCGTTCATCTTCGAGCTGAAGCACGGGCCCACCGTGAAGCTGCTGTCCACGCTGGACGCGCTGACGCTGGGCTCCTTCGCGGTGGCGGGGACCCAGCGCACGCTGGAAGTGGGCTTGAGTCCGGGGACAGCGGTGCTCATCGGCATCATCGCCGCCGCGGGAGGAGGCGTCATCCGCGACGTCCTCATCCGGCGCACGCCCACGGTGATGAGACCCGAGCCCGGGTACTACGCGCTGGCCGCGCTCGCCGCGAGCCTCGTGTGTCTGGCGTTCTCCCTGACGGGGCACCGCCGCCTCGCGCTGGCCGCGGGAATGGCGGTGGGCGCGGCGGTGCGATTGATATCCGTGAGGCGCGGCTGGCGGCTGCCCATCAAGCGCACGCGTGCGCCCCCCATCGACGGCGATGACTTCGGCGGGCGCAGCGAGAGCGAGACACGCTCCAAGCGCTGACGGGGCTCAGGGCTGTTTCTTGCGCAGCACCTCCGCGGGGAGGTTTCGCCGGAAGGGGCGCAGGAGCGCGGCCACCACCGGGGCGACGGGGATGGGCAGGGCCACGAGGATGAGGATGAAGAGGAGGCGGAACGCGCGACGAAGGTGTCGCGCCAGGGCGCACGCGATATCGCGCGCCCGCGAGAGAAAGCGAGACATGGTTGCTCCAGTGACTGGGTGGACTTCCGGGGGACACGACTCCGGAAGCGCTCAGTGCAGGAGCGACCGATGCAGCAGGAAGAGGCGACGGGCGGGGCCCGGCGGCTCGAGCGGGACGTGGCTCCCGGACTCCGGGGGGGCGGCCAGCGCCGGGAGCCGGGAGACCTCCCGAGGCGCGAGCCGCGCATGGCGCACCAGCTCCGGCGCCTGGGGGACGGCCGTGGGGCCGCCCGCCTGGGCCGCGACGGAGAGGGGAGGCGGGAGCGTGTGCGCGGCGGCCCCTCCGCCCACGAGCGTCAGACAGGCGAGGACCAGCCTGAGCCAGCGCAGGAGGCGAGGAGGATGCTCGGGCATGCGAGCGTAAGATGACCACGCGTCCGGGGCAGTCAAGCCGGCCCGTCACCCCGCCCGTGCCGTCGTACACACGGGCGGGAGTGGGGCCGCGCCTATTCCGAGTACAGCTCCGCGGAGGAGTACAGCTCGGGCTCCTCCTGGCTGCTGCCACCGACAATCAGCACCTTGCCGTTGGTGAGCAGCGTCGCCGTGTGGCCCTGCGTGGGCGAGTCATAGCCGCCCAGGTGCAGCGTCCAGTTGGCCGGGTCGAAGATTTCCGCGGAGCCGCCCATCTGGTTGCGGGTGCCGCGCGCGACCAGCACCTTGCCCGACGGCAGGAGCGTCATGGAGTGGCTCCTGCGCCGCTCCTCGTTCGCGTACGAGACGTACTCCCACGCATTGTCCTCCGGCCAGAACAGCCACGCGCCGCTGGCGTACTGCCCCGTCTCCTGGCCCGTGACGAGCACCGCGCCCTGGTCCAACAGCACGGCCGCGTGTCCGTAGAAGGCCGGCGGGTCCGCCACGCGGCTCCACGTGCCCGTGCTCACCTCGTAGACCTCCGCGGCGGTGTCGACGCCGTTGTCGCTGATGACCAGCACGTTGTCGTCGGGCAGCCGCGTGGCGCTGGGCCTGCCCGCGACGACGGACGTGGAGCCGGTGGCCGTCCACACACCCGTGGCCGGGTCATACAGCTCCGCGGTCTTCAGCGCCGCCGGGGAGTAGCCGCCGAACACCAGCACCTTGCCCGTGGCGAGGAGCACCGCCTGGTGGCCCTCGCGCGCGGTGCCCAGGCTGCCCGTGGCGCTCCAGGTGTTGGTGGCCGGGTCATAGAGCTCCGCGCTCGACAGCGTGCTCGAGGTCATGCCAGCCGCGCCGCCCGTGACGAGCACCTTGCCGTTGGCCAGCAGCGTCGCCGTGTGCCGCCACCGCGTCTGGCTCATCGCCGCCGACGCGCTCCAGGTGTTCAGGGCCGCGCTGTATGTCTCCGTCGTCGCCGTCACCGCGCTCCACTCCCTGCCGCCGGTGACGAGCACCGCGCCGGACAGCAGCCGGGTCGCCGTGTGGTGCGCGCGAATCCGGCTCATGCTCGGCGCGGAGGACCAGGGCGACAGCGTCGTCCTGCTGGCCCCGGTGTCCGGCGTCCCGGCGAGCGCGGACGGTGCACCCACCGCCGTCATCAGCGCTCCGCACAGTCCCAGGCCGAGCCACTTCTTCACGAAACTCCCTTGAGTCATTCGTTCCTCGTCATGATGTGTGGGTGAGGCCCGCATTGTGAGGGGAGGGTCCGACGTCCGGCCGCGTCTTCCTCGTCAACAGTGCGTGACGCCGGGGAATATCAGCCACCGCATTGCATTGGAAACACGGTGTATCAAACGCGTGGCGCTGGTCCTACATGGGCGTCCATGGCAGGGTGCGCCGGTGCCGGAGCCCTTGTTCGATGACCTGCTGGGCCTCGCGTGCTTCGCGCGCGTGGTGGAGTTGCGTTCGTTCACCCAGGCCGCCACGGCGCTGGGGGTGTCCAAGTCGGTGGTGAGCGCGCGGGTGTCCCGCCTGGAGTCCCGCGTCGGGGAGCGGCTGCTCATCCGCACCACCCGCAAGCTCTCCGTCACCAACGCGGGGATGGCGGTGTACGCCCACTGCGAGCGCCTGCTGGAGGAGGCCAGCGCCGCGACGAAGGGCGCCTCCGACGCGGGGCGGGGCGCGCTGCGCGTCAACGCCCCCATCAGCTTCGCGCAGATGTATCTGGCGGGTCCCCTGGCGCGCTTCCTGGCCACCCACCCGGGCGCCTCGGTGGAGGTGCGGCTGAGCGACACGCTGGTCGACCTGGTGGAGGAGCGCGTGGACGTCGCGCTGAGAATCTCCCGGCTGCGCGACTCCACCTTCGTGGCCCGGAAGCTCACCTCCACCTCGCTGTGCGTGTGCGCCGCGCCCGCGTACCTGAAGCGCCGGGGGACGCCGAAGCACCCCGACGAGTTGGTCCGTCACGACTGCCTGCGCTACCTGCACCTGCGCGCGGAGGACGAGTGGCGCTTCCACGGCCCCAAGGGCCGCATCTCCGTGCCCGTGCGGGAGGCCCCCCTGGCGGTGGGCAACGGGACGCTCTTGCGCGAGGCCACCGCGGAGGGAGTGGGGCTGGCCGTGCTGCCGCGCTTCATGGTGGACGCGGACCTGCGCTCGGGCCGGCTCGTCACCGTGCTGGATGCCTTCGCCCCCAAGCCCATCGGCATCTACGCGGTCCACGCCGCGGGGCGCTCCACGCCGCCCCTGGTGCGCGCCCTGCTGGACGTGCTGGCCTCCGAGTTCCGCTCCGTCGAGTGGACCTGAGCCCCGTCGGGGATTGTTCTCCTGGCAGAACGATTCGTTCGAGACGTTCGACTACCGTCCAGGGAGGAAAAGGCGCATTTCATGCCGCGTCTCCACAACGACTTCGGGAGTCCACGCCATGAACCGCATCCTCTCTTCCCTGTCCTCGAATTCCCCCGTCCTGGCCGCCACCCTGCTCCGCGTCGCCCTGGGCATCGTGTTCCTGGCCCACGCGGGGGCGAAGTACTTCATCTTCACCCTGGACGGCACCGCGCGCTTCTTCGTGGCCCATGGCTTCCCGGGCTGGATGGCCACGCCGGTGTTCCTGGCGGAGTTCCTGGGCGGACTCGCGCTCCTGGCGGGCTTCAAGGTCCGCTGGGTGGCCCTGGCGCTGTTCCCGGTGATGGTGGGCGCGCTCCAGTCGCACCTGGCCATGGGGTGGATGTTCACCAACGCGGGCGGCGGCTGGGAGTACGTCGCGTTCCTGCTGGTGACCCTCCTGACGCAGGCGCTGCTGGGCAGCGGCGCGTACGCGGTGGACAACGTGCTGGTGCGTGCTCAGGGCCCCGTGGCCCAGACCTCCGCTTCGTGAGCACGTGCCCGGGCGAGCCCGTCCCCCACGACCACCGAGTACGGTGGTCGGGCGGGCTCCAGCGCCCGGACCTCCAGCGGAAGCCGCGCCAGCTCCCGCCGCGCGTACGCCCGAGCATCATCCAGGGAGGGAAGGACCCCCGGCAGCCGCTGCCCCGCGCGCATCACGGGCCGCAAGAGTGGCCGCCCGCGCGTGACGTCTCCCCTCCGCACGAGCAGGTCCCTGCGAGCGAGGCCGTCCTCTTCCTGCCGGTAGACCTGCTTCGACCCGGGCAGCAGCACCTTGCCCGCGGACAGCTTCACCCGGGGCCGCCCCGCGTACTCCACCAGCTTGTAGGCCATGTCCAGCGAGGGCGCGTCCGCGGACACCCCCATGGCCGTGCCCACGCCGAACCCGTCGAGCGGTGCGCCCCGCGCGAGCAGCCGCGCGACGTCGTCCTCGTCCAGTCCGCCGCTCGCCACCAGCCGCACGCGCTCCAGGCCCGCTTCGTCCAGGAGCTCGCGCGCCGCCAGCGACAGCGCCAGCAGGTCGCCTGAGTCCAGCCGCAGCGCGCGCACGCGGAAGTCCTCTCCCTGCTCCCGCGCCAGCCGGATGGCGTCCTGCACGCCGCGCAGCGTGTCGTAGGTGTCCACCAGCAGCGTCGCGTCGGGGTAGACGCGGGTGAAGGCGCGGAACGCCTCCAGCTCGTCGTCGTGCGACTGCACGTAGCTGTGCGCCATGGTGCCCGCGAGCGGAATCCCATACCGCTTCCCCGCGAGCACGTTGGAGGTGGAGTCCACGCCCGCGAGGTACGCCGCGCGCGCGACCTTCACGCCCGACTCCGCGCCGTGGATGCGCCGCAGCCCGAACTCCATCACCGGCCGCCCCTGCGCCGCCTCCACCACGCGCGAGGCCTTGGACGCCGCGAGCGTCTGGAGGTGCATCACGTTGAGCAGGTACGTCTCCACCAGCTGCGCTTCCGGCAGCGGGGCGCGCACCTCCAGGAGCGGCTCCTGGGCGAAGACGGGCGTGCCCTCCGGCATCGCGTCCACGTCGCCGCTGAAGCGGAAGCGCTCCAGCCAGCCGAGCAGCCGGTCCGAGAAGCGCCCCAGCGAGGCGAGCCACTCCAGGTCCTCCGCGCGGAAGCGCAGGTGCTCCAGCGTGTGGAGCACGTCCTCCAGTCCCGCGGCCACCAGGTAGTTGCGCCGCGACGGAAGGCGGCGGACGAAGAGGCTGAACACCGCCTCGTCCCACTGGCCCTCGGCCAGGTACGCCTCCGTCATCGTGAGCTGATAGAGGTCCGTGAGCAGCGCGGCCTCGGGCTCCATGGTGTCCTCCTCCTTCACGCGGGTCGCCGCCCGTGTTGCAGGACTCAGGCCGTGGCGCCCGTGCTGCCGGGTGCGGCGAGGGCGCCCGACACCCACCGCTCCAGGTCGGCCTTGGGCAGCACACCGCTTCGGCGTGCGACCTCGCGCCCACCGGAGAACACCACGAAGGTGGGAATGCCTTGCACCCGCAGCGCGCTCGCGGTGCGAGGGTTCTGGTCCGTATTGAGTTTGAGCACCAGCAGGCGTCCTGCCTGTGCCCTGCCCACCGCGTCCAGGATGGGCGCCGCCGCGCGGCACGGGGCACACCAGGGCGCCCACAGGTCCAGGAGGATGGGCACCGGCGAGGAGAGCATCGCCCGGTCCAGCGCCTCGCCGTCCACCTCTTGTGGCGCGCCCGACAGGTCCAGCACCCGGTGGCACCGGCCACACTCGGGGTTTCCCGAGGGGCGGGGCTCTCGCACACGATTGAACGCACCGCAGGCCGCACAACGGAACATGACGCCTCCTGGTCGGAGCCTTGTGCCGAGAAGGTAGGCCGTGTCGGCTCCTGGCGCGGCCCAGGCGGGCACCTCCCACGGCGGTGATGCCTGCCCGCCAGCCCTGGGCATTTCGTGTCTGGGTTTTGCGTCGGTGGGCGCCCGTGTGCAGCTTTTGCGCGGTCCTCCGTGGCGCTTCGAGTGGCGCAGGCGTGGTGTGCTCGTTGCACTGGCAGTCGGCCAGACGCGGCGCAAGAGCGGCCCAAGGGAGGGAGAGCAGGCATGCGGCTGGCTGTCTTCGACACCCATCGGTATGACCGCGGCGCATTGGAGGAGGCCAACGCGGAGTTCGGCCATGCGCTGAGCTTCCTGGAGCCCCGGCTGACGTTGCAGACCGCACGGCTGGCGGAGGGCTTCCATGCGGTGTGCTCGTTCGTGAACGACCGGCTGGACGCGCCCACGCTCGAGGTGCTGCGCGAGGTGGGCGTGCGCCTGGTGGCCACGCGCTCCGCGGGCTACAACCACATCGACCTGGAGGCCGCGCGGCGGCTGGACGTGCGCGTGACGCGGGTGCCGGAGTACTCGCCGCACGCGGTGGCGGAGCACGCGGTGACGCTGGTGTTGTCCCTCAACCGGCACATCCCTCGCGCCTTCGCGCGGGTGCGCGACTGGAACTTCTCGCTGGACGGGCTGGTGGGCTTCGACCTCGCGGGGAAGACGGTGGGCGTGGTGGGGACTGGACGCATCGGTCGCGCGGCCGTGCGAATCTTCCGAGGCTTTGGCTGCGACGTCGTTTGCTTCGACATGGCGCCGGACGCGGCCTTCGCGCGGGAGGTGGGTGCTCGCTATGTGCCGTTGGAGGCGTTGTTCTCCTCGGCGGAGGTCATCTCGCTTCACGTCCCGCTGACGCCGGGGACCCGGCACATGGTGGACGCGAAGTCCCTGGCGCGGATGAAGCGCGGGGTGATGCTCATCAACACCGGGCGAGGCGCGCTCATCGACAGCCGGGCCCTCATCGACGCGCTCAAGACGGGCCACGTGGGCGCCGCGGGCCTGGACGTGTACGAGGAAGAGGAGGGCATCTTCTTCCAGGACCTGTCCGGCCAGGTGCTCCAGGACGATGTGCTGGCGCGCCTGTTGACCTTTCCCAATGTGCTGGTGACATCGCACCAGGCCTTCCTCACGCGCGAGGCACTGGTGAGCATCGCGCGCACCACGCTGGCCAGCGTCCGGGCCTTCGAGCGGGGTGAGCCGCTGGAGAATGAAGTCCGTGTCGAACAAGTGCGGCCCGCGTGAGCGCGTGCGCCAGAGGAGACAGGAGAACCCCCATGACCATCATCTGTGCCACCAACTTCTCCGACGCCGCGCGCCGCGCGTGTGATGTCGCCGCGGCGCTCGCGCGCAAAGCCGACGTGCCGCTGTGTCTGGTGCATGTCCTGAATCCCGACGCCGCCCGGGCCTTTGGCGCGGCCCTGCTCCAAGCGGCGGAGGCGGCCTTGGGGGACGAGGCGCGGCGGCTGTCCAAGCGCGGCATCCAGGTGGAGCAGGAGCTGCGCACGGGAGAGGCCGCGGTGGAGGTGGCGGAGCTGGCGCGGCGCCGCGCGGCGACGCTGGTGGTGACGGCCTCCCCCAGCAAGGAGGCGCCCTTCCTGAGCGTGGGCGGGACGGTGGACCGGCTGGCGCAGTCGCTGGAGGTGCCGCTGCTGGCGGTGCGCGACGCGGAGACGCTGGAGGCCTGGGCGGAGGGCAAGCGGCCCTTGAGGGTGCTGTTGGGCGTGGACCGCTCCGCGCCGTTCGCCGCCGCGCGCGACTGGGTGAAGGGGCTGCGCGAGTGGGGCCTGGTGGAGGTGGTGGGCGCGCGCGTCATCTGGCCGGATGAGGAATACAAGCGCCTGGGGCTGGCGCGCCCCATGGAGCTGGCGGAGGTGACGCCGGAGCTGTTCTCGGTGTTGGACAAGGAGACGGACGCGCTGATGGCGCCCCTGGCCGTGGGAGGCGCGGTGCCCCGCACGGTGCTGGAGTCCTCGCTGGGCCGCATCGCGGACCACCTGGTGCAGGTGGCGGACCGGGAGCGCGCGGACCTGCTCGTGGTGGGGACACACCACCGCAAGGCGCTGGGGCGCATGTGGAGCGTGTCGCACCACTCGCTGCGGCTGGCGCGCATGTCCGTGGCGTGTGTGGCCTCGCACGCGGCGACGGTGGGCGTGGACGCGCCGCTGCCCACCTTCCGCGAGGTGATGGTGGCCACGGACTTCTCCGAGACGGGCGACCGCGCCGTGGCCCATGCCTTCGGGCTGGTGCCGCCGGGGGGCGTGGTGCACCTGGTCCACGTCACGGAGGGCGCGCAGGTGGTGGAGAGCGACCAGCGGCGGCTGTTGGCGCTGGTGCCTCGCGAGGCGGAGCTCACGGGGCGTCACGTGAAGGTGGAGATTGTCACCGGCACCAAGGACGTGGTGACGGCGCTGGTGCAGACCGCGGAGCGGCTGGCGGTGGATGCCCTGGTGCTGGGGACCCACGGACGCACGGGGCTCAAGCGCGTGGTGCTGGGCTCGGTGACACAGGCGGTGCTCGGGCGGACCGAGCGGCCCGTGCTGCTGGTGCGGCCTCCCTCGCCGTGACGCCCGGGGTGGCTCGAATGTTGACCTGAGGATGTCCGGAGTTGGTCAGTAGGTTGGCGGACCGCCAATGGATTGGAGTCAAGCCCGTGTGGGAGCCGGGAGGGTGATAGTCCTCGGCTTCCCTTTACCCTGGAAAGGTCACGACCATGCCCTTCGCCCTGCCCGAACTCCCGTACAAGAAGGACGCGCTGGCTCCTCACATGAGCGAGGAGACCTTCTCGTACCACTACGACAAGCACCACGCCGCCTACGTCAACAACCTGAACAAGCTGCTGGATGGCAAGCCCGAGGCGAGCAAGTCGCTGGAGGAGATCATCCTGAGCAGCGACGGTGGCGTGTTCAACAACGCGGCGCAGGTCTGGAACCACACCTTCTTCTGGAACTGCATGAAGCCCAAGGGCGGCGGTGAGCCGACGGGCGACCTGCTGGCGGCCATCAACCGGGACTTCGGCTCCTTCGCCAAGTTCAAGGAGGACTTCTCCACCGCCGCCGCGACGCAGTTCGGCTCCGGCTGGGCGTGGCTGGTCGCGGACAAGGACGGCAAGCTGGCCGTCACCAAGACGAGCAACGCGGACCTGCCGATGAAGCACGGCCAGAAGGCCCTGCTGACCATCGATGTGTGGGAGCACGCCTACTACATCGACTACCGCAACCTGCGGCCGAAGTTCATCGAGACGTTCCTGAACCACCTGGTCAACTGGGACTTCGTCGCCCAGAACCTGAAGGCCCGCTAGCCTTCCCCGGGGGGCGGCTTTCCAATTGCCACTGTCATTGGGTTGAATGACGGGATGGCACAGGCCGCTCCCCCGCCCCGGCGGGGCGTCACGAAGAACCTGCTGGTCGTCGCGCTCTGCCTGCTCGTGGGTGGAGCCGTGGCGTCCGTCCTGCGTGAGCCGAGTGTTCCGAGGACGCTTCCCCGTGAGGCCGTGGACGCGGGTGTTCTCACGGGAGGACCCGCGGTTCCCACGCAGGGGCCGAAGGTTCCCAAAGAGGAGCCGAAGGTTCCCATCCGGGAGGTGAGGACGGCACGCCTCGACGGACCCTTCGTCGACCCGCGAGTCCCACGCCGGATGCCGCCAGGGCGGACGGCGCGCCCGAAGAACGCGGCCGTGTGGTGTGAGGGTTTGTCCGTGGAGCGCTGCGGCAGCCACCGCGAGGACTGCGAGGTCGGCGCCTATTGCGACGGTGTCCGGTTCTGCAGGAGCCGGCCGGAGTTCCCCAGCGCGGAGGCGTGCGCGGCGGAGGGCATCCTGGGTGCCAACGTGGCGTGTTGCTCTGGGCTCGTCGCTCGATGTGGGGTTCCGGCGGGGGGACGCGGGGCGTGCAACCCCCAGAAGGGCGACGAGTCGGAGCCGGTCTGCATCCGTTGCGGCGACGGCGTCTGTGGCCCGTTCGAGCAGGCCTGCAACTGCCCCGAGGACTGCGCCACGAGCGAGGCGCGGCCGAAGCTGCGCTTTCAAGGACCGTGGCCCCAGGGCGTCGCGCCCGACGGCGCCGCTCCGGAAGGGACCACCGCGCCTGGGCAGTGTCTGGACACCCAGGCCTCCCCGGAGGGCGTCCTTCGCTGCCTGGAGTCGTGGAGCGAGGGCCTCTTCGGGCTGCGCCGCTCGGCGGAGCTCCAGCGGGTCGAGGACCTCGAGTCCTTCACGCCGTTCGACCTGGACCTGATGCGCTGTCTGGAGCGCGGCTCCTCCTACGCCGCCCGCAGGAGCGAGACGTCGCGCGAGGGATGTCTCGAAGCGTTGTACCAGCGCACCCAGGACTCACGGCTCGACAAGCTGCGGTGGTTCTCCTCCTCGTATGGACGCTCGCGATGAAGCCCATCCTCGTTCGAGTGCTGTCGTCGTGTGTGCTGGCCTGCCTCGTCGCGAGTGGCTCCGCCTCCGCGCTGACCCGGCGGGAGGTCATTCAAATCATCAGGCGAGGGGACTCCTCCTACCTCTACGCGGCGGCGGCCGGAGGCGACGCCGAGAAGATGAAGGATGCGCTCGCGAAAACGACCGCGGTCAACGGACCGGGTACCGGCGCGGGCGACGCTCACGGCATGTCGCCGCTGATGGTGGCCGCCGAGAACGGTCATGCCCCCGTCATCCGCCTGTTGCTGAAGGCGAAGGCGGACCCTCTGCTGCGCGCGCCTCGGCACTCCGGGATGTGGCCGCCGCAGGGCTGGTCCGCGCGGTGCTTCGCGCGCTCCTCGGGGAAGTCCGGCGCGGAGAAAGCGCTGGTGGAGGCCGGCGCGAGCGGCGATGCGGAGTGCCTGGACGACGCGGACTTCCTCGCGGCGGTGCGGAAGAAGGACGCGAAGCGCGCCTTGCTGTTGGCCCGCCGCTCGACGGGCAGGATTCAGCAGCGGGTCCTCCAGAAGGCCCTGATGCTGGCCATCGAGCAGCGGAGCCTCCCGTTGATTCGGGCCGTGGACGCGGCGGGCTTCAACCCGGGCCACGGCGGAGGCTTCCACGTCAACCTGCCGGTGGCCTCGGGGGTGGATGTGTCGATGCGGCCCGACTCGCGCATCTCCATCTCCGCGCTCACGCCCACGCAGAAGGCCATGCAGGAGCGCGATGAGGCGACCGTGCTCGCCCTCGTGAGAGCGGGGGAGTCACCGCCCCTCCTCATGATGCTGGTGCGGTGGAGGATGAACTCGGTGGTGCTGCAGCAACTCAAGGCCGGCGCCAACCCCGACGTCGGGGAGCAGGATGGCAACACGCCGCTCATCGAGGCGGCGCTGGACCGGAACCGGGTGCTCGTGGACGCACTGCTCGCGGCGGGCGCGGACGTGAATCTTCCGGGCGAGGTGGAGGTGACGCCGCTGATGGCGGCGCTGCAGGGGGACAAGCCCGTGGAACTGTCGCTGGTGGAGCGACTGCTGGAGGCCAAGGCGGACGTCAACAAGGCGGGCCGCTACCGGACGCCGCTGATGGAGGCGGTGAGCCGGTGTCTGCCGAGGGCCGTCTCCTTGCTGTTGCAGAAGGGGGCGCGCTGGGACGGGCCACCGGGTGGAGGGCCGGGGCTCTATGAGGAGGCCGTCGTTCCTCAGGTGAGCTGTCCCGACAAGGTCGCCGTGCAGGTCCTCCGCGTGCTTCGAGAGGGCGGCGTGCCGTTCCATTCTCCGGGGACGCCGGGCCTGGACTGGATGCGCGTGCGCGCACGGGAGTCCCAGATGCTGGGCCCGGAGCTGTACGCGGCGGGACTGAGTCCGGAGAAGGAGCAGCCCCAGCCTCCTCCCGATGCCGCGCCCTGAGGGGCCTGGGCCGAATCGGGCATTCCAATTGCCAGTGTCATTGGGTTGAATGACGGGATGGCTCGGGGTGTCACGAAGAACCTGCAGGTCGTGGCGCTCTGCTTGCTGACGGGTGGCGCTGTCGCCTTTGCCCTGCGGGAGCCGAGTGCGCCGGAAGTGTCGTCGATGGGGCCCGTGGAGTCGGGTGTTCCCCGTGGCGCGCCCGAGGTGCCCTCGCGGAGTGAGGAGGCGCGTCTCGTCGAGGCCCGTCCGGGACCGAGCGCCCTGGAGGAAGAGCCAGCGGAGCGCCCGGACGCCGCGGACGTGTGGTGCGAGGGCTTGTCCGTGGAGCGCTGTGGCGAGTACCCCCAGGACTGCGAGGCCGCCGTCTATTGCGATGGTGTGCGGTTCTGCAGGGCCCAGGAGCGCAGCCGGGGGCAGGAGTCCTGCGCGGGAGAAGGGCTCCACGTCGGTGGCAGGGCGTGTTGTCCCGGGCTCGTTTCTCGGTGTGGGGCCCGTTTGAAGGACGAGACCTGCGACTCGGGGGAGGAGACCTCCGAGCCCGTCTGCCTCCGCTGTGGCGACGGCGTGTGTGGTGTGTACGAGCAGGCCTGCAACTGCCCCGAGGACTGCGCCACGAGCGAGGCCCGCCCCAAGGTCCACCATCGAGGACTGATGCCCAAGGGCCCCCCGTCGGAGTTGGAGAAGGCCGCCACGCCTGGACAGTGCCTGGACATCCATGCGACCGCGGGGGGCGTCCACTCCTGCCTGGAGTCGTGGAGCGAGGCCCTCTTCGGGTTGAGCGACGCGGACGCGCTTCCGCGGGTCGAGAACCTCGCGCCCTTCACTCCCTTCGACATCGACCTGATGCGCTGCCTGGAGCGCTGGGGCTCATACGCCGAGCGCCGGAGCGAGACGTCGAGGGAGGGCTGTATCGAGGCGCTGTACCGGCGCACCCAGGACGCGAGGCTCGACAAGCTGCGGTGGTTCTCCACCCTGTCGGAGGACTCGCGATGAAGTCCCGGCTCTTTCGAGTGTTGTCGTCGTGGGTGCTGGCCTGTGTCGCCTTGTCGAGCGGCCCCGCCGCCGCGACGATGCCCGTGCTCCGGCGCGAGGTGACCTTCAAGCCAGAGGTCCCCGTCATCAACGCGGCACGAGACGGAGACGTCGCGCGGATGCAGTCGCTGCTCGGTGAAGGCACCGCCGTCAACAGGACGGACGACCCCACTGGAGACTTCCACCTCATGACGCCGCTGATGGTGGCGAGCGAGAGAGGCCATGCGCCCATCGTCCGCCTGTTGTTGAAGGCGAAGGCGGACCCTCACTTGAGAGTGCCTCGGCATCTCGCGTCGTGGCCACCCACGGGTTGGTCCGCGCGGTGCTTCGCACGCTCCGCGGGGAAGTCCGGCCCGGAGAGGCTGTTGGTGCGGGCAGGCGCGAGCGGAGACGAGGCGTGCCTGGTGGAGGCGGATTTCCTGGCGGCCGTGAGGAGTCAAGACGCGAAGCGCGCCTTGCTGCTGGGGCGCCGCGCGCAGGGGCGGATTCAGCAGGAGGTCCTCCGCGCGGCACTGGGCCTGGCCATCAAGCAGCAAAGCCTCGCGATGATTCGGGCGGTGGACGCGGCGGGGTTCAATCCCCATTCGCCTGTCCAGGTATCGCTGCGCGTGGCGCCGGGAGCGGATGTGTCGATGAGGGCCGGCTCGCGCATCTCCATCACCGTGCCCACCCTCGTGGAGCGGGCCCTGGAGGAGGGTGACGAGAAGGCCGTGCGCGCCCTCCTGGAAGCGGGGCATCCGCCGCCCAGGCTCACGTTGCTGATGGAGCGATGGATGACCCCGGTGGTGCTGCATTTGCTCGAGAGGGGGGCTGACCCCAACCTTCGGGAGGAGGGGGAGGACACGCCGCTCATCAAGGCGGTGCGTCGTCAGGAGCAGGTGCTGGTCGATGCCCTGCTCGTCGCGGGTGCGGATGTGAATCTCCCGGGGGAGAAGGGGGTGACGCCACTGCTCGCGGCGCTTCGAGGCTTCCCGACCGCGGAGTTCGGGCTGGTGGAGCAACTGGTGAAGGCGAAGGCGGACGTCAACAAGGCGGACGGCGAAGGGGCGCCGTTGAGGGAGGCGGCGAGCCGGTGTCTGCCCAAGGGGGTTGCCTTGCTGTTGCAGCGAGGGGCTCGCTGGGACGTGCTTCCGGGTGGAGGCCCGGAACTCTACGAAGAGGCCCTGGTCCCGCAGGTGCCTTGTCCCGAGAAGGTCACCGTGCAGGTCCTCCGCGCCCTGCGAGATGGGGGCGTTCCGTTCCACCCGCCCGATGCGCCGGGGTTGGATTGGCTGCGCGCGCGCGCACGAAAGTCCCTGATGCTGGGCCCGGAGCTGTACGCGGCGGGACTGCGCCGGGAGAAGGAGCCACCCAGGCCGCCGCCCGCCACCGCTCGCTAGGGCAGCATTTCGCGTCGGGATTTCCAATTGCCACTGTCATTGGGTTGAATGACGGGATGGTCGCCTCCAGGGGTCAGGGCCTCACGAAGAACGTGTTCGGCGTGGCGCTCTGCCTGCTCGTCGGGGGCGGGGTAGCCTTCGCCCTGCGGGAGTCGAAGGCTCCGAGGCCGTTGCCGCCAGGCCCCGTGGAACCCGCTGGAGGCGTCGGAGGAGCCCAGGGAGGCCCCGTTGATTTCGACGGAGGCACCCAGGTGAGCGCGGGAGCGCGGGTGGGACCCACGGACGAGGCCGAGCCTCCTTCCCTGGGAAGGCAGGCGGACTCTGCCTTCTGTGACGAGGTGGTTCCTCCGATGCCTCACCGGATGTCTTGGGGAGGGCCGAGGACGGACGTGAAGGTGTGGTGCGAGGGCTTGTCCGTGGAGCGCTGCGGCAAGTACCCCAAGAGCTGTGAGGTCGGCATCTACTGCGATGGTGTGCGGTTCTGCAGAAGTCAGAGCGAGCACCCCAGTCAGGAGCCCTGTGCGGGCGAAGGTGTCCAGGGCGCCAGTGTGGCGTGTTGCCCCGGACTGGTGGCTCGGTGTGGTGTTCCGTTGGCCAGCGAGACGTGCAGCCCCCAGACGGAGGATGAGTCGGAGCCGGTCTGCCTCCGCTGTGGCGACGGGGTGTGTGGTCCGCTCGAGCAAGCCTGCAACTGCCCCGAGGACTGCGCCCCGAGCGAGGCTCGGCCCAAGCTGCGCTATCGAGGTTGGTGGCCCGAGGGGGCCTGGTCGAAGAAAGGCGTGGCTCCAGACCTGACCGCCACGCCTGGACAGTGCTTGGACGCCCGGTCATCTCCCGAAGGCATCCATCGGTGCATGGTGTCGTGGAGCGCGGGTCTCTTCGGGCTGCGCCGCGCCGCCGAGCTGCGGCGGGTCGAGAACCTCGAGCTCTTCACGCCGTTCGATGTCGACCTGATGGCTTGTCTGGAGCGCGCGTCCTCCTATGCCCATCGTCTGAGCGAGACCTCGCGAGAGGGGTGTCTCGAGGCGCTGTACCAGCGGACCCAGGACTCACGGCTCGGCAAGGTGCGTTGGTACTCCCTCACGTACAAGGGTGGCGGATGAAGCCCGTTCTCGTTCGAGTGCTGTCGTTGGGGGTACTGGCTGGCCTCATCTGGAGTAGCCCCACCGCCGCCGCGTGCAGGAGGGGCCGGGAACCCATTCAAATCATCAAGGGTGGAGGTGGGGGAGGCGAGTTCCTCACCGATGCGGATATCAGGAGGGCCACCGCGAAGCTGAAGCGGGAGCTCGCCAGGACGACGGCCGTCAACCAGCCCATGGATTGCGAGCATGACTGTCGCGGCATGACGCGGCTGATGGTGGCGGCTGAGCAGGGGTATGAAGACATCGTCCGCACCTTGCTGGAGGCGAAGGCGAACCCGGACTTGAGGATGCCTCGGCATTCCGCGTCGTGGCCCCCCCACGGCTGGAGCGCGCGGTGCTTTGCCCGGGCCGAGCGAAAGGCGGGCGCGGAGTTGCTGCTGACGCAAGCCGGTGCGAGCGGTGACGCGGACTGTCTGGCCGAGGCGGACTTCCTGGTGGCCGTGCGGAAGCAGGATGTGAAGCGCGCCTTGCTGTTGGGGCGCCGCGCGAAGGGCACGCTTCAGCACAAGGTCCTCCAGGAGGCGCTGGATGAGGCCCGCCGGCAGGAAAGCCTCGCGATGATTCGGGCCGTGGACGCGGCGGGGTTCAATCCCCCCGAGGTCGTCCGCGTGGAGTTGCTCGTGGCGGAGGGAGTGGATGTGTCGATGCCGCCTGGCTCGCGCATCGCCATCACCGCGCTCACGCCCTCGCGGAAGGCCGCGCGGGAGCGCGACGAGAAGGCCGTGCTCGCCCTCGCGAAGGCAGGGGAGCCGCCCATGCTCGCGATGCTGGTGAAGCAGGGAATGACCTCGGTGGTGCTGCGCCTGCTCGATGCGGGCGCCCACCCCGATGCCACGCAGTACGCTGGCAACACACCGCTCATCGAGGCGGCCTCGAGCCGGAACCTCCAGCTCGTGGACGCCCTGCTCGAGGCGGGCGCGGACGTGAATCGCCCAGGGGAAGCGGAGGTGACGCCCCTGCTCGCGGCGCTGCGAGGAGGCCAGCCCGTGGAGCTGGCGCTGGTGGAGCGGCTGCTGAAGGCGAAGGCGGACATCAACAAGGCGGGCCAGTCCAGGACACCGTTGATGGAGGCGGCGAGCCGATGTCTGCCGAGGGCGGTCGCCCTGTTGTTGCGGCATGGCGCTCGCTGGGATGCATCCCCGGACGGAGGGGCGGTGCTCTACGAGGAGGCCGTGGTCTCCCAGGTGCTCTGCCCGGAGCGAGAGAGCCTGCGCGTCCTCCGCGCCTTGCGAGAGGGTGGCGTTCCGCTGCGGCACTCGGAGGAGAGGCGCCTGGACTGGCTGCGCCTCCGCGCGCGGGAATCCCAGGTGCTGGGCCCGGAGCTGTACGCGGCGGGCCTCAGCCGTCCGGAGCGGGAGCGACCTGGCTCCCAGTCTCCGCCCGGCGCCGTGCGCTAAGGCAGCTCGCAGTCGAGGAGGTCCGCGTCGAACACGGGCCCCAGCAGCATCCGCTTGCCGAAGACGGCCGCGGTGGCCGTGGCGGCGGTCTGCTTCCCGTCGTCGAGATAGACCTCCGTGACCTTCATGTCCGCGCCCGTGCCGGAGAAGCGCAGCACCTGCGCGGGGGCTCGGGCGAGGCCCTTCGGGTCCGTCGCGTGGGACACGAAGTCGAACAGCTTGGGATGCGCGGCAATCCAGAGGTCGCCCTGGGCATCCAGCTCGATGTTGTCCGGCGCGGTGTCCAGCTTCAGCACGTGGCGTTGTGTCAGCGCTCCCGTCGCCGGATCTCTCGCGTAGCTGTGCAGCAGCTTGCCCACCGTCTCCGTCAGATACACCGTCTTCCCATCCCGGGAGACGTTGATGCCATTGGCGTACTTCGTCCCCTCGACGACCTTCTGGAAGCGCTGGCCGTCGAAGTAGACGACGCTGCCCAGGCCCAGCTGGAGGTAGTCCTCCAACGTGCGCATCACCCCGGGCGGCTGGCCGTGGTCGTTCGTGAAGTAGAAGCGCTCGGCGTCCACCGCGAGGATGTCGTTGGGCGAGACGAGCAGCGGGTCCTTCAGCGTCGCCTTGTGGACGAGCATCCCGTCCGCGCCCACCTCGAAGCGCTCCACCTGGTTCGTCGCGCCGTCGGGGTGGTTCACCACGAACAGCGTCTGCGTGCCGTCCGGCGCGACGAAGAGGCTGATGCCGTGCGGATGGAAGTCCTGGGAGAAGCCCCGCGTGAGCAGCACCGGCGGCGTGTTGCTCCCCGGCTCGTAGCGGAAGATGCCGCCAGGGATGGGGCGCCCCGCCGCGGTGGCCCGGCGGTCGTCGGACGAGACGTAGGCGAAGCCCAGGGTCGGATGGAAGGTGACGTCCTCCGCGCCCGGCATCCCCGGGACCGGCTTGCAGGCGCCAGACGCGTGGGGCTTGAGCTCCTTGAACTGCCCCGCGTCGTTGATCGTCTTGACGACGACCCCCGCCACCACCCCGAGTACTGCCCCCGCGACCCACCAGCGCTTCTTCATGGAGCCTCGACCGAAAAGGAGACCCGGCCAGACTACCAGGGCTGGCGCCGGGAGGGCGCCGTCAGTCCTCGAGCGCCTGACGGGCGTACCTCCGAACCTCCTCGTCCGAGTCCTCCGCCGCCATGCGCTCCCACAAGGGACGCAGGTGCTCCGGGCAGCTCGCGTGGAAGGCGTTCGCGAGCTTGCAGCGGACATGGGAGTCCTCATCGGCGGCGAGCTGCTCGAGCAGCTCCATCAGCCGAGGACTCTCCGGCCAATCGGGGAGCGTCTCCGCGACGGTGGAGCGCGCCCAGTTGTCGTCGCTCCTGAGGTTGGCCTCGAACGCGGGGAGCGCGGCCTCGTGGACGTCGTGCTCGGGGGCGTCCTGGAGCGCGTAGAGCGCGTGGACGCGCATCTCGGACGTCTCCGAGTGCGTGGCCACGGAGACGAGGTGCGCGAGGACCTGGGGCTCGCGCAGGAGCTTGCCGCCCAGGGCCTTGAGCCCCGACGTCGCGACGTCCACCTCGGTGTCGCGGAGCAGCACGTCGGCCAGCTCGCGCTGACGCGGGCCTCCCACGGTGGTCAGCTCGAAGCCCACCGAGCGGCGGACCTCGGGGAGGGGATGGCGGACGAGCGCGGCCAGCAGGGCCTCCCCCGCGGGCCCCAGCGCGCCCGCCGCCGAGACGAGTCCCTGGAGGAAGTCGACGTCGTCCACCGAGGTGAGCGCGAGCAGCGGCTCGACGGCCGCCGCATCGGTGGTGGGGCCGAGAATCCGCGCGTACCACCAGGTGGCCGTCTGCCGGAGCTTCAGGTCGTCGTCGTGGAAGCGGCCCGCGAGGACCTCGGCGCCCGCGGTCACGTCGAAGTTCTCGCGGGCCTCGTACAGCTCCACCGCGGCCTCGCGGAACGCCTCCACGTCATGGCCGGAGAGCGCGGGCCACTGACCGAGCACCTCGTCCACCGTGTAGGTGGTCGCGCTGTCGTGCTCCGCGTCCTCTGCCCCGAAGACGGTGAAGGACACCTTCGCGGACGGGTCCGCCACGCCCGGGATGTCCGCCGTCGCGGTGAGCTGGTAGTCGTGCGTCGGGTCGGCGTCGTCGGGGAGGGAGAGGCTCAGCGGCACCTCGATGGACTCCCCCGCGGGCAGCTCCAGGTCCAACGCGATGGCGTCGTCGAAGAGGACGCGGTGCTCGAAGTCACCCGCCCCTCCGACGCGAGAGCCCAGGACCTTGGCCACCACCTTCGTGACCCTCGCCGCCTTCTTCCCGCCTCGAATCGTGAGGGCGCCGGTCAGCTCCGTGCCCGCCTCCACGGTGTCGCTGTCGAGCGAGATGTCCAGCCCCGTACCGCCCCCGAACATCGAATTGAAGAGTCCCATGCGGGGAATCTATCCGCCGCTGTTGATGATTCAATACTGTAGTGACTGAGTTGCGATATTGGGATGGTTTGCCAGGGAGTCCCAGGAGCTGTTAGGCACACAGGGTCATTCTTGTCTGGAGTTGTCGAATGCCCGTGTCCTCTGTCGTTCGTGGTGTCGTGGCCCTGGTGGCGCTGCTGTCCCTCGGTGGGTGCAGCGTGACGGTCGGTCGCACGCCCTCCCGTCCCAATATCGACCTGGCGCAGCAGGCGTCGTCGCTGGGGCTGCTGCTGGAACCGGAGGTGCAGGACCAGTTCAGCGTGGTCATCAATGCGCCGGAGACGGTCCACGTGAAGGAGTGGCGCGGCACGCTCGAGGACGGGTTCCGGGCGGGGTTCGCCTCGGCGTTCCAGATGGGCGCGGCCTCGGCGGACCTGAAGGTCCAGTTGGCCGAGGCGGAGCTGACGTACGCGCCGACGGCCGTCGGACGCCATGGCGCCGTGTCGGCCATCGAGGCCCAGATTCGCTACAAGGCGCGGCTGGTGGACGCGCGGGGACAGGTCCTCAAGCGCTCCACCGGGACGGTGTCCTCCAAGCGCTCCGCGACGAGCGGCCGCGAGGTGTCGAACGTCACCGTGAGCGCGGTGGAGTCCATGTACGAGCAGCTCAGCCGGGACTTCTTCACGGAGGCGCCCCCGGCCCCGGTCGCCGCTCCCACGCCCTGACTACAGCGTGAAGAGGGAGAGCACGAAGGTCCTCGTTCCGGGCACATGGAGCACGGTGCCGTTCTGGAGCGGGGGCCGGTAGAAGGCGGAGGCGTCGTAGGCGCGCGCCTGCTCCAGGGACTTGCGGGTGGCCGCGGGCAGCCAGCCTCCGTCCTCGAGCGTGGGCGGGGCGAGCTCGGTGGGCGTCAGCGTGCTCAGCAGGGCCTGGGTGTCCGCCTCCGAGTACTCGAGGACGGCGAGCAGCTCCCAGTCGGTGGGGCCCAGTCCCACGGAGCCTCGGATGGCCTTGCGCCATTGGACGGCCACAGGACGCCGAGGCAGGGTCACCGCCTGCTCGAGAGAAGCGAGGTCGGTGCCCGTCCTGGCGGGGGGGGAAACGGCGGCCGAGGCTTTGCTCATGGGAGGGCTCGAAGGGGCGGCGTCCAACTCCTTGCAGCCCAGGTAAGCACATCCGAGGACGAGGACTCCAACCCGGAGGCGCCAGCGGCGCATCCGGTCAGCCGCGGCCGTTGTTGATGGGAGTGGACGTGGCATTCTCGATGTCGCCCTGGGACCAGCCCACCTTGCGCTGCACGGAGCCGGTCTGGGTGTACTGGTGGGCCAGGCCCGTCTGCTCGAAGCGCCCGTTCTCCGAGTCCGGGATGCCCGTGTCGATGTCCTTCTGGTTGGGGTTGAAGTTATAGCGGTCCTCCGCGTGGACCGTCATGTCCATGGAGAACGAGGGCTTGCCGCCCGGCGTGGTGGGCGGCGTGACGGTGACGGTGGCGCTGTTCCAGATGGAGTGGCCGCCAATGGCCTTCCGCCAGTTCTCCGTCTGCGGGTAGGGGAACTTGCCGTCGTTGCCGCCCACGCCGATGGGGCCGCCGGTGATTTGGAAGGTGACGGGCTTGCCCGCCAGAGACGGGTCCTTGGCAATCATGGCCGCGTACTGCGCCTCGGCGGCCTTCTGCGTGTCCTGCGTCGCGCTCTTCAGGACCTTCTTGCCGGACTCATCCTGGGTGACGAAGCGCTCGTAGTCGAACGTGCGGTCCTTCCCGTTGCCGGAGAGGAAGTGGGAGTAGGCGTCGGTGGCGTCCTTGAGGTCGGGGCGGAACTGCCGCGCGGCCTCGAGCTTGACGGCCCACTTGCCCTTGGCCAGGCGGTCCGAGAAGGACGGCTCCCGGGTGGCGATGGGGTTGGGGTCCTTGGGGTCCTTGGGGTTCTGGAGGAAGCCGTTGTCGTGGTGGATGGGCGGCCGGCGCGCGGGACCCACCTGGTACTTCGCGGAGGTGGTGCCGTTCGTGGGGACGGTGGTCCCCGTGTCCGGCGGGAGCGGCGGGGCCGCGTTCAGGGCCACGGGCGGGTAGCGCCCTTCGGCCCGCGACTTCTCGAATTCGTCGCCCGGCGTCTCCACGGTGGGCTTCTTCTCCGCGACGGTCCGCGTCTTGGAGGTGTCCTCGGGAGGTCGGTAGGTGACCTTCTTGGGGGTGCTGCCGGTGATGGGAGTGCCCATGCGCGAGGACCTCGACGGAAGGCCATCTCCGCATGCGGGGCAGGCCCGGGACGGCGGAGATGGAGCGACGGTGTGTGTCTGGAATTATCGTTTCGGGGAATTCCGGGTTGCGCACTTGCGGGTGTTCGGGGGTTTGTTGGTGCCATACGCTGGGCGCAAGTGCTGATGGTTGAACATGAATTCCTCGCGGGACTTTCCGCGCGCGAGGGCTCGTGGCGTTGCTGGCTTCGAGGAATGTGGAGAGGGTCGTGATGAACCGTTACGGGTGGATGGTGTTGTTTCTCGTGGGGTGCGGCTCGCAGCACCATGGCGCCAGGGTGCATGAGCGAGGGGTGGACGCGTCGGGGGACTACCGGAGCGGTGAAGGCTTCCAGGTGACGCGCTGGGGCATGGGGCGCGAGGAGATTCGGGGGTTGTTCCCCTCGGTGCGGGCGACGTCGCGCGGGGACCTGGTGGCCGAGACGGAGATCGACGAGCGCCCGGTCCGGGTGTTCTTCCTCTTCACGGACGGGCGGCTGGGTTCGGTGTTCGTGCGCTTCGCGACGCCGGGGGATTTGCAGAAGGACCACCGGTCGATGGTGAAGCTGCTGGCCAGCAAGTATGGCCGGCCGACGAAGGATGGCATCTCGCGGGGGGTGAGCAGGTATCGGGACTCCATCGACCTGGCGTCGTTGCTGGCAAGGGCGCTTCCGCCCGAGGTCGCGGGGACGTCGTCGGGTGGGGCACCGGCGCCGACGGTGGTGGCGGAGGAGGCTGGAGGGGAGGCGTTGATGCCGGTGGTCCGGCCGGAGGACTCCGAGGAGATGGCGCGGACGCTCCAGTCGTGGCCGGGGGATGTGGCGGAGGGGGGCGCGCCGGAGGAGCTCGGGGTGGGCTCGGAGGGGGCGGAGCCGGAGGTTCCCTTCTCGCCCCATGGCTATGTGAAGGTTGCCACGTGGGATGAGCGGGAGATGGCGATCCAGCTCCTGGGGTACTCGGCTCCGCGGGGCGCGCTGCTGACGCTCCACTACGAGAGCCACAAGTATTCGCGGGCGATTCGCAACGAGCTGAATCGGCTCCTGGCCGAGCTGCGGGAGGAGCAGGGGAGCGAGCTCTAGACCTCCTCGAAGCGGGCGCCTGTGATTCCGGCGCGCTCGAGGGCCTGCTTGATGTCTTGCGAGACGATGAGGGCGATGTCCCAGCCCCAGGTGCGGAACACCTGGGTGTCACCCACCTTCGTGGGGTCGATTCGCATGCCGTAGACGCTGCGGTACTTGCCGAGCTTGTCGGGGCGCTCATCCTCCGGCTTCCAGTACAGAACCTCTTCCGTGGCCTGGTCGTCGATGCACCGGATGAGTTTCGTGACCACGAGCATGACGTACTGCTCGGGGCAGTCCTCGACATCGACGGGGATGAGCTGCACGTCATCGGGAGCCATCTCGGCGAGGAGGGTGGCCACCTTGACGTGGACAATGGGAGTCCAGCCGGCGCCCGCGGTTGTGTAGTCCAACCGTCTTCCTGGCTCACTGATGGGGAGCGTCAGCCGCCCACCTGGATGGACAGGGTGCCCCTCGGAGAACTCCCAGATGTCATCGACCTCCTCACCCGCCTCATTCAGCGGGTCGCCCAGGTACCAGTTCCCGGCCTGCACGTCCGTCTTGAGCATGAAGTAGCGGGAGGGGCGCGACATGAGGGCCTTCCTAGTGGGCTCACTTGCCTCGAGTCAAAAGCCTGTTGAGCACCGTCCCGGGCGTCTGGGCTTCGTTGGCGAGAATGCGCAGCTCTTGTGTGAGGTCCTTCCGGCAGTCGACGACTGTCCTGCAACGCGCCAATGCGGACCTCAGTCGCGGCAGAGGTGACGGTCGCCATGACCGCGCCCGGGTCCGCCATGTCTTCCAGCGCCTCGGCCGTCTCGTCCCACACGGAGTCCATCGCGATGGCGAAGGCCCACGTGTACTTACCGTCACTGGCGAGCAGGGGCCCTTCCACCAGTAGGCGCAAGCAGTCCCCAGGCTGGTCCTTCCGCTCGCACCACTGGCCATAGGCCTTCGTCAGCCCGTCGTCCGAGTAGGACTCCAGGAGATGAAGTCCATCCACGTCCGCGCGCTGTGGGATGAGCCGACCCGGATGGCCCTCATAGCCGAACACCCCGCTGCGAGAAGGCACGCCGAAGAGCTCGCGCGCCCACTGCATGGGATTGTGAAGTGGCCGCACGTCCCGGCCCAGCTCCGCGAGGACCTCGGCGAACTCGTCGTCATCGAGCTCCGCCGCCGACACCTCCGCGCCCGGCTCCTCCCGGGGCGTGACGACGAAGGACTCACGTCCCGTCTCCAGTCGCACGACTCGACTCGTCGCGCAGCCGGTGGACACCGCGAGGAAGAGCAGCACCGCCGCCCAGCGAAGCACCATGGAATGTCCCCCCGGCAAGTGCTCGTGCACCTCGAGCACGACCCAGCACTACCGGAAGGCCCTGACATTCCACTGTCTGAGGCGAGCCCGCCCCTCGGCTCCGCGCTCAGTCAACCCTCACGCTGGGGCATTCACATCCGATGAAGAGCGTTCGGTTAGGGATTCGCAACTCTCTGGCTTCGGGCTTGGTGCTTCAGCGTCGGCGGCATTCCGAGTGCAAGCTCGACGTCCAGGCGTATGGCGCGGTTTTTCGTGCTATTCTGGGACAATCCCTCACAGTGGAGGGGCACATGTGGGTACACGGGGGACGTCGTACCGCCTGGTAGGGTTCACGTTGACCGACCTTCTCGTTGGGCTCGTCTGATGGACCTCTACAATCTGACGCCTTTCACGGCGGGACGCTTCGTCTTCCTGGATGGCTCGGGGCGCGAATCGTTGCTGGTGGTCGTCAAAGCCACCTTCGCCCTCCAGAATGGCCGGGCCGTCGTCGCGGAATCGCAGGCGCCACTCACCCTGGCGGATGAGTACAGGGGAGAGCCCGCACGGTCGAGCCTGCTGAGCGTTTCCGACCTGGCGCCGTTCAAGCCCGCGACGGATGTTCTCCTCGAGGGATTCGCTTATGCGGGCCGCCGCTCCAGGACAGAGGGACTGGTGGGCCTTCGGGTGGGTGCCATGACCAAGGGCGTCCAGGTCTTTGGTGAGCGTGTCTGGGAAAGCCTGGCTGGGATTCCTTCCATCTCGGCCCCCCGCCCTTTCGAGCGCATGGAATTGACGTGGGAGCGGGCTTTCGGCGGCACCGACGACAGCCATCCTGACCATCCGGAGCGATGTGAGGCGAACCCCGTGGGACGGGGCTTTCGTTCCGTACGTTCCCGCCGTGGGGTGCATGGGCTGCCTCTCCCCAACCTGGAGGCCCCCAGGGAGCTGGTCCGCTCGACGCGTGAGCGCCCCCCGCCTTGCAGCTTCGGCCCGCTGCCGCCACATTGGACGCCGCGCGCCCGGCATGCCGGGACGTATGACGACGCATGGCGGCGGGAGCGGCTCCCACTGCTTCCGGAGGACTTCGACGAGCGCCACCACCTCGTGGCCCCTGCGGACCAACGACTGTCCGGGTATGTCCAGGGTGGCGAGCCGGTGAAGGTCGTTGGCGCCACGCCCGAGGGCGCGCTGGCGTTTCCGCTCCCGTCCTCGCGGCTGGAGGTCATCATCAAGCTGGGCGCCGCGCGGGAGACGCCGCCGTGCCTCTGCGACACCGTGCACATCGACTGTGAGCGCAAACTGCTGACGCTTGTCTGGCGCGCACGATGGGGCGTCCATGGCCGGGTGCCCTCCCTGCATTGGGTCAAGGTCCAGCTCGCGAGAGGCACCCATGTCGCGTGAGCCCATCTGCGTCACGGGGCTGGGAATGCGCACCCCCATCGGGCGTCACGCCGCCCAGTCCTGTGCGTCCCTACGCGCAGGACTGAATCGCTTCACCCCCTGGCCTCACTTCGGTGTGGACGGAGCGGACTCGGAAGGCCTCACCGCGTCCTTCTCCTGCCCGGACCTGGGGGACCGCTCCTGGGTGGAGAAGCTGCTGGACCTCGTGGAGATGCCCCTGGCGGAGGCCCTCCTCAGCGCCAAGCTGTTTGAACTGGGGGAGGGAAGGCGTTCTGGCAGGCGCGTTCGGGTTCACGTCTACCTGGGGACTCCCTACCCGGACCGTCCCGGTGTGTCTCCGGAGGACCTTCAAGAGCTCACCCTCCACCTCGCGGAGGACCTCTTCCCCCAGGCACCGCAGTCTCTCCGCGTGCAGCTGGTCTCCCTGGAGCATGTGTCCGGACTGGCTGGCATTGCCTGGGCCAGCTCCGCCCTCGAGGAAGGCACGGCGGACGTCTGTCTCGTCGGCGGAGTGGACTCACTGCTGGACAGCACCTTCTTGCAAGCGCACCTGGAGGCGGAGCGTCTCAAGGTCCCTGGCGTCAGCTCTGGCATCATCCCAGGCGAGGCTGCTGCCTTTCTGGTCCTGGAGCGCAAGTTCGATGCTCGCCGCCGCGGAGCGCCGCAGTGGGCCCATATCGACGCGGTCGCGTTGGAGCAGGAGCCTCCCTGGACACCGGAGTCCCCGGTGCGGGGCCAGGCACTGACTCGGGCCCTGCACTCAGTGCTGGCGGCCGTAGGAGGCGCGGACTGCTTTGGTCATGTCATCAATGACTTGAACGGAGAGCGCTGGCGCTTCCTCGAATGGGCCCTCATCGAAACGCGCTGCCTGGGAGGCCTGCCCCGGGGCTGGCGCCTATGGCATCCCGCGGACAGCCTTGGTGACGTGGGGGCCGCTTCGGCGTCCGTGGCCGTGGGGCTGGCACTGCATGCCTTTCAGCGCGACTACGCACGGTGTCCGCGCATCCTGATTGCGTCTACTTCGGAGCGTGGTGAACGGGCCGCGCTCTCCCTTTCCCAGGCAGGAGGGCGTTGATGCCTTCGACTGTGGTCGTGAACCACCTGACAGTTGTCCACAAGGACAGCGGGGGCGTCTCCATGTCGTTCCCGGATGTCTGCAAGACGCCCTCGCCCGCTGGCCCCGTTCCGATTCCCTACCCCAACGTGGCGCGTTCGGCGGACACCGCCGGCGGCAGCCGGACCGTCACCGCAGATGGCAATCCCTTCATGCTCAAGTCCTCGCACTTCGCGATGAGCACGGGGGACGAGGCTGGTAGCGCCATGGGCGTGGCCTCGAACAAGATCAAGGGCAAGGCCTACCCGAAGATGTACTCCTTCGACGTGAAGGTCGAAGGGCAGAATGTCTTCCGATTGTCGGACATCATGTTGCAGAACGGTGGCTCTCCCACCAACACGCCGCCCGCGTCGGAAGTGCAAGCGAACACGCTCGCCAGCGGCGCCAGCTCCAACCAGGTCAAGGACCCGGAGGACCCGGAGGTGGTGAAGTTGGCGTGGGCCCGCTCGGACGCGTGCTGCGGAGATGAAGCCACCCTCAATGTCCGGACGAAGAACTGTCCGCACGCGCAGATGCTCGTGGTGCGCATCCACCGCGAGGGCAACCCCAAGTCCGTCGTCGGCTCCCTCGAGGCGAAGCTCGCCGGTAACAAGGACAACCCGCGCTGGGTGACACGCCGAGGGCCCTATCAGAAAGAGGTGAAGGTCACTGCCCGGCAGGAGCTGTTCAAGGGCCAGCGGACCTCCAGCAAGGGCCTGTTGTTGAAGGCCCCCGAACCCGTCGCGAAGCAGTTGGTGGGGCCGACGACCATCAAGACGCCGAAGTACGTCAAGAAGGTCATCATGGGCGCGAAGAAGTGGGTCAAGGACACCACGACCTATTATGCCTGGGAGGCCTGCTACGATATCGAGCTGAAGACGGGAGCGCTGGTGGTGACGCGGAAGGTGGACTTCGCCCTCCAGCCTGGGGCGCTCAGCACCGCTCGGCGGCGACGGGCCTGGAAGAGGGAGATAGAGCGGGTCTGGGACAGCCGCTACCGGTTGCATCGCAGCAAGTGCAAGCGGGGCAACCACTGCACCTGCTCCAGCAAGAATGGCTGCTGTTCATTCCTCATCCGCATCAAGTGCCAATGGGGCCAGGGGCACGGCAAGCAGGTGAAGCTCTACGCGGGAGCCAATGACCCGTCTCAGTGGGGAACGCCCGGCAAGTGGTGGTTCTCCCATGACTGGTGGGAGCATCTCGCGGGCGTTCCGAAGGAAGTGCGCGCCCACGAGTTTGGCCACCTCATTGGCATGTATGACGAGTATCCGGAAGGGGCCTGCGACCCGGCCCGGAAGTACGCCAACATCCCCACCAGCATCATGGCGAGTGGGGCTCGCGTCCTCCCCCATCACCTGAAGGCGTTCCATGACTGGTTCGACGCGAAGGTCAAGGGACTCATCGGTCCTACCCGCTTGCTGCGGCTCTAGACGACCGCGCGGGGCAGGCGCCTGGTGGGGAGTCCACTGTCTGGGCTGGTTGTCATTGTCGCTGGGACTCCTGGGAGCCGCGCCGACTGGCCTGCGAAGGGAGGCGCGACCCATGTCGTCCCAACGGAAACCTGACGCTGGCAGTCATTCCCAGCGCGATGGAGGAGTGATGAGCAAGGGTTACCTGGTGCTGTTCCTGGACTTGCCGAATGGCTCCCTGGGTGCAGCCTTTCCTCCGGCGGGCAAGGGCTCCGTGGACCTGTCGAACAACTTCCTGGGCCGGCAGGAGATTGGCTACTACGAGGCCGAGCTGCTCCCCGGGGCCTACGCGCGGCTGAAGCAACTGCATGGCGACCTTGACTTCAACGCCCTGCCGGTGGCGACGGAGCTGCCGCCCGACACGAAAACGGTATCGGTGGGGGAGAGCCCCGATGGAGAGGATATCGACATGCGGACGTTCCCGCTCCACTCCGTTCCAGATGCCCTGGAGCCCTTGCTGAACGAGATGCGCGAGGCCTCCGAGCACATGCTCACGAAGCCGCTCCGGGTGCTGAGGGGAGAAGGCGCGCCGACCTCGCCGCGCTTCCCACTGGAGAAATCTGTCTCCTTCGCCGTCACGCTGCGCAACGTGGGAAGCCAGGCCATCGAGATGGAGAACCCCTTCATCCCCCACGCTCCGGGCCGCGCCAACCTCCGGTTGCTCGTGTCGAAGGACAAGCCGTCCGAGCAGCTTCGGGAAGGGGACGTCCTGTGGATGGAGCTGGGGTTGGAGAACGTGCATCCACCTGAAGGAAAGAAGCCTCCCGAGGGTCGGCGCGTCACCCTGACTCCGGGCGCGGAACTTCGCTTCGTGGTCCGCAAGAAGCTGCTGAGCGCCCCTGGCACCTACCGGGCCGTGTTGACCTACTTCACCTCGCGAGGCGAGCGGGGGCTGGAGACGATGGACGGTCAGCTCGCGTTGGACCTGGGGCGCTTCGAGGTGGTCCAATCCCCGCCGCAAACCCAGCCCTGAGAGTCGGTCCATGCTCGCTCGCGGTGGAGAGTGGATGGTCGACCTGCTGGAGGTGCATGTCGACGAGTTGGAATGGCTTTGGCGACAGCGTGATGCGGCCTTGCGCTCCATGGAGTACGACTTCCACGCGCTCGTTCAGTTGGATGAGCGCATCGCCGCCCATGTCGACGCGCTGGTCCTGGCCGCGGAAGAAGCCCGGGCGCTCCTTCGCTCGCGTCTGGTGGAGGCCGAGGACGCGTACGCCGCGTTTGGCGCCGCGCATGCTCTCCTCCTGCAGGAGGACACGGCAGTGCCGCTCCAGACTCTGGAGCTGTCGGTTGGGCTGGACGGCTCTGCCTGGGAGGGGTTCCGGCTCGCCCTCCGCTATGCGCCCCCCGAGAGGTATGTGGATGCGCTGAAGGGACTCGTGGCGAGTGGGTCGGAGCGTCACGCCGCCGCGGCCCTGGAGGTGCTGGCCTTCCATGGACATGCGCAGCCCGATGCGGGAGTCCGTCTCCTGGAGCTGCTCGATGCTGCCCAGCCCGGCATCCGCAGCGCGGCGTGGGGAATCGTCTCGCTGGTGTCTCTTCAGTGGCTCGAAGCCTCGGGGCAGGCGCTCTTCCGGAGGAAGCTTGCCCAGCGCTTTCCGATAGCACTCGCGGACTCCTCCTCCGAGGTCCGGGCTTCCGCCTGGTGGGCCGCTGCATGGACCCGGCAGTCGTGGCTGCTCTCCGGTTTGAGGATGCTGGCGAAGGCCCCGGAGTCTCCAGACCATGTTCCGGGCTTGAAGCTGCTGGCAGTGCTGGGGGCCGAGGCGGACCTCTCTCTCTTCAAGGAGGCCTTGGGGCGGCGGGAGCTGGGCTCTGAGCGGTTCCTCCTGGCGGGTACCTTCGGCCATCCCGGACTCATGGAGGAGGTGCTTCGCGCCATGGAATCCGGTGGGCCTGAGATAGGGGCGGCCGCAGCCAGCGCGTTCCGGAAGCTGACGGGCCTTGACGTCAACACCATCCATCGCGTCGCTGTCCTCCCCACCGAGGCGTTGGAGGAGGAGGAGGTGCACATTCCAGATGCGGTCGCGGCTCGCAATCATTGGGGGCGTCTCAAAGCCGCCCTCTCTGGGGTGTCCCGCATCTGCATGGGCACGGATGTCCTGAAGGGGTGGACACAGGAGTGGCTGCGCGGACTCCCCCTGGAGGCGCGGTGGGAGCATGCACTCCGGGCGCGATTCGAGACCGGGCGGGGCGAGAGTGTGTTCGCCTGTGAGCGATTTCCCCAGCGACGGGAGTGAGTGCCGCGGCCTGAGCCGCACATCATTGGGGGCCTCTCCGCGAAGTGGATGGCGACCAGGATGGACAGGTCGCCCTCGGGAAACTCCCAGACGTTCGCGACTTCCTCGTCCTGCTCATTCAGCGCGTCGCCCGGGTACCAGTTCCCAGTACCCCCCGCGGCTCCGCGCTCAGTCACCCCTCACGTCGGGGCATTCACATTCACATAACAGCGCTTCGCCCTCACTGACACCAACCTCCGCTCCGGCATCACGAGCGCGGTGAGGTCCCCGCCATACACACACCCTGAATCCAATCCCATCGCATGTGGATGCCGTTGCACCCCTCGCACGGCGTCGTGCCCGAAGACGATGAACTCCGGCCCCTCCCAGCAGCTCGCCCACGGCACCCCGCCATCCACGCGCTTCGACGGCGTCCCATCCGGCGCGATGCTGCGCAGGTTGAGCAGCTCCTCCGGCCGCTGGGCCGCCAAGGGAATCCCCGGCACCACGCCCCCGTGCACCGCCAGCACGTTCAGCTCCGGGAAGCGGCGGAACAACGGCTGCGCCTCCAGGTACGCCCAGTCCTCCGGCGTCAGCGTCTCCAGCACCTGCCGGTGCTCCTTGCTCAGCTTCTTCCCCTCGGGCGCCTGTCCATGATGCCAGCGCAGCACGTGCGCATCGTGGTTGCCCCTCACCGCCAACATCCCCTGCTCCCGCGCCCGGCGCACCACGCCCGCCGAGTCCGGTCCCTTCGCCACCAGGTCCCCCACCAGCACCACGCGGTCGACCGGCCTCCAGTCACACGCCTCCAACAACGCGTCCAGCTCCGCCGCGCACCCGTGGACATCGCCGATGAAGAGCGTTCGCATTCCACCCTTCCTTTAGTGCGCTTCGCCACCGCGGGGAATCCTCCCGCGAGGCAGCCAGGAGGCGGCCAACCTCCCGCCTCGGGCTCAGTCGGCCTTTGAACGCAACAGCCGGCTCAAGTTCACGTCGAGTTGGCTGGAGATGAGCCGCAACACGCTGTCGAGCTGCGAGCCCGTCAGCCGCAGCCGCTCCGTGAGCAGCCGGCGCGTCTCCTGGAGCAGCGACTCCTGCGCCGCCACCACCCACCGCGCCGCCGTGGAGCGGTGCACCCCGTAGAGCGCCCCCAGCTGGTCGATGCTCAGCGCATCCAGGAACTTCAGCCGCAGGAAGTTGCGCTGCCGAGGCTCCAACGTCCCCAGCGCTTCCGAGAACGACGCGGCGAACTCCGCCCGGTACGTGTTCTTCAGATAGATGAGCTCCGGGTCATCCCCGGGCGCCACCAGCAACGACAAGTCCCCGTCATCCGCCTGCGGCTGCCCACCCCGCTGCCGCTGCCAGTCGAGCGCGAGCCACAACGCCGCCGCGCGCACCCACCCGCTCAAGGGCCCCGTGCCCGGGTACGCCGCCAGCCGCGCGGGCGCATCCTGGCTCCCCACCAACATCCGCTGGCGCAAGAGCTGGCGGACCTCGTCGAGCCCCGTGGGCGGCAGCTTCAGCCTCGCCACCGCGGCGTTCACCTCGGGGAGGAAGCTCGCCTCGAAGGCCGTCAGCGCGGACGGGAGCTGGTCCGCCGCGGCGCGCGCCAGATACACATCCGGCACATGAAGTTTTTCCACGTCCTCGGAAGGCGCCTGGGACGGGAGCAGCCGCGCCAGGTGCCCGACGAAGCGGGTGCCCGCCAGCTCCACGCCGGGCCAGGCCGCGCGCGCCATCTCCAAGGCGCGCGTCAGCTGCTCCTGAAGCGGGGGCAACAACTCCGGCGCGCAGGAGGTGCCACGCGCCACGATGAAGGCTTGAGCCAGGGAAACGTCCGGGGAGGACACGCCGTGGGACGATAGCACCCCCATCGCGTAATCCAGCTTCAACCATTTCCGGAGGAGACGCTTGTTTGCCTTGCTTCTCTCGGGGAGGAGGACTCGGGGACACAGGGTATGACAAGGAGTGGACCGGGTGCGTCCCCCGCCCGCCTGGCCCGGATGCGGGCACCCGTGGCTGGAGAGCCACGCCACACCCTGGCCCGTCCATTGCTGGTAAGCACCGCCAGCGACGTGGTGGAGGTGAATGTGGAGTCGATCGCTGGCGGGCCTGGAGACGCGGCCCATTCCTCGTGGCTGGAGCTCAGCGCCTCCGCCCTGCGGCACAACGTGGCGGTGTTCCGGGCGGTGGAGGGGCGTGGCGGCCCGTCGCGCGCGCTGGGCGTGGTGCTCAAGGGCAACGCCTACGGACACGGGCTCGCGCAGGTGCTGCCGCTGGTCCACGAGGGCGTGGACATCCTCTACTTCATCGCCCCCCAGGACGCGCTGAAGGTGCGCGAGCACGAGCGGGCGCTCGGCCTGCCGCCCAAGCAGGTGGTGGTGCTGGGCGCCGTCGGGCCCCAGGAGGCCGTGGTCCTCGCGCGCGAGGGCGTGGACGCCGTGGTGGCGGACCGAGGCTGGGAGGACGCGGTGCCCGTGCTGCGCGCGGCGAAGCTCCCGCGCCCCCTGCGGGTCCACGTCCACATCGACACGGGCCTGGGCCGCGAGGGCTTCACCCTGGCGCAGCTCCCCCACGACACGCGCTTCCTCTCGGACGCGCGCGACGTGCTGGAGGTGGTGGGCGGGCTCAGCCACTTCGCCAACACGGAGGACGTGACGGAGCAGGGCTACGCGCTGGCGCAGGTGGACGCGTTCGAGACGGGGCTGGGGGTGCTCGCGGAGTTGCTCGGCGCGGCGGCGACGGGGCTGCAGCGGCACATCGCCGCGAGCGCCGCGTCGCTGGTGCTCCCTCGGGCCCGCTACGAGGCGCTCCGGGTGGGCATTTCACTCTACGGGCTGTGGCCGTCCGCGGAGACGCGGCTGTCGGCGCGGCTGGTGCTGGGGGAGGTGCCCGTGCTCAAGCCCGTGCTGTCGTGGCGGTGCCGCAGCCAGGTGGTGAAGTGGCTGCCCGCCAACAGCTACGTCGGCTATGGCTGCACGTACCGCACGTCGGAGCCCACGCGCATCGCGGTGCTGCCCGTGGGCTACTACGACGGCTACCCCCGGCTGGCCTCGGGCAAGGCCCACGTCCTGGTGAACGGGCGGCGGTGCCCCGTGCTGGGCCGGGTGATGATGAATCACCTCATCATCGACGTGACGCGGGCCACGGCGGACGAGCACCCCGTGACGGCCACGCTGCTGGGGCGCGACGGCGAGGAGTCCGTCTCCGCCGACGCGCTCGCGGGCTGGGCGCAGACGATTCACTACGAGCTCGTCACGCGCCTGGGCGCGCACCTGCGCCGCGAGGTGGTGGAGTAGCGCCGCTCAGCGCTTCGCGTCCGCCCCCGAGGGCAGCGCGGCCGCGACGCGCGACGTGCTCTCCGGCTGCACCT
The DNA here is from genome assembly GCF_000331735.1 of Myxococcus stipitatus DSM 14675. Lineage (GTDB taxonomy): Bacteria > Myxococcota > Myxococcia > Myxococcales > Myxococcaceae > Myxococcus > Myxococcus stipitatus. Next base: position 9,898,351 of record NC_020126.1, on the reverse strand, counting down.
TCCAGCGGCGGTGCAGCCACATCCACTGGTCCGGGTACTTGCGGATGCAGCGCTCCAGCGCGGCGGTGATGCGCGCGGTGTGCTCGGTGATGGGGTCCTCGCACTCCCCCGGCGCGGGCGGAGGGATGGGGCCCTCCACCTCCAGCCGGAAGCGGGCACCGGGCTTCCCGTTGCGCACCCCCATCACCACGAACACGGGCGCGCCCGTGCGCTGCGCCGCCACCGCGCACGCGGGGGTGGTGGACGCGAGCCTCCCGAAGAAGGGCACGAACACCGCCGCCTTCGCGGGCAGCGCCTGGTCCAGCAGCATGAAGGGGGACTCGCCGCGCTCCACGGCGGAGGAGATCTCCATGATGGCGCCGCGCGGATAGATGAGCCCCGCGCCCACCCGCACCCGGTTCTCCGCGATGCGCGTGTTGAGCGCGCCCTTCAGCGGGCGCACCAGCGCGTCGATGTGGACGCCCCACCGAATCAGCATGTCCCCCAGCAACTCCCAGTTGCCGAAGTGCGCCGTCACAATCAACGCGCCCTTGCCCGTGGCCACGCGGGCCTTCACGGCCTCCCACGCCTCCTCGCCCACCACGCCCTGGTCCGCCCAGTCCGGCGGCAGCCGCTCCCCGGAGGGCAGCGACTCCATCACCACGCGGGACATGTTGATGTAGGCGCCGCGTGCAATCTCCCGGCGCTCCGCGTCTGTCTTTTCCGGAAGTCCTTTTTCCAGGTTGTCCATCACCACGCGGCGCCGGATGCCCAGCGTGTACGCCAGGTTGCCCACGAAGCGTGCGAGCGCGTCCCGTGACGCGGGGGACAACCAGGAGATGAACGCGAAGACGAAGCGCGTCACGAACGCGACCACCGCCCCCGGCGGCGTGCCGACGATGTGGCGAAGGTGCTCGATGGGGAGCTGCTTCGGTGAGTCCGTTCGTGGGACGACCTGGTCGGAATTGGGAGCGGAAGAGGACACGGCGGCACTCCACATCGAAGCGGGGCTCCCGGCAAGGACCCTCTCGTGCTCACCGCTACCCTGGTTGCCTTGCCTTGGGCCACACTGCGCGCCATGCCCAATCTGCTCCGACCGGTGGCGTTGGCCACCGTTGCCTTGCTCACCGCGTGTGGTGCTCGGCAGAACCCTCCCGTCTCCGAGTCCGCCGCGGTGGCTCCCGCTCCCGCGACGTCCGCGGCGGCACCCGCGCCCACGCCTCCCACGCTGCGGCTCCCCAAGGACGTGCGCCCCAGTGACTACGCCGTGGAGCTCACGCTGGACCCGAAGGCCGCCGCCTTCCAGGGGACGGCCGACATCAAGCTGGATGTCCTGAAGCCAACATCTGTCGTGTGGCTGCACGGCAAGGCGCTCACCGTGAAGCAGGCCACGCTGACGCAGGCGGGGGTCTCCATCCCCGTGACGCCGCTGAAGAGCGAAGAGGGTGACTTCCTCGGCTTCGCGGCGGCCCAGCCGCTGGCGGTGGGCACCGCGAAGCTGCGCGTGGTGTACGACGGCGTCGCCTCCGAGCGGGAGAACGACGGCGCCTTCCGCGTCAACGAGGGTGGCGACTGGTACGTCTACACGCAGTTCGAGCCCATCGACGCGCGCCGCGTCTTCCCGTGCTTCGACGAGCCCGAATACAAGGTGCCCTGGCAGTTCACCTTCCACGTGCCCGCGGGCAACGTGGCGGTGACCAACACGCCGCAGCTCGCGGAGGAGGCCCGTCCGGACGGAGGCCGCACCTTCCGCTTCGCGCGCACGCAGCCGTTGCCCAGCTACCTCATCGCCTTCGGCGTCGGCCCGTTCGACTTCCTGCCCGCCGCGGACTCCGGCCAGAAGAAGGTGAAGACGCGCATCATCACCCCGAAGGGCCGCGCCGCCGAGGGGGCGTATGCCGCGCAGGCGACGCCCGAGATCCTCGCCGCGCTGGAGGACTACTTCGGCATCCCCTACGCCTACGAGAAGTTGGACGTCATCGCGGTGCCGCTGCTCGGCGGCGCCATGGAGCACCCGGGCCTGGTGACGTTCAACTCGCGGCTGATTCTCTCCAAGCCCGAGGAGGACTCGCTCAGCCGTCAGCGCGCCTTCTCCGAGACGCAGATGCACGAATTGGGGCACCAGTGGTTCGGCAACCTCGTCACGCTGGCGTGGTGGGATGACCTGTGGCTCAACGAGTCCTTCGCGTCGTGGGTCACCCCGCGCATCATCGAGTCGTGGCGGCCCACGTGGGGCTCCGCGGTGGAGCGGGTGCAGGACCGCAGCCGCTCCCTGGACGCCGACAGCCTCCTGTCCGCGCGCCGCATCCACCAGCCCATCGCCTCCGCGCACGACATCCACGGCGCGTTCGACGGGATTACGTACGGCAAGGGCTCCGCGGTCCTCACGATGACGGAGGAGTGGCTGGGCCGCGAGGTGTTCCGCCGGGGCATCCAGCGCTTCATGCGCAAGCACGCGCACGGCAACGCCACCGCGAAGGACTTCACGGACGCGCTGTCGGCGGAGGCCGGCCAGGACGTGACGGGCGTGCTGGAGAAGTTCCTGGACCAGACGGGCGCGCCGCTCGTCACCGCGTCGCTGGAGTGTGGCGCGGGGCAGCCCAAGGTGGTCCTCACCCAGCAGCACTACCTGCGGCTGGGCTCGAAGGCGGAGGCGCCCCAGTCCTGGCGGGTGCCCGTGTGCGTGAAGTACGCGGTGGGCAACAAGGACGCGAAGGCCTGCACGGTGCTGGAGGGTGAGCGCACCGAGGTCGCGCTGACGGAGGCGAAGTCGTGCCCGGCCTGGGTGTTCCCCAACGCGGACGGCGCGGGCTACTTCCGCATGCGGCTGGAGGGCGAGGCCGCCACGAAGCTGATGAAGACGGGCATGGGCAAGCTGTCGCGCTCGGAGCGCGTGGCGCTGATGGGCGACACCCGGGCGCTGGCCCTGGCCGGGGCGATTCCCGCCTCGGAGGCGCTGACGCTGGCGGCCCGCATGGCGCAGGACGAGGACCGCCTCATCGTCGAGACCTCCACGGAGATGCTGGACCTGGTGAGCGCGCGGCTCCTGCCGGAGTCGAAGTGGCCGGAGCGCGAGCGCTTCCTGCGCGAGACGTATGGCCCGCGCGCCCGGAAGCTGGGCTTCGCCTCGCGCAAGGGCGAGAGCGAGGACACGCGGCTCTTGCGCTCGAGCGTGATGTGGCGGGCGGCTCGCGACGGCGGGGACCCGAAGCTGGTCGCCCAGGCGCGCGCGCTCGCGGACAAGTGGCTGACGGACAAGAGCGCGGTGGAGCCGGAGATGGTGAACACGGTGCTGGCCATCGCCGCGGGCCACGCGGACGCGGCCTTCCTGGACAAGCTCATCGCGGCGGTGCGCACGGAGAAGACGCGCGCCACGCGCCAGCGGCTCCTCCAGGCGCTGGGCAACTTCCGGGACCCGGAGCTGGTGAAGCGCATCCTCCCGCTCGTCTTCGACAAGGCGCTGGACCCGCGCGAGTCCTTCTGGATGGTGTACGGCGCCACGCAGAACGTGCGCACGCAGGGCATTGCCTTCGACTTCGTGAAGGCGAACTACGACAAGCTCGTGGGTGACTCGCCCGACGCGCTGCTCCCCCAGGAGATGGCCAGCGCCATGACCTACGTGGGCCAGCCGCTCTGCACCGTCGAGGGGCGTCAGGAGATCGCGGACTTCTTCACCTCGCGCAACGAGAAGACCCCGGGGGGCCCGCGCACGCTGGCGCAGGTGCTGGAGTCGGTGGACCAGTGCGTCGCCTTGAAGGCGGCGCAGGGGGCCAGCATCGAGTCCTTCCTCACCCAGCCGCCCCCGCACCAGGCGCGGGCGAACTAGGGCGGGAGCAACGCCGGGGGCCCTTGGGGCAGGGGCTCCCGGTGGAAGCACACGGGGTGGGGACTACTTCCGGCCGCGCGACATGAAGGCCATGAAGGCTTCCTGCGCCTCCGTGGAGCCCAGGCGCTCGATGAACTTCGCGCCCTCGCGCGCGAGCGTGGAGTGCGTCTCCGCGCGCAGCGGGGCGCGCATCAGCTCCTTCGTCACGCGCACGGCCTCGGCGGGACGGGAGGCCAGGGTGCGGGCGCGCTCGTTGGCCACGTCCTGGAGGCTGGCGTCGGGCACCACCTTGTTGACGATGCCGGCGCGGTGCGCGGTGGCCGCGTCGAAGGGCTCCCCGAAGAGGAGCAGCTCGCTGGCGAGCGCGTAGCCGGCCATGCGCGGCAAGAGCAGGCTGCTGGCGCCCTCGGCGCACAGCCCCAGCTGCACGAAGGGCATGTGGAAGCGCGCGCGCTCGCTGGCGACGACGTAGTCACAGTGCAGCAGCATCGTCGTGCCGATGCCCACCGCGGGGCCGTCCACCGCGGCCACCACGGGCATGGGCGCATCCACCAGCGCCTTGAGGAAGCGGAACACCGCGCTGTCCTCGCCCGCGGGCGGGTGCTCCATGAAGTCGCCGATGTCATTGCCCGCCGTGAAGACGGAGCCAGCGCCCGTGAGCAGCACCACACGGACCTCGGCGTCGGTGGCCGCCTGCTGGAGCGCGTGCGTGGCCGCCTCGTACATGGCATGCGTGAAGGCGTTCTTCTTCTCGGGCCGGTTGAAGGTGAGGGTGAGGACCCCCGCTTCCCGCTTCGTCAGCAACGTGTCGGACATGATGGCGGCAGCCTAGCCGAGTCCGTCCAGCATGCGGGCCCCGTTTGAAGCCCCGGCCCGGCCGCCCCTCGGCCGGCTCCGAGGGGGGCACACCGGGCATGGGTCCGCTCCACCCGCGTGAAGGCCCTCAGGGCCTCAGCGCGCGCGCCACCAGCGGCGCCAGCGTCACGACGTGGTGGGGGAAGGGCAGCCCCGAGGCGGGCTCCACGCTGTCGGTGGCGACCAGGTTGCCCAGGGGCAGCGCCTTCAGCCGCTCCAGCGCGGGGCCCACCAGCAGCGCGTGGGTGGTGACCACCGTCAGGTCGTCCGCGCAGCCCGCCTCGCGCAGCGTCCCCGCCGCGGCCACGAGCGTGCCGCCCGTCGACACCATGTCGTCCACGAGGATGGGGCGCTTGCCTCGCACCTCGCCCATGAGGCCGCTGGCGTGGACCTCGTCGCCGCTCAGCCGCACCTTGTGAATCACCGCCCACGGGCGGCCGAGCAGCCGGGCCAGCGCCTCCGCGCGCTTCACCGCGCCCAGGTCCGGCGCCACCACCACGGACGTGTCCGTCACCGTGGGCCGCAGCGCGTCCGCCAGCAGCGGCAGCGCGGTGAGGTGCTCCAGCGGCGCGCCGAAGCAGCCCTCCAGCGCGGGGCTGTGCAGGTCCACCACCATCACCCGCGAGAAGCGGCCCTGCGTCAGCATGTCCGCCACCAGCCGGCCGCCCAGCGGCTCACCGGGCTTCGCGCGCCGGTCCTGCCGCGCGTAGCCCAGGTACGGCACCACGGCCTCGAGCCGGGCCGCGCCCGCCCGCCAGCACGCATCCGCCATCAACAGCAATTCCAGCAGGTGCTCCCCCGCGGGGGGCGTCAGGGACTGCACCAGCACCACGGTGCGACCGCGCACGCTGGTGGGGACTTCCAGGTGCATCTCTCCATCCGGGAAGCGTTCGAAGTGACAGTCAGTGGGCGCCACGCCCAGGGCTCGAGCGAGCTCCCGTCCCAGGTGAGGGCTGGCGGTACCGGTGATGAGGATGGGGTCCATATGTCCTCACCCTAGCGCGGCCAGCGGACATGGGGGCGCTCTCCTCCTCCTCTCCGGAAGCGGGCTTCCAGGAGGGCCGCTGCCCACCCCTTCGCCGCCAGCGAGGCGGGGCGTGCTTTTCCTTGGAGGGACGAGGAGGTCGACGATGCGGTTTCGCGACAGGGCCGACGCGGGGCGGCGGCTGGCGGCCATGCTCCTCCCCTTCCGGGGGACGGACGTGCGTGTGTTGGGGCTGGCCCGAGGCGGGCTCCGGGTGGCGTACGAGGTGGCGCGCGCGCTGGAGGTGCCCATGGACGTCTGGGTGTCCAGGCGGCTCACCATCCCCGGCCGGGTGATGACGCTGGGCGCGGTGTCTGAAGGGGGCCGCCAGTACCTGCTCGCGGACGCGATGCGGCTGGCCCCCTTGCCCCGGCCGAAGCTGGAGGGGCTGATTCGCGACGAGCAGGACGAGGTGGAGGCGCAGGTGCGCAGGCTGCGCGGACGTCCTCCTCCCGAGGTGTCCGGCTCCACCGTGCTGCTGGTGGATGACGGCGTGCTGACGGGCGCGTCCGCCGCCGCCGCGCTCAGGGCGCTGGATGCGCTGCACCCGGGCCGCAAGGTGCTGGCCACGCCCGTGGCCTCGGCGCGAGGGCTGGAGGTGGTGCGCCCGGAGGCGGACCAGGTCGTGTGCGTGTGGACGGAGCCCGGGCTGCGCTCCGTGTCGGAGGCCTATGAGGACTTCCGCGCGTTCCCGGACGTGGAGCTGCAGAACCTCATCGAGCGCTCGGGGCAGCCGCCGTGGCGCTCCCATGCCGTGACGGAGTCCGCGGACCCGGGAGGCACCTGGATGTGACGCCACCCGACGCAAGGCAGGACGCCCCTGACTCGGGAGCGGTCCGCGAGGTGCGCGTCCAGGTGGGCCGCGTGGAGCTGGGCGGCAGCCTGGGGCTTCCACCGCGCCCGCGGGGCCTGGTCGTCTTCGCGCATGGCAGTGGCAGCAGCCGCTTCAGTCCTCGCAACCGCGCCGTGGCGCGCGCGCTGCGCCGCGTGGGGCTGGGCACGCTGTTGTTCGACCTGCTCAGCGAGGACGAGGAGACGCTCGACGCGAGCACCGGGACGCTGAGGTTCGACATCCCCTTCCTCGCGCTGCGGCTCGTGGCGATGACGCGGTGGGCGCAATCGTTGCCGGAGGTGGCCGCGCTGCCTCGCGGCTACTTCGGCTCCAGCACGGGCGCCGCGGCGGCGCTGGTGGCGGCGGCGCTGAACCCGGACCTCGTCCAGGCGGTGGTGTCCCGAGGCGGCAGGCCCGACCTGGCCGGGCCCGCGCTGGCCCGGGTCCACGTGCCCACGCTGCTGCTGGTGGGCGGCGCGGACGTGGACGTGCTGGAGCTGAACCAGGAGGCCTTCGACGAGCTGCCCGGCGCGAAGTCCCTGGTCGTCATCCCCGGCGCGAGCCACCTCTTCGAGGAGCCCGGCACGCTGGAGGAGGTGGCGCGCCGCGCGGCGGACTGGCTGGTGCGCCACCTGGATGCCCCCGAAGGACCCACGGTGCGCCGGAGCGCGGACGGCCGGTGGAGCGCCGAGTGAGCGGTGGACGGCGGACCCCCGCATTGACGCCCCGCATGGACGCGCGGGCTGCTATAGGCGGGGGATGCGTTCGCGTGAGCCCCGTTTTGTCTGGCTGGACCTGGAGATGACCGGCCTGGACCCCGAGTCGTGCGCCATCATCGAGATTGGCGTCATCATCACTGGTCCGGACCTCCGCCCGCTGGCGGAGTTCGAGCGGGTCATCTGGCAGCCGGAGGAGATGCTCCTGCGGATGGAGCCGGTGGTGAAGGAGATGCACACGCGCAACGGCCTGCTGGAGAAGGTGCGCGCGTCCACCACGTCCTTGCGCGTGGCGGAGAAGGAAGTCACGGCGCTGGTGGCCGAGCACTGCGACGTGGGCGAGGGCGTGCTGGCGGGCAACTCCATCCACACCGACCGCCGCTTCCTGTTCCAGTACATGCCCATGCTGGACCGCTACCTGCACTACCGCATGGTGGACGTGACGAGCCTCAAGGTGCTCACGCGCGCCTGGTACCCGAACCTCGTGGAGCCTCGCAAGCCGCCCTCCGGGCACACGGCGCTGGCGGACCTGCGCTCCAGCATCAACGAGCTCCAGTACTACCGGGACACGCTCTTCCGCGCGACGCCGGGCTGAAGACACGAGCCCCTGGGCCCCCACCTCAGTCCTGGGGGCCGCCCAGCAGCTCGGCGATGGTGTCCAGGAGCAGGTCGAGCTCGAAGGGCTTGGCGAGGAAGCGCGCGCTGGAGCGGCGCTCCTCCTCCGAGATGCGCCCCGCGCTCATGACGACGACGGGGATGGCGCGCAGGGCGGGGTCGTCGCGCATGCGGCGCAACATCTCCCGCCCGTCCATCACCGGCATCATCAAGTCGAGAAGCACCAGGTCGGGCCGGACTTCGGCCATGCGCTGAAGTCCCTCCGCGCCGTTGAAGGCGGTGAGGATGCCGTACCCCTCCACGGAGAGGATGTCCTGGAGGGCCTCGACGATGGCCAGCTCGTCATCGACGATGAGCAGCCGCTTCATCGATGCCCACCCTCCCTTCGCGAGGAGTCACCACGAGGGGTTCGGGCCTCGGGCGACCAGGCCCTTTCCACCCCAGGGCGGGAAGGTAGGACACGGCTCGGCGCCGCACACGGATTTGAGCGCGGTGTGTTCGGAATCCTGCGCTGGACCCCCGGACCCCCATCCGCCACCCCCTCTGTCACGAAGTGCTTCACCGCAGTCGTGCTCGCAGCAGATGCTTCTGGACCTTGCCCAGCGCGTTGCGCGGCAGTGAGTCCATGAAGACGACGCGGCGCGGCTTCTTGAAGCTGGCCAGCCTGTCCCGGCACCACTCCACCAGGGCCTGGGCCTCCGGCGCGTGGACTCCCGGCGGGGGCACCACCACGGCGACCACCTGCTCCCCGTAGTCCGCGTCCGGCAGGCCCAGCACGGCCACCTCCGCGACGCCGGGGTGCGTGGCCAGCACCTCCTCCACCTCGCGGGGGTACACGTTGAAGCCGCCGCTGATGATGAGCTCGCGCGCGCGGCCGGTGATGCGCAGGTAGCCGTCCGCGTCCACCTCGCCCAAGTCCCCGGTGCGGAACCAGCCCTCCGCGTCGAACGACTCGGCGGTGGCGTCCGGGCGGCGCCAGTAGCCGGCGAAGACGTGGGGGCCGCGCACCTCGATTTCGCCCGTCTCGCCCAGGGGCAGCGGCTTGCGCGTGCGCACGTCCACCACGCGCGCCTCCTGGCGGGGGAAGGGGAAGCCCACCGTGCCCGGGCGGCGCTCGCCCTCGAACGGGTTGGTGGTGTTCATCACCGTCTCCGTCATCCCGTAGCGCTCCAGGATGCGCGCGCCGAAGTCGTGCTCGATGTCGTGGAAGAGCTGGGGGCTCAGCGGCGCGGAGCCGGACACCCACAGCCGCAGCGCGCGAGGCTTCACGCCCGTGCGCCGGGACTCCTCCAGGAGCCGCCCGTACATGGTGGGCACGCCGAAGAACATCGTCAGCGACGCGTCGTCGCGCAGCGTGGCCAGCGCGTCCGTGGCGACGAAGCGCCGGTGCAGCTCCAGGCTTCCGCCCGTGTAGAGCGTGCCGTGCAGGCCCACCATCAGCCCGTGCGTGTGGAACAGGGGCAGGGCCAACAGCAGCCGGTCCTCCGCCGTCCACCGCCACGCCTCCGTCACGGCCTTCACGTTGGCCAGGAGGTTCCTGTGCTGCAGCATGGCGCCCTTGGAGCGGCCCGTCGTTCCGGACGTGTAGCCCAGCACCGCCAGGTCCTCCGGGCGGGGCAGGCTCAGGGCGATGGGGGCGGAGGCGCCCTCGACGAGCAGCGTGTCGAAGGAGACGACGGGCAGCGACGCCGGAGTCGCCGCCGCGGGAGGCTCCGCCGCGACGAGCCACTGGAGCGAGGGGAGCTGGTCCCTCAGGGGGATGAGCTCCGCGATGCCCGCGGTGCCCGTGACGCAGGTGTGCACCTCCGCGTCCGACAGGATGTGCGCCAGCTCCACCTGGCGGTACGCCGTGTTCACCAGCACCACCACGCCCCCCGCGGCCTGCACGCCGAGGTACGCGATGATGAAGCGCGGGCTGTTCTCCAGGAACAGCGCCACGCGCTCTCCGGGCTGCAGGCCGCGCTGCCGCAGCCCCTTCGCGAAGGCCGTGACGTGCTCGGCCAGCTCGCCGTAGGAGACCGGCTCACGCTCGAAGGTGAGCAGCGGCCGCCCCGGCGCACGGTGGGCGTGGTCCAGGAAGGCTTCGAGGAGGGACGAAGTCATGGGCGGCGCAGCCTACTTCCGACGTTTCCTGGAGGGACAAGCGATGAATCAATCCCGGCGGGCAGGCTTGTTTTAACTGGAAACGAGGATGATCCACCCACCGATGGTGTTGTTCGCTTCTGGGACATCGCTTCGCGGAACCGGGCACGCCCTGGGGAGAGGGTGCTGGAGTCCCCAGCAATTCCTGGGGGTTGCATTGCGTTGACCGGTTGGCACGCGGCTCGCTCTAGGGGCCGTCGTGGACATTCCCAAGCCCAAGAAGCCGCGCCGCAAGCCCTGGTTGCTCGCCATTGGTGGTGCACTCGCACTGATTCTCGTCACGGTGGGACTGGGCCGGCTGAAGCCGGCGGCGCCGTCGGTGGACCGGGCCTCGGTGTGGTTGGACACGGTGAAGCGGGGCCCCATGGTGCGCCAGGTGAAGGGCGCGGGGACGTTGGTGCCCGAGTACATCCGCTGGCTGACGGCGGACACGGCGGGCCGGGTGGAGCGCATCCACGTGCGCCCCGGCGCGCAGGTGAAGGCCGACACGTTGCTCATGGAGCTGTCCAACCCGGACGTGCAGCTCCAGATGCTGGAGGCGGAGCGGCAGCTGGCCAGCGCGGAGGCGGACCTCATCCAGATGCGCATGACGCTGGAGACGCAGCGGCTGGCGCAGGAGGCCGCGGTGGCCACGCTCACCACGGACTCCTCCGACGCGGAGCGCCGCGCGCAGGCGAACACCACGCTCTTGGAGAAGGCGTTCATCGCGGACATGGAGGCGAAGCAGGCGGGCGACAGGGCGGGCGAGCTGACGCGGCGGCTGGAGCTGGAGCGCAAGAAGCTGAATGTCGTGACGACCAGCATGCGCGACCAGATGGCGGCGCAGCAGGGACAGGTCGACCGATTGAAAGCGGTGGCCCGGTTCCGACGTACGCAGGTGGAGTCGATGAAGGTGCTCGCGGGTGAGGACGGCGTGCTGCAGGAGCTTCCGTTGGAGCTGGGCCAGTGGGTGACGCCCGGCGTGCTGCTGGCGAAGGTGGTCAAGCCCGAGCGGCTGAAGGCGGAGCTGCGCATCGCGGAGACGCAGGCGCGCGACATCCAGCCGGGACAGAAGGCGCTCGTGGACACGCGCAACGGGGTGGTGGAGGGCACGGTCGCCCGCGTGGCGCCCGCGGCCAGCCAGGGCACGGTGCGGGTGGAGGTGTCGCTGCCGGCGGAGCTGCCCAAGGGCGCGCGGCCGGACCTCACGGTGGAGGGCACCGTGGAGTTGGAGCGGCTGGCCAACGTGCTGTCGGTGGGCCGCCCGGCGGGGGCTCAGCCCAACGGGACGATGGCGCTGTTCCGGCTGATTCCCGGGGGTGAGGAGGCGGTGCGGGTGCCGGTGCAGCTGGGCCGGGGCTCGGTGAATGCCGTCGAGGTTCTTCAGGGCCTGGCGGAGGGTGACCAGGTGGTGCTTTCGGACATGGCCGCGTGGGACGCGGTCGAGCGGGTGAGGCTGCGATGACGACGACGACGAACAGTGTGGAAACTCCCGCTCCTGGGGACGCGGTGGTGTTGGCGGAGACGCCCAAGGTGGACCCGGGCAAGTCGCTCATCCAGTTGGAGGGGCTGACGAAGGTGTTCGAGACGGAGGAGGTGGAGACCCACGCGCTCTCCAACATCCACCTCAACATCCGGCAGAACGAGTGGGTGGCCATCGTCGGCCCGTCCGGCTCCGGCAAGTCCACGCTCTTGGCGGTGCTGGGGTTGCTCGACACGACGACGCGCGGCACGTACCTGCTGGACGGCAAGAGCGTGCTGGACTTGTCCGCGTCGGACCGGGCGCTGGTGCGCAACCGGCACATCGGCTTCATCTTCCAGAGCTTCAACCTGATTGGCGACCTGACGGTGTTCGAGAACGTGGAGCTGCCCCTGACGTACCGGGGCATGCCCGCCGCCGAGCGCAAGCAGCGGGTGGAGCGCGCGCTGGAGCGCGTGGGCATGGCGCACCGGGCGCGGCACATGCCGGGGCAGCTCTCCGGTGGTCAGCAGCAGCGCATCGCCGTGGCGCGAGCGGTGGCGGGCGACCCGCTCATCCTGCTGGCGGACGAGCCCACCGGCAACCTCGACTCGAAGAACGGCGAGGCGGTGATGCAGCTCCTGTCGGACCTGCACAAGGGCGGTGCCACCATCTGCATGGTGACGCACGACCCGGCGCACGCGCGCACCGCCACGCGCACGGTGAGCCTGTTCGACGGGCGCATCGTCCAGGACGAGCAGCGTCGCTGAGCCTCTCCCCCTCCCACGCAAGACCCCCTCCTCCATGGAAACCTTTCTCCAGGACGTCCGATACGCGCTGCGTACGCTGCGCAAGAGCCCCGGCTTCGTCGTGGTCGCGGTGCTCGCGCTGGCGCTGGGCATCGGCGCCAACAGCGCGGTCTTCAGCGTGGTGAATGGCGTGCTGCTCAAGCCGCCGCCGTTCTCCCAGCCGGAGCGGCTGGTGCACGTCTGGGGCAACTACGCCAAGGCGGACCTGAAGGACATCTGGGTGTCGGTGCCCGAGTACCGGGACTACCTCACGATGCCCAAGGTCTTCAGCTCGGTGGGGGTCTACGCGGAGGAGAACGTCACGCTCACGGGCGGCGACTCGCCGGAGCGGCTGCACGCGGTGTTCTCCACGGCCTCGCTGTTCCCCACGCTGGGCGTGTCGCCGGTGCTGGGGCGCGCGTTCACCGAGGAGGAGGAGACGCCGGGCCGTGAGCGGGTGTTGCTGCTCACGCACAAGGCCTGGCGCGCGCGCTTCGCGGAGGACCCGAAGGTGCTGGGGCGCGAGCTCCAGCTGGATGGGAACACGTACACGGTGGTGGGCGTGTTGCCGCCGGGCGTGGAGTACCCCGCGGGCGCGGAGGTGTATGTGCCCTTCGCGCCTTCCGCGGACAAGACCGCGGAGACGACCCGAGGCAACCACTACCTGGCCATGGTGGCGCGGCTGAAGCCGGGTGTGACGCTGCCCGTGGCCCAGGCGGACCTGGTGCGGGTGGGCCGGGAGATGGAGACGCTCTACCCCGGCAACTACAAGGACCTGGGCTGGTCCATCTCCGTGCGGTCGCTGGAGGACGAGGTGGTGGGCGACGTGCGCGGGACGCTGTGGCTGCTGTTGGGCGCGGTGGGCTTCGTGCTGATGGTGGCGTGCGGCAGCGTGGCGAACCTGCTCCTCGCGCGTGCGGCGGCGCGGGAGCGTGAGGTGTCGATTCGCGCGGCGCTGGGCGCGGGGCGCGGCCGGCTGGTGGCGCAGTTCCTCACCGAGAGCTTCGTGTTGTCCGGCGTCGGCGGAACCTTGGGGTTGCTGCTGGCGGTGTGGGGCACGGACGTGCTGGTGGCCATGGTGGGAGAGGGGCTGCCTCGCGCGACGGAGGTGCGGCTGGACGTCACCTCGGTGCTCTTCACCTTGGGCGTGACGGTGCTGACGGGCGTGGTGTTCGGCCTGGTGCCCGCGCTCCAGTCGAGCCGCGCGGACCTGAGCGCGACGATGCGTGAGGGCGCGCGGGGAACGCAGGGCCGCAAGTCGAGCCGGCTGCGCTCCGGGCTGGTGGTGGGGCAGGTGGCCTTCGCGCTGGTGCTGCTGGTGGGCGCGGGCCTCTTCATGCGCAGCTTCCATGCGCTGGGCAACGTGGACGCGGGCTTCACGCCGGAGGGGGTACTCACGGGAGAGGTGACGCTGCCGGCCTCGAACTATGGGAAGCCGGAGGAGAAGCGGGCCTTCCAGCAGGAGTTGCTCCGACGCGTGCGGGCGCTGCCCGGAGTCGAGGCGGCGGGCGCGGCGAACATGCTGCCCTTGGGTGGCCGCTCCGACACCAGCTTCGACATCGAGGGACGTGAGCGAGCGCCGGGCGAGATGTGGCCCGCGGTGGAGACGCGCTTCGCGACCACGGACTACCTGAGCGCGCTGCGGGTGCGGCTGCTCGACGGGCGGATGCTCCAGGAGACGGACGGCCCGGAGACGGAGGGCGCGGTGGTCATCAACAAGGCCTTCGCGGACCTCTACTGGCCGAAGGGCAATGCGCTGGGCCAGCGGGTGAAGCTGCACCGCGCCGACTCGCGGTGGACGACGGTGGTGGGCATCGTCGAGGACCTGCGCGAGTGGGGCCTGGACGCTCCCGCGCGCCCGACGGCGTACTACGCCGCGGCGCAGACGCCGCTCACGTACGTGAAGCTGGCGGTGCGCGTGAAGCAGGGCAAGCCGGAGTCCTTGCGTACGGCGCTGGAGGCCGAGCTTCGCGGGCTGGATGCGAACCTGCCCATGTTCAACGTGTCGTCGATGACGCAGCGGGTGGACCAGTCCATCGGCTCGCGTCGGCTGTCGGCGGTGCTGATGGGCCTGTTCGCGGGCACGGCGCTGCTCCTGGCGGCGCTGGGGATTTCGGGCGTGATTGGCTACTCGGTGGCGCAGCGCACGCGGGAGATGGGCATCCGCATGGCGCTGGGCGCCGGACGCGGCGACGTGCTGATGCTGGTGCTGCGGCAGGGCCTGGGGCTGGTGGGCGTGGGGTTGGGTGTGGGCCTGATGTTGTCGCTGGGCCTGGTCCGGCTGCTGAGCACGCTGCTGTTCGGCGTGGGCACGTATGACCCGTGGACCTTCGGCGCGGTGCCCCTGGTGTTGGTGGGCGTGGCGCTGCTGGCGACGTGGCTGCCCGCGCGTCGGGCCACCCGCGTGGACCCCATCATCGCGCTGAAGGCGGACTAGGAGCGCATGCGCATGGAGACCTTGCTTCAGGATGCGCGCTACGCGCTGCGGTCGCTGCGCAAGAGCCCGGGGTTCGCGCTGGTGGCGGTGCTGGCGCTGGCGCTGGGCATCGGCGCCAACAGCGCGGTCTTCAGCGTGGTGAACGGCGTGCTGCTCCGGCCTCCGCCGTTCGCCGAGCCCGAGCGCCTGGTGGACGTGTCGAACGACTTCGGGCGCGTGGGCCGCAAGGGCCTGACGTCCTCGGTGGTGGAGTACCGCGAGTACCGCGAGCTGCCGAGCGTCTTCGCGTCCGTGGCGGCCTTCTCCGACGACGACGTCACGCTCACGGGGCTGGACACGCCGAGGCACCTGCGCGTGGTGGAGGCCACCGCGTCCTTCCTGCCGACGCTGGGCGTGGTGCCCGCGCTGGGCCGCAACTTCACGGAAGGGGAGGAGACGCCGGGCAACGACAAGGTCGTGATGCTCACGGACCAGACGTGGCGGACGCACTTCTCGCGGGACGCGGGGGTGCTGGGGCGCACGCTCCAACTCGACGGGGAGCCGTACACGGTGGTGGGGGTGCTGCCCAGCGGTGTCGCCCATCCGGCGGGCGCGGACCTCTACCGGCCCTTCGCGCCGTCGGCGGACCTGGCGTCCGAGGACAAGCGCGAGACGCGCTTCCTGGAGGTGCTGGCGCGGCTGAAGCCCGGCGTGACGATGGCGGCGGCGGCACAGGACCTGGCGCGCGTGTCGCAGTCGCTGGCGGAGCGTCATCCCAAGTACGCGCAGGGCCGGCGCACCATCGGCCTCAAGTCGCTGGAGGACGAGGTGGTGGGCGACGTGCGCGGGACGCTGTGGCTGCTGCTGGGCGCGGTGGGCTTCGTGCTGATGGTGGCGTGCGGCAGCGTGGCGAACCTGCTCCTCGCGCGTGCGGCGGCGCGGGAGCGTGAGGTGTCGATTCGCGCGGCGCTGGGGGCTGGACGCGGCCGGCTGATGGCGCAGTTCCTCACCGAGAGCCTGGTGCTGTCGCTCGTGGGCGGCGTGCTGGGCCTGCTCCTGGCGCTGTGGGGCACGGACCTGCTGCTCGCGCTGGTGGGGGACAGCCTCCCTCGCGCGGCGGAGGTGCGGCTGGATGTGCGCTCGCTCCTCTTCACGGGTGGGTTGAGCTTGTTCTCGGGGCTGCTCTTCGGGCTGGTGCCCGCGCTCCAGGCGAGCCGCGCGGACCTGAACGCGGCGATGCGCGAGGGCTCGCGAGGCACCGCGGGGAGCCGCTCGGGCCGGCTGCGCTCCGGGCTGGTGGTGGGGCAGGTGGCCTTCGCGCTGGTGTTGCTGGTGGGCGCGGGCCTCTTCGGCAAGAGCCTGCTGGCGCTCGTGTCGGTGGACCCGGGCTTCCGGCCGGAGGGTGTGCTCACCGCGCAGCTGTCACTGCCCGGCACGAGCTACGCCACCCCGGAGCGACAGGGCGCCTTCCATCGCGAGCTCCTGGAGCGGCTGACGTCGCTGCCCGGCGTGGAGTCCGCGGGGCTCACCAACTTGCTGCCGCTGGGGCACTCGATGACGTTCGGCTTCGCCATCGACGGCCGGACGAAGGGGCCCGACGAGGTGTGGCCCGCGGTGCAGTTCCGCACCGTCAGCGCGGACTACCTGCGCACGCTGGGCTTCAAGCTGCGGCAGGGACGCTGGCTCGAGGCGTCGGATGGCGCGGGCGCGGCGGGCGCGGTGGTCATCAACAAGACCTTCGCGGACGCGTACTGGCCCCAGGGCAACGCGCTGGGGCAGCGGCTGAAGCTCAACCGTCCCGATGGTGAGTGGACCACGGTGGTGGGCATCGTCGAGGACGCGCGGGAGTGGGCCTTGGACAAGCCCATGGTGCCCATGGCGTATTACTCGCTGGCGCAGCTGGGCGGGACGAACCTGGCGCTCGCGCTTCGCGTGAAGGCGGGCTCCCCGGAGCAGCTTCGCTCGGCGGTGGAGTCGGAGCTGCGCGCGCTGGACGCGGACGTGCCGCTGTTCGGAGTGGCCCCGCTGACGCGGCTGGTGGACGAGTCCATGGGCAACCACCGGCTGGCCGCGCTGTTGATGGGCTTGTTCGCGGGCACGGCGCTGCTGCTGGCGTCGCTGGGGCTCGCGGGCGTCATCGGCTACTCGGTGGCGCAGCGCACGCGGGAGATGGGCATCCGCATGGCGCTGGGCGCGGCGAAGTCGGAGGTGCTGGCGCTGGTGCTGCGCCAGGGGATGAAGCTCGCGGGCCTGGGCGTCGCGCTGGGGTTGGTGCTGTCGCTGGGGCTCGCGCACCTGCTTCGCACGCTGCTGTACGGCGTGGCGGCGTACGACGTGTGGACCTTCGTGGGAGTGGCCGCGCTGCTGGGTGGCGTGGCGTTGTTGGCGACGTGGCTGCCCGCGCGGCGGGCCACTCGCGTGGACCCCATCATCGCGTTGCGAGCGGAGTAGGCACGACATGGAGACGTTCCTTCGAGACTTGCGCTACACGCTGCGCTCGCTGCGCGCGAGCCCGGGCTTCACGCTGGTGGCGGTCCTCGCGCTGGCGCTGGGCATCGGCGCCAACAGCGCCGTCTTCAGCGTGGTGAACGGGGTGCTCCTCACGTCTCCTCCGTTCGAGGAGCCGGACCGGCTGCTGCACCTGTCCAATGACATCCAGAAGGCCAACCTGGAGGGCATCTCCGTCTCGTATCCGGAGTACCAGGACTTCACCACGCTGCCGCGCGTGTTCGACTCGGTGGCGGCGTTCTCCTGGCGGGACATGACGCTGACGGGAGGCGCCGCGGCGCAGCGCTTCGGCGTGGTGCATGGCACCTCCTCGATTTTCAGCACGCTGGGCATGACGCCCGTGCTGGGCCGAGGCTTCACCGCGGAGGAGGCGACCGCGGGTGCGCAGAAGGTCGTGGTGCTGACGCACAAGGCCTGGCGCACCGTCTTCCTGGAAGACCCCCAGGTGCTGGGCAAGTCCCTGCAACTCGACGGCGAGCCGTACACGGTGGTGGGCGTGCTGCCCCGCGGTGTGGCCTACCCGGAGAGCACCGAGCTCTACGTGCCCCTCGTCCTCAAGCCGGAGGACGCCACGAAGCGCACCTCGCGCTCCCTCACCGCCCTGGCGCGGATGAAGCCCGGGGTGACGCTGGAGCAGGCTCGCGCGGATGTGACGCGGGTCGCGGGGGAGATGGCGGCGCAGGAGCCTCGCTACAACGGGATTGGCTGGTCCATCCGCATCACCCCGCTGGAGGACACGGTGGTGGGGGACGTGCGAGGGACGCTGTGGCTGCTGCTGGGCGCGGTGGGCTTCGTGCTGCTGGTGGCGTGCAGCAGCGTGGCCAACTTGATGCTGGCGCGTGCGGCGGCGCGTGAGCGCGAGGTGTCCATCCGCGCGGCGCTGGGCGCGAGCCGGGGGCGCCTGGTGGCGCAGTTCCTCACGGAGAGCCTGGTCCTGTCCGTGGTCGGCGGTGGGCTGGGACTCCTGTTCGCGCTGTGGGGAACGGACGCGCTCCTGGCCTTCGTGGGAGACGGGCTGCCTCGCGTGTCGCAGGTGCGGCTGGACCCGACGTCGGTGGTCTTCACCGTGGGCGTGTCGCTGCTCACGGGCCTGGTGTTCGGCCTGGTGCCCGCGCTGCAAGCAAGCCGCGCGGACCTGAACGCGACGATGCGCGAGGGCTCACGAGGCACGGAGGGTGGCCGCTCGGGGCGGCTGCGCTCGGGCCTGGTGGTGGCGCAGGTGGCGCTGGCGCTGGTGTTGCTCGTGGGCGCGGGCCTGGTGATGAAGAGCCTGCTCGCGCTGCATGAGGTCGACGAGGGCTTCACGCCGGAGGGGGTGCTGGCGGGGCGCTTCGCGCTGCCCTCGGCGCGCTACGCCGAGCCCGCCCGCAAGCTGGCCTTCGAGCGCGAGCTGCTGGAGCGGCTGAAGACGCTCCCTGGCGTGGAGTCAGCGGGGCTCACCAACCTGTTGCCCCTGGGTGGCATCACCACGCGGGGCCTGGAGTTCGAGAGCCGGCCCGAGACGCCGGGCGAGGTGATGCCCGCGGTGGACTTCCGCGTGGCGAGCCCGGACTACCTGCGCACGCTGAAGGCGAAGCTGCTCCAGGGGCGCCTGCACGAGACCATCGGCGAGCTGGATGCCCCCGCGGAGGTGGTCATCAACAAGACCTTCGCGGACGTGTATTGGCCGCAGGGCAACGCGCTGGGCCAGCGCATCTCGCTGGAGCCCGAGCGGCGGTGGTCGACGGTGGTGGGCATCGTGGATGACCTGCGCGAGTGGGGCCTCTCTTCACCCGCGCGGCCCGCGGCCTACTGGTCGCTCGCGGCGGCGCCCGGGTCCTTCCGAGGGCTCGTGGTCCGGGTGAAGTCCGGGACGCCGGAGTCGGTGCGCTCGGCGGTGGAGGCGGAGTTGCGCGCGGTGGACGCGGACCTGCCGCTGTATGGCGTGACGTCGCTCTCGAAGGTGGTCGATGAGTCCATCGGCTCGCGCAGCCTGCTGGCCTGGCTGATGGGCTTGTTCGCGGGGACGGCGCTGCTGCTGGCCGCGCTGGGCATCGCCGGGGTCGTCGGCTACTCCGTCACGCGGCGCACGCGGGAGATGGGCATCCGCATGGCCTTGGGGGCCGCCCGCTCCGACGTGCTGCTGCTGGTGCTGCGCCAGGGGTTGAAGCTGGTGGGCCTGGGCGTGGCGGTGGGGCTGGTGATGTCGCTGGGGCTGACCCGCTTCCTGGGGTCCCTCCTGTACGGCGTGACGGCGTATGACCCGTGGACCTTCGTAGGGGTCGCGGCGCTCCTGAGCATGGTGGCGCTGCTGGCGACATGGCTGCCCGCGCGGCGTGCCTCCCGTGTGGACCCCATCATCTCGTTGAAGGCGGAGTAGGGACACCATGGAGACGTTGCTTCGAGACTTGCGCTACACGCTGCGCTCGCTGCGAGCGAGCCCGGGCTTCACGCTGGTGGCGGTGCTCGCGCTGGCGTTGGGCATCGGCGCCAACAGCGCGGTCTTCAGCGTGGTGAATGGCGTGCTGCTCACGCCTCCGCCCCTCGAGGAGCCGGAGCGATTGCTGCATCTGTCCAACGACATCCGGATGGCGGGCCTGGAGGACGTCGGCATCTCCATTCCGGAGTACCAGGACTTCAGCACCCGGCCGCGCGTGTTCAGCTCGGTGGCGGCGTACACGTGGCGGGACATGACGCTGACGGGGGGCGGAGCGCCGCAGCGCTTCGGCGTGGTGCATGGCACCGCCACGATGCTCCCCACGCTGGGCGTGACGCCCGCGCTGGGCCGAGGCTTCACCGAGGAGGAGGCGACGCCGGGCGCGCAGAAGGTCGTGGTGCTGACGCACAAGGCGTGGCGCGCGCACTTCGCGGAGGACCCGCAGGTGCTGGGCAAGACGATGCAGCTCGACGGCGAGCCGTACACGGTGGTGGGCGTGCTGCCCCGAGGCGTCGCGTATCCCTTGCGAGCCGAGCTCTACGTGCCCTTGGTTCCTCGCGCGGATTGGGTCCATTCGCGCACGGACCGGCACTTCAGCTCGCTTGCGCGGATGAAGCCGGGCGTGTCGATGGCGCAGGTGCGCGCGGACGTGGCCCGCACCGCCCAGGAGATGGAAGCGGGGGAGCCTCGCTACCAGGGGATTGGTTGGGCCATCCGCACCACCCCGCTGGAGGACCGCATCGTCGGCAAGGTGCGCGGGACGCTGTGGCTGCTGTTGGGCGCGGTGGGCTTCGTGCTGCTGGTGGCGTGCAGCAGCGTGGCCAACTTGATGCTGGCGCGTGCGGCGGCGCGTGAGCGCGAGGTGTCCATCCGCGCGGCGCTGGGCGCGAGCCGGGGGCGCCTGGTGGCGCAGTTCCTCACGGAGAGCCTTGTCCTGTCCGTGGTCGGCGGAGGGCTGGGGCTCCTGTTCGCGATGTGGGGCACGGACGCGCTCCTGGCCTTCGTGGGTGACGGGCTGCCTCGCGCGTCGCAGGTGCGGCTGGACCCGACGTCGGTGGTCTTCACCGTGGGCGTGTCGCTGCTCACGGGCCTGGTGTTCGGCCTGGTGCCCGCGCTGCAAGCAAGCCGCGCGGACCTGAGCGCGACGATGCGCGAGGGCTCGCGCGGGACGGAGGGCGGACGCTCCGGGCGGCTGCGCGCGGGGCTGGTGGTGGGGCAGGTCGCGCTCGCCCTGGTGTTGCTGGTGGGCGCGGGCCTGGTGATGAAGAGCCTGCACGCGCTGCGCGAGGTCGATGAGGGCTTCACGCCGGAGGGAGTGCTCACGGGGCGCTTCGCGCTGCCCGCCGCGCGCTACTCGGAGCCGTCCCGGAAGCTGGCCTTCCAGCGCGACCTGCTGGAGCGACTGAAGACGCTCCCTGGCGTGGAGTCGGTGGGATTGACGGACCTGCTGCCGCTCGGAGGCACCACCACGCGGGGACTCGAGTTCGAGGGCCGGCCCGAGACGCCGGGCGAGATTCCTCCGGCCGTGGACTTCCGCGTGGCGAGCCCGGGGTATCTGCACACGTTGAACGTGAGGCTGCTCCAGGGCCGGCTGCACGAGACGATGGGCGCGCTGGATGCCCCCGCGGAGGTGGTCATCAACAAGACCTTCGCGGACCTGTACTGGCCGAAGGGCAACGCGCTGGGGCAGCGCATCTCGCTGGAGCCCAGGACGCAGTGGTCGACGGTGGTGGGCGTCGTGGACGACCTGCGCGAGTGGGGCATCTCCTCGCCCGCGCGCCCCGCGGCCTATTGGTCCCTGGCGGCGGTGCCGACCGCCTATGTGGGCCTCGCCGTGCGCGTGAAGTCCGGCGCTCCCGAGTCCGTGCGCACCGCGGTGGAGGCGGAGTTGCGCGCGGTGGACTCGGACGTTCCGCTGTACAGCGTGGCGCCGCTCTCTCGACTGGTGGACGAGTCCATCGGCTCGCGGAGCCTGTCGGCCTGGCTGATGGGCTTGTTCGCGGGGACCGCGCTGCTGCTGGCCGCGCTGGGCATCGCGGGGGTCGTCGGCTACTCCGTCGCGCGGCGCACGCGGGAGATGGGCATCCGCATGGCCTTGGGGGCCGCCCGCTCCGACGTGCTGCTGCTGGTGCTGCGCCAGGGGTTGAACCTGGTGGGCCTGGGCGTGGCCGTGGGGCTGGTGATGTCGCTGGGGCTGGCCCGCTTCCTGGGGTCTCTCCTGTACGGCGTGACGGCGTATGACCCGTGGACGTTCGTGGGGGTCGCGGCGCTCTTGAGCACGGTGGCGCTGCTGGCGACGTGGCTGCCGGCGCGGCGCGCGTCGAACGTGGACCCCATCATCTCCTTGCGCTCCGAGTGAGCACGAAAGCTTCGACCATGTCCTCCCCTCTGATTTCCCTGCGGCAGATCGAGAAGTCCTATCCCCTGGCCGGAGGTCGCGTCTGGGTGCTGCGCAACATCGACCTGGACATCCAGGCCGGTGAGTTCGTCACGATGATGGGCCCGTCCGGCGCGGGGAAGTCCACGCTGCTGTCGGTGATGGGCATGCTCGACGCCGAGTGGAAGGGCGAGTACTTCCTCGACGGCCACGCCGTGCACGGGATGAAGCTCAAGGAGCGCGGCGAGCTGTCGCGGCGCACCATCGGCTTCGTCTTCCAGCAGTACCACCTGCTGGACAACCTCACGGTGGCGGAGAACCTGGAGGTGCCGCTGTCCTACCGCGACTTGAAGCGCGGGGAGCGCGAGGCGCTGGTGGGCGACATGCTGGACCGCTTCCAGCTCGTGGGGAAGAAGGACCTGTTCCCCTCGCAGCTCTCCGGCGGTCAGCAGCAATTGGTGGGCATCGCCCGCGCGCTCATCGCCTCGCCCAAGGTGCTGCTGGCGGACGAGCCCACGGGAAACCTCCACTCGCAGCAGGCGAAGAACATCATGGAGGTGTTCCAGACGCTCAACAAGCAGGGCACCACCATCATCCAGGTGACCCACTCGGAGGCCAACGCGGCCTACGGAAATCGCATCATCCAGCTCGCGGACGGCTGGCTCCAGAAGTGAAACCCTGATGCAACCGCACAGGAGTTGCCTCCCATGTTGAGCGATGTGACGATGGACGTGCGCTACGCCCTGCGCACCCTGCGGAAGTCGCCGGCCTTCACGCTGGCGGCGGTGCTGGTGCTGGCCCTGGGCATCGGCGTGACGACGGCGCTGTTCAGCATGGTGGACGCGGTGCTGCTGCGCCCGCTGCCCTTCCCGGAGCCGGAGCGGCTGGTGGTGCTCTCGGCGGAGCAACCGCAGCAGCAGGGCCGGTCGCGCTACAGCCTCCCCAACTACGAGGACCTGGCGAGCCAGCTCACCCAGATTCACCCGCTGAGCGCGGTGTCCGCCGACCTCCTCAACCGCACGGGCTCGGGTGACGCGGAGATGGTTCGCGGGGCCATGGTGGTGGGGGACTTCTTCGGCGCGTTTGGCGTGACGGCCGCGCTGGGGAGGACCTTCACCGGGGAAGAGCGCGACGCGCCCAGGGTGGTGCTCTCGCATGCGCGGTGGCTGAAGGAGGGCGGGACGCCCCAGGTGCTGGGCTCGACCATGACGTTGAGCGGGCAGCCCTACACGGTGGTGGGCGTGATGCCGCCGTCCTTCCAGATTCCCAACCCCTCCACGGAGGTCTGGCTCCCGTTCGACAGCCTGCCGGGCGCGGCCACGTCGAGAGACCGCACGGAGCGCGGCCATCGCGCCTTCGGGGTGATGGGGCGGCTGGCGCCCGGGGCCACGCTGGAGTCGGCGCGCCACGAGATGAAGGTCGTGGGCGCGCGGCTGGGCGAGGAGAAGGACACGGAGCTGCTGGTGGGGGTGATGCGCTTCCAGGACCTGGTCACCCGGGATGTGAGTCGCCTGTTGTGGGTGATGCTGGGCGCGGTGTCGCTGGTGCTGCTGCTGGCGGCGGCGAACGTGGCGCACCTCCAGCTGGCGCGCGCGGCGGCCCGGCAGCGGGAGCTGGGCATCCGCGTGGCGCTGGGCGCCGGGCGTGGAAGGCTGGTGCGGCAGCTCCTCACGGAGAGCCTGCTGCTCGCGTTGATGGGCGGCGTGGGCGGCGTGCTGCTGGCGCTGTGGACCACGGACCTGGTGTTGATGGTGGGAGGCGGCCGGCTGCCCCGCGCGAGCGACATGGGCATCAACGGCCGCGTCCTCGCGTTCGCGCTGGGGGTGACGCTGACGACCGGGGTGGGGGTGGGGCTCTTGCCGGCGTTGAGGAAGAGCCGGATGTCGCCTGCCTCGGTCCTGGGACGGGGGGCGACGGAGTCGGCTCGGAGCCGCGCGCACTCGATGCTGGTGGTGGCGGAGGTGGCGCTGGCGCTGATGCTCGTCTGCGGGGCGGGGTTGATGCTCAAGAGCTTCTGGCGGCTGTACCAGGCGGACCCGGGCCTGGACCCCAAGGGGGTGCTGGTCGCGCGGCTGGCGCTGCCCGCCATCCGGTATGGCTCCGCGGAGCAGGCGTCGGCGTTCCATCTGGCGCTGACGTCACGCCTCGCCGCGCGTCCGGAGGTCGCCGCCGTGGGGGTGGGCGTGAGCCTCCCCGCGGGGGGCTCCATCGGCCGCGCCGGCTACTGGGCGGAAGGGACGGAGGACGTCTCCCCTCGGCCCCATGCGCTGTTCAACGTCGCCACGCCGGGGTTCCTGGAGGCGCTGAGGGTGCCGCTGCTCGCGGGACGCCGGCTCGCCGAGTCGGATGGGGCCGATGCCCCGCGCGTCATGGTGGTCAGCGAGCGCTTCGCCCGGGAGGTCTTCCCCGGCCTGGACGCGGTGGGCCGGCGCGTCAGCTTCGGCGGGAGCGACGCGGCCGGCAACCCCCTCTGGACGACGGTGGTCGGCGTGGTCCGGGATGTCGCGTACGCGGGCATCACGGCCGGACACGAGCCCACCGTCTACGTGCCCATGGGGCAGGAGGGGACCACGGACGGGCAGCTCGCCGTGCGGGCCGTGGGAGACCTGGCGCCCCAGGCCTTGGAAGCGGTGGTGCGCGAGGAGCTGCGCGCGCTGGATTCGATGGTGGCGCTCGCGCAGGTGGCGACGCTGGAAGAAAGATTGTCCACGGACTTGGGATTGCCGAGATTCCGAGCCGTGTTGCTGGGGGCCTTCGGCGTGCTGGCACTGGTGCTGGCCGCGGTGGGCATCTACGGCGTCATGTCCTATTCCGTGGCACAACGAGAGCAAGAGATGGGTGTGAGACTGGCCCTGGGCGCTCGTTCGGCGGATGTCCTGCGACTGGTGGTGGGCCAGTCGCTTCGCCGTGTGGGATGGGGCCTGGCGCTGGGACTGGTGGGCACGTTGTCGGCGCACCGGGCCGTGGAAGGTCTGCTGTACGGAATGGAGGCCCTGGATGTCGGAGTCATGGCCTCCGTCTGCTTGCTGTTACTGGTCACCGCCTGGCTGGCGAGCTGGCTCCCGGCTCGTCGTGCGGCGGGCGTGGACCCGGCCTCCGTGCTGCGTGGAGGCTGAGTCCTTTGTTTCAGGCACACTCTTCTTCTCTGGGATGACTTTCCGTGTCCGAGCCCCAACCTGTCTTCTCCCCCACCACCCCCGTTGTCCCACCCACCACCCCCGCGCCCGCGCCCGCGCCCGTGTCCGCTCCGGCGGCCCGGCCCTCGCGCATCCTCGTCGCGGATGACCAGGCCGACGTGCTGGAGGCCCTGCGCCTGCTCCTGAAGCGGGACGGGCACGCCGTCGTCACGGCGCAGTCGCCCGCGGGCGCGCTCGCCACCCTCGAGACCGAGGACGTGGACCTGGTCCTCATGGACCTGAACTACGCACGCGACACCACCTCCGGGAAGGAGGGCATGGACCTGCTGAGCCGCATCCGCGCGCAGGACGCGACGCTGCCCGTGGTGGTGATGACCGCCTGGGGCAGCGTGGAGGGCGCGGTGGAGGCCATGCGCGGCGGCGCGCGCGACTACGTGCAGAAGCCGTGGGACAACACGCGCCTGCTCGCCACGCTGCGCACGCAGCTGGAGCTGTCCCGGGCGCTCAAGCGCAGCCGCCGGCTGGAGGACGAGAACCAGCACCTGCGCCGCGCCCAGTCGGGGCTGCCCGACCTGGTGTCCGAGTCGCGCGCCATGGTGCCGGTGCGGCGGATGATCGAGCGCGTGGCGCCCTCCGCGGCCAACGTGCTGGTGACGGGGGAGCACGGCACGGGCAAGGAAGTGGTGGCCCGGCTTCTCCACGCCTCGTCCACCCGGGCGGACCGCGCCTTCGTGGCGGTCAACTCCGGCGGCCTGTCGGAGGGCGTCTTCGAGAGCGAGCTGTTCGGCCACGTGAAGGGCGCCTTCACCGACGCGAAGACGGACCGCACGGGCTGCTTCGAGCTGGCGGACGGAGGCACGCTCTTCCTGGATGAGATTGGCAACATGCCGCTGTCGCAGCAGGCGAAGCTCCTGCGCGTGCTCCAGACGGGGGAGCTGCACCCGGTGGGCTCGTCCAAGACGCGGCGCGTGGACGTGCGCGTGGTGAGCGCCACCAACGTGGACCTGGCCAAGGCCGTGGCGGAGGGCCGCTTCCGCGAGGACCTCCTGTACCGCCTCAACACGGTGGAGATTCCGCTGCCCGCGCTGCGCGAGCGGCGCGAGGACATCCCGCTGCTGGCCTCGCACTTCCTGGCCGAGCACGGCAAGCGCTACGGCCGCAACACCCTGCGGATGACGCCGGGCGCGCTGGAGGCGCTGCTGGCCTACCCGTGGCCGGGCAACGTGCGTGAGCTGGAGCACGCGGTGGAGCGCGCGCTGCTGATGTCCGTGGGCGACGAGGTGTCGGCGGAGGACCTGCTGCTGCGCCGCGCGGGCCGCGAGGGCCTGTCCCGCCTGGAGGAGATGACGCTGGAGGAGGTGGAGCGCTACCTCATCGAGCGCGCGCTCGCGCGGCAGGAGGGCAACGTGAGCGAGGCGGCCAAGGGACTGGGCTTGTCTCGCAGCGCGCTGTACCGTCGGCTCCAGTACTACGGAATCAAGGGAGCACGGTGAAGCGGCGGCGCGAGCCCTGGCCACATGACCTGCAGGTGCTCGCGCTGGTGTGGCTCGCGGGCATTCCAGGCGTGGTGGCCTCGCTCGCGCTGGTGTGGACGGGAGACTTCTCCTCGAAGGTCCGCTGGACGCTCACCACGCTGGTGGTGGGCGTCTTCCTGGGCGTGGGCCTGTTGGTGCGGGAGCGGGTGACGCGCCCGCTGCACGCCCTGGCCAACCTCCTGGCGGCGCTGCGCGAGGGGGACTACTCCACGCGCGGCCGCGGGGCGCGTGCGGGCGATGCGCTGGGCGAGGTCCTCCTGGAGGTGAATGCCCTGGGCGACACGCTGCGCGAGCAGCGGCTGGGCGCGCTGGAGGCGGGCGCGCTGCTCGAGCAGGTGATGGAGGAGATTGACGTCGGGGTGCTGGCCTTCGACGCCGCGGGGACGCTGCGGCTGGTGAACCGTGCGGGCGAGAAGCTCCTGGGCCAGTCGCGCTCCCAGTTGATGGGCAAGGGCGCGGGGGCGCTGGGGCTGGCGGACCTGCTGGAGGGGCCGGCGCCTCGGCGGCTGTCGCGCACCTTCGCGGAGGAGGGCGGGCCCTACGAGCTGCGGCGCGGAGGCTTCCGGCAAGGGGGCCTGCCGCACCACCTGGTGGTGCTGGCGGACCTGCGGCTGGCGCTGCGCGAGCAGGAGCGCGAGGCGTGGCGCCGGCTGGTGCGGGTGCTGAGCCATGAAATCAACAACTCGCTGTCACCCATCCAGTCCATCGCGGAGTCGCTGAGGGACCTGCTGATGCAGGAGCCGCGTCCCTCCGACTGGGAGGACGACGCGAAGAGCGGCCTGGGCATCGTCGCGCGGCGCTCGGAGGCCCTGGCGCGCTTCATGTCCGCGTATGCGCGGCTGGCGCGCCTGCCTCCGCCGGTGCTCGCGGGCGTGGAGGTGGACGGCTGGGTGCGGCGCGTGGCGGCGCTGGAGACGCGGCGTCCGGTGGAGGTGCGGGCGGGGCCGGCGCTGGTGGTCCGAGGGGACTCGGACCAGCTCGAGCAGATGCTCATCAACCTGGTGCGCAACGCGGTGGACGCGGTGCTGACGGAGTCCCAGGCGAGCCAGGTCTGGGTGTCCTGGGCGGTGCTGTCGCCCGGCGCGGTGGAGGTCTGGGTGGAGGACGAAGGTGCGGGCCTGGCGGACACGGGCAACCTCTTCGTGCCCTTCTTCACGACCAAGCCCCAGGGCAGCGGCATCGGCCTGGCGCTGTGCCGGCAGATTGCCGAGGCCCACGGCGGCACCCTCCGGTTGGAGAACCGCCCCGAGGGGCGGGGGTGCCGCGCGAGACTCAAGCTGCCCCTGGAAGGGCACAACGCCACCGCGAGCCCGGGCTGACGCGGAGGCTCAGGCCACCACCTGCGCGCGGGCGGCGCCCGGCTCCGGCGGCGCGTCATACGTGGGCGTGAGGTCCACCACGTTCACGGTGACGAGGTGGTAGACGATGACGTTGCTGACCCAGAAGAACAGGGCGGCGTAGTGGACGTAGATGAGCGGCGAGCCGGGCCACACCTGGAGCGGGTAATCGAAGACATTCGCCGCCAGGTAGCCGCCGAACCACTCCCCCAGCCAGCACACCACCGTCCCGATGGCCACGCGGGTCCAGACCTTCACCTTGCGCGGGTAGAAGAAGAAGTAGTGCAGGGTCCACAGCAGGCCCACGCAGCCGGCCCACAGAATCATGCTGGCGAACGAGAACCAGTGATACGGGGAGGTGGGGTAATGCCAACCCCAATCATCGTTCATCCAGTGCCAGGCGATGTTCTGGGACAGCTCCATGAACCAGAACAGCGGTGCCAGATAGAGCACCTGCGTCATGAGGACTCGCAAGAAGCATATGAGCGTCTTCCAGAGTCTCAGCGTAGACCCGTCGTATCTCGTCATCTTCCCCCCCGTGTCTCGGCCCTGCTGCCCGAGGGCTGTGCAACGAACGGCGCTTCTGAAAGTCGCATGACCTGAAACATGGGTGGGCGACAAGTGGTTGCGTCCTCACGCCACTTCGAGGGTTGCGCGCTGAACGCGTCCCCCCGTCATTCATGGCGGAAGCATGACACAACCCGGGATGGCTGGTGCCCATAGGGTCTTCGCGCCGCCGTAGGTTGCCGCGCTCCAGACGAGGGCGCATCCCGCGTCCTCTCTGCTTGGGAGGGAGTGCGGATGCTCTGGAACAGGGTCGGGCGTTGGCGCGGCGCGCCATCGAAGGTCGTGGGGTGTCGAGAGACCCTGGGGGGCCGGGTCGCCTCGGTGGTTGTCCTTGGGGGCCTGGCTGTTTCATGGCTCACGGGGGCGGATGCACCCAGGCCCGCGACGCAGTGGCTGCACCGCGCCGAGGAGTCCGCCCGCGTGGCGCGCGTGGAGGCGGGGCTGGAGGCCGTGCCGCTGCCCGGCGGTGGGCAGCGGCGCCTGACGCTCGCGGAGTGGATGGCGCTCTACGAGCTCCCCGGGCTGAGCATCGCGGTGTTCGAGGGGAACTCGCTGCGCTGGGCGAAGTCCTTCGGGGTGACGCGGGCGGGAGGCGCTGAGCCCGTCACGCTGGAGACGCTGTTCCAGGCGGGCTCCATCAGCAAGCCGATGACGGCGCTCGCGGTGGCGCACCATGCGCAGCGGGGGCGCTGGTCGCTCGATGAGGACGTCAACGGCAGGCTGGTGTCGTGGAAGGTGCCGGACAGTCCCTTCACGCGAAAGGAGAAGGTGACGCTGCGGCGTCTGCTCAGCCACAGCGCGGGACTGCCGATGCATGGCTTTGATGGGTACGCGGCGGGAGCGCCGGTGCCCACGTTGGTGGAGAGCCTGGAAGGCAAGGCGCCGGCGAACTCGCCTCCGGTGCGCGTGGTGGCGGAGCCGGGAGCGGTGGCGCGCTACAGCAACCTGGGGCTGAGCGTCGTCCAGCAGGTGATGGTGGATGTGCTGGAGCGGCCCTTCGCGCGCATCATGCACGAGACGGTGTTGCGGCCCCTGGACATGAAGCACAGCACCTTCGAGCAGCCGCTGCCCCCGGCGCTCGTGCCGCTGGCGGCGACGGGGACTCACGCGGATGGCTCGAGTCTTCCGGGGGGATGGCACACGTATCCGGACCAGGCCGCCGCCGGGCTGTGGACGACGCCGTCGGACCTGGCGCGCTTCGCCATCGAGGTCTCGAAGGCGCGGGCGGGGACGTCTCGGCGGGTGGTGTCTTGGGCGATGGCGAAGGAGCTGTTGTCGCGACAGGGGCCGGGGCCGACGGGGCCGAAGCCTCCGCCGCCGTGGCAGCAGGAGCGCTTCGGGCTGGGCTTCCGACTCCAGGAGGACCCGAGCTACTTCGCCCATGGGGGCTGGGTGGAGGGCTATCGCTCGCAGCTGGTGGCGTACTCGAACACGGGCAGCGGCGTGGTGCTGATGACCAACTCCGACAACGGGCGGTTCCTCCTGGCGATGCTCGCCGACGCCGTGGCGCGGGAGTATGGCTGGAAGGGGCATGTCTTCATTCCCCGAGGGCCGTATGGGACGGCGGACCTGCTTGTCCGGCTCGAGGGCGTGGACACCGCGCTGGCGTGGTTCAAGGAGCGGCACGCCGCGGGCGTGCCCGAGCACCAGTCCTCGGAGGCGCTGGGCGGGCTGGGGAATGACTTGCTGGGGAGTGGGAAGGTCGCCGACGCGGTGAAGGTGTTCGAGGTGAACGTCGCGCTCTTCCCCCAGGACGTGGAGGCGCACGTCGGCCTCGCGCGAGGGTACATCCAGGCGGGCCGCGCGGACGCGGCCATCGCCCGTCTCGAGAAGTCGCTCGTGCTGGCGCCGAAGCACGAAGAGGCGCTGAAGCTGCTGGAGTCGCTCGGCGCGCGTCCGTGAGCGCGCGCCTCAAGGGCTGATGCGGCTGGCCGGGTCATCGGGGCGCGTGCCCCGGTCCAGCTCATCGCGGTCCAGCGCGCCGTCCAGGTCCCGGTCGATGCCGATGCGGACCTCGGAGCCCTTGGGCACCACGGTGTAGGTCAGCTCGCCTCCGGCGCGTGCGAGGGTTTGCAGCAGGGACGCGGTGACAGTCTCGGCCGCGCGGTCGGTCTGGAAGAGGCCGCCGCCCATGTATGTGAATCCTCGCGCCACGCCGCCCTGGAGGCCCTTGACGACGAGGCCCACCTTGCCGGTGTCGGCGAGGGAGAGGAGCGCGGTCAGAGTGGTCGTCTGCGCGGGCGTGGGGCTGGCCGAGGTCAACGTCACCTGCTTGCCGACGGCCGCGTGGGTGTCCTTGCTGTCGGGGCCGGGGGGCTCGGCGACGGTGGTGTTCGTGCCCTTGGGCAGGTCCGAGCCGGAGAACGCCAGCATGAAGGCCACCATGTCGGCCACCTCCTGGTCGCTCTGGAGGGTGAACACGGGCAGGGTGAGGAAGCGCGCAATCGAGTCCACGCCGCCGTCATGCGAGAAGCCGAAGCCCGCGAGGTTCGACGTCTGCGTGAACTCCATGCCGACCTTCTCGTAGAGGTTGCGCAGTTGCGAAATCTTCATCGTCACGTTCGAGAACCCATCCACCGAGATGAGGCCCGTGTGGCGCTCGCCGCTGGGG
This sequence comes from Myxococcus stipitatus DSM 14675, assembly GCF_000331735.1. Taxonomy (GTDB): domain Bacteria; phylum Myxococcota; class Myxococcia; order Myxococcales; family Myxococcaceae; genus Myxococcus; species Myxococcus stipitatus. Next base: position 9,867,232 of record NC_020126.1, on the reverse strand, counting down.
CCTCCGGCGAAGGGGACGAACTGGTTGCCATTCCACAGCACGTCCGCGCCCATGCCCGTGGGCAGCGTGTGGCACGTCGCGCACGCGAAGCGGCCCGAGTCGAGGAGGCGCGGTGGGCGGTAGATGCGCAGGCCGTTGACCGCGTTCCCGTTGGGCAGGGGTTGGCCGGCGGTGCCGAAGCGGCCGGTGGTGAAGTGGCCGGGCAGGGGCAGGCTGGTGGGCAGGGAGTTGTCGAGGTTGCGGAAGGGATTGGGTGGGAAGGTGAGCGTGGCGAGGAAGTTCTCGAACTGCTGCATCTCCACGAGGGTGAGGAGGGTGTCGTCGCCTTGGAGGCTCTGGAAGGCGTCGTTGAACTCCTCGAGTCCCGCGCGGTCTCCGCGCCAGTGCAGCGGCTCCTTGCCGATGATGTCCTGGAGTGTCTGGGTGGTGATGGGGCCCTTCATCGTGTGCCACGACTGGAAGCCCGCCGTCAGCCCGGGGATGCCCATGCCCAGGTTCTGTCCGGTGACGGCCTTCATGTTTCCGGAAGGGTCCCCCAGGTCCCACGCGAGCCGGTCGAGCCGTCCGTCGATGTGACACGACGCACAGGCGACGTGGCCCAGGCCCGAGCTCTTGTGGGTGTCATAGAGGTGGGGCCGGCCGGCCTTGATGGCGACGGGGGTGGGGTCGAAGAACGGCACGCGGAAGAGCTCGGTGTTCGTGGCGGTGTCGATGACGGACAGGCTGGCCGCGAACTTGTTGAGGACGTAGAGGCGGGTGCCCGAGAGCACGACGCCGGTGGGGCCCTCGCCGACGTTGATTTGGGTGATGCGTGCGCCGGTGTCGTCCATCACGGCGACGTTGTTGGAGCCCATGCCCGTCACGTAGGCGCGAGTGCCCGCGGTGTTCCAGGCGATGCCGCGCGGGTCTCCGAGCGCCACGTCGCGAGTCGCCTGGGGCAGCGTGGGCGTGGTGTACGTGAGGTGAGGGTTGAGGTCGAAGCGGGCGACGGTTGCGGGATTGGCGGGGTCGACAGAGGCGGCGAGGACGCGGAGGAAGCGGCCCTTGAGGTTGGGCTCGAAGCGGACCTCGTTCGTCGAGTCGGTGCCCACGACGACGACGCGGCCCCCGGGATGGACGGACAGGGCCATGTCCAGGTTCATCAGTCCGCTGGCGTAGGTGATGGCGAGCGTGGAGGCGTTGATGATGGCGAGGTCCCGGTCGGGCAGGTCCCAGCCGGCGCGGCGTCCGGATGAAGCGGCGCTGGTGCCGGAGACGAAGCGGGTCCAGTCGCCCCGGTTGTCATCCAGCCAGCGGCCGCTGGCGTCCTTCTTCACGATGAGGCCGACGGGAGGCGGGTTGGGATTGCCTGTCTTCTTCGGTGGGTTGAAGGCGCTGCCGGAGTTGGGCGGTGGATTGACGCCGCCGTAGGGGCCGGCGCTGCTGCTCACGACGTTGGGAGGAAAGCCGCCGCTGCCCATGGCGTTGCCGCCGCCGAGGACGGTCGTGCGATTGCCGGACTCGAAGAAGGCCACATAGACCTGGGTGCCCGCCGCGTTGACGGCGAGCGCGCGAGGCTCCTCGCCTTGCAGGGCCAGGCGGGTGGGCGTGGCGAGGGGATTGGAGGCGTCGAGGACGAGGACGCGATTGACCTGCGAGCAGGAGATGAAGGCGCGCTGGGGAGAGCCTGCGAAGGCGACGTCGGCGGGCTCATCGTCGGTGGGGACGGTGGCCTTCACGTTGGAGGTGGTGAGGTCGACGATGCTGACGCTGTCGGAGACGTGGTTGACGACCCAGGCCTCCGTGTTGCTTCGAGCGCGCACGGACACGGGGTCGAGTCCCACGGGGATGGACGCGGTGAGGACGGGCGTGCCGCTGGCGAGGGAGAACACCAGCAGTCGGTTGTCCGCGGTGTTGACGGCCAGGAGGCGGGAGCCATCCGGCGTCAGCTCCAGGGGATGCACATGGGGATGCTCCCAGTTCACGAAGCCGCTGGAGGTTTGAGCCCAGGAAGCGCTCGCGGCCAGCACCAGGCACGGCAACAACGAGACCAGCACCCTTCGGACGACCGACATGGGACCTCCTGCTGCGAACGCCTTGCGCTCACTCGTGTGGAGATTTCCGCTAAGTCTGTGAAGTCAGGCTAGTCGTGTTGATGTGCTTTCGAAAAGACAAAGACGGGTCAGCGTTGGCGAAGACACATCCGCGTCAGGGGTTGGGCGATTCGGGGGGTGCGGCCTTGGCGACGACGACGCCTTGCGCCGTGACGGCGTAGACCTCCCACCAATCGAGGACGCGGCCGCTGGCGCCACCGCAACGGTCGAATCGCTGCTCGACGGCAACGAAGTACAGGCCGGGTGTCTGGCCCGTGAAGACGGAGACATCCAAGCCTTGCTCTGGGCTCGAGCATCCCGTGAACAGGTTGGGGAAAGGAGGGCTGCTCACCACCTCGCGGATGGCGCTCGCGGCGGCGAGTGCCGCGCCTGCTTCCAACGGGTCGACAAGTTTCCTGGAGGTGTGCTCATCGGGCCAGGGCACCACTCCCTCCCAGAGGGTGCATGGGGGGGTGCACCCGTGGAGTCCGGCGGCGATTCCCACCCATTGGAGGGTCTTGAGCATCATGGCCCGCATCTTCGCGGGTCTTCGTCACCCGGGTCACTGGGTTGTGATTCTCGGCCCCGAAAAGGAGGGCGTGGCCCACCAAAGACTGGTCACGGTTGGTGAAAGCACACCAGAATCCGCCGCATCATGCGCATCCACCTCCTGTGCCGTGGCCGGGTGACTTCGAGCGTCGCGCTCCTCCTGGCGTCCCTGCTGTGGGGCCTGTCGCCGGAGGCTCGGGCGGAGGTGGCGGTCCGACGCACGTTCTTGAAGCTGGCGTCGTCCAACGGGCACGGCGCGGTGATGCTGGACCTGGAGGAGAAGAAGGTGTCGCACTTCCGCGAGCACCTCTTCGCCACGGAAGAGCCCGTCATCGACGCGTCAGGCAATGACGTCTACGTTCGCGGCCAGCCTCGCGTCGTGCACTCGCGCGACGTGTTGTTCGACGCGTTCTTCGGCCTGCGCTCCGAGGGCACTCAGCGCTGGATGAACACCCAGGCCGCGGACCTGGATGCCAGTGGTTACGCCCCCTGGGCTCCTGGCAGGACCGGCGGCACGGGCCTGGCCACCCTCGTCCAGCGCGTGGGACCGCTGGAGGTCACGACGTATGTCTTCGCGCCTCAATCCGTGCCCCACGCCGCCTTCGTGATGGCGCTGCGCGTGCGCAACACCGGCGCGTCCACGTCCCCGGGCGTCAGCGTGTTCTCCCTCCACAACTTCCACCTGGGCTTCGGCCGCCCCGGAGTCATGTCGGAGCTGGACGAGAACGGCGAGACCCTGGAGGTGCACGGCGATGACTTCGTCGAGAAGGGCTTTGCGGGCGTCGTCGTGGGACGCCCGCTGGGCGCGGCGGCTCGCAAGGCCGCGTGGACCTCGGGCGACTCGGGGGCTGGCAATGGCTTCATCACCGTGAAGAACGGTGGACAGCAGGACCTGCGAGACTTCACGGCCGCGCCCTCCGCGCAGACAGGCTGGGCCTCCGCGTATCAGTTCAACCTGGGGGACATCGCGGCGGGCTCGGAGAAGTGGGCCGGCGTGGCCTTCGTGCACCTGGGGAACCCGGACGGCATGGCCACCGCGAGGCAATGGCTCTCCGACTACGTCGGCACCTCCGACGCGAAGTCCCTCGTGGACGCGGAGGTGGCGCGCTGGGCCTCCTTCCAGACGGACACGGTGAAAGTCCCCTCGGGCGCCGCGGCGAACGAAGAGACGCTCGTGCGCCACTCCGCCGTGGTGCTGCACATGGCGCAGGTGCGCGAATCAGAGACCTTCCTGCGTGAGTCCTTGGGCCGCGATGGAGAGCCGCGCCTGACGCGCTTCAAGGCGCCGAATGGCGCACCCGCCGCGCTGCCGGGCATCGTGAAGCACGCGGGCAAGGGCGCGGTGCTGGCCAGCCTTCCTCCAGGCCAATGGACCTATGCGTGGATTCGAGACGGCGCCTACGCGGCGGCGGCGATGGCCACGCTGGGCATGCGGAGCGAGGCCCGCGAGGCCCTGTCGTACTACCTGAACGCGGACAGCGGCCGCTTCCAGCACTGGCGCGAGCTCCAGCCCTACCGCATGCCGCCGTACCTCATCACCCTCACGCGCTACCACGGCTTCGGCGTGGAGGAGACGGACTTCAACGAGGCGGGACCGAACCTGGAGTTCGATGGCTTCGGCCTGTTCCTCTGGGCGCTGCGGCACTACGAGCGCACCACGGGCGACCTCTCGCTGGTGAACCAGACCTGGCCCACCGTCTCGACGAAGGTCGCGGATGCGCTGGTGGCGCTCATCGACCCGGAGACAGGACTCATCCGTCCGGACTCGTCCATCTGGGAGACCCACTGGAACGGGCGTCAGCGCGCGTGGGCGTACACGAGTCTGACGGCGGCGCGGGGCCTGTGCGACGCGGCGGTGCTCGCCGAGCGCGTGGGGGACTCCGCGCGAGCGACTCGCTACCGCGCCGCCGGTGAGTCCATCCGCCGCGCGATGGCGGAGAAGCTCACGGACCACCAATTCGCGCTGGCCTCCAACCTGGAGGAGCTGCGGTCCGGACGCGGCTACTGGGACACGGCGGTGTTCGACGCGTTCGCCATGGGCCTGTTCGACCCGGCGGGGAAGATTGCGCGTGAGACGATTCGAGGACTCGACCTGCGTCTGTTGTCACCCG